>JBNKVA010000022.1:0-28146 GCA_050298955.1 Pontiella sp.
AGCACCTGTAAATGGATATGTTTCAGACATGTCTCTACACAAGGGTCGTACCCCCATAACTGGTTCTCTGAAGAAGTCACAGGTTATTGATGAGACCAATCCCGAGGCGAATTCCATTCTTCGGGTCAGAACAGTCGTCGATGATAAAGGAGCGGTGGAAGGAGCTCTGTATGGTAAAATTTATGGAGAGTTTACCTTCTTTGGGACGACTTTAGAGGAGAAATACCGTTATATTATCTTCTCATATTATATAAATCCTACACTCAATGACAGAAACCTAGAGTTTAATCCGTCCAGGAACCTGTTTAAGAACCTTTCTTTATCCGAAAAAGTCCGCCAACCCTGACAACCTGATTAGGGATCTGATGCAGGATTGTGTTCGTGATTATTGAGATATGAAGTTTCCCTAAGGAAAAAAATAGCAACCCTGCCAGAGCAGTGCGCGTATGCTAAACGCATTAGCTATAGAGTTCCAGTCGGCTGTTTTTCGCAAAACTCATAGATAAAGTAACGATGGCTTAAGTAATGATGAAATACATTCTGGCAATCTCAGTCATACTTGGTCTTGTGATCTTATATTCCTCAGGTTGCGCTACGGCCTATGTAAAAAACATTGGGAGTCGTCGAGAGTGCCTTTCAAGGAAACGGGACGGTTCAGGATCAATCTACGTTTTGGAAGATGGCTCAATGGCGATAGAAGTCGAAGCTTCATATGTAACTGATACGATGTCGTCTATTGTCGACAGCAAACGAAATGGTCCTCGGACAGTTTATCAAAGAAGGAAATACCTGGTTGCAGGCAGAGCTGCCGTAATGAATTCTTTGACAAATGCTTTTGCTAGTACGGCTGACGCTGCAAGCCTTGTACAAATGATACATTTCCCACGTATTGCAACGAATGAACCGAATTGGCAGGTGATTCCATCAAAATTTCATGCGGCAGCCTCTTCCCCACCTATACACTTCATTGACGCTGATGTTTATGAAGGTTGCTCAATACAACTTAGGCTGGACGACAAAGAGTACGCCGTGGTAGTTGGTATGTGGGGTCATTGGATGGATGCAGGCGTTCAACGTAGAGAAAAAAGGGAGTGGTGGGGATACCCCCTCCAAATACTGGTAGTTCCCGCTGCAGCGTTTGATGTAATCACATTCCCGTATCAGTTTGCGACGGCCTGGAAAAGAGCGTGGGATTGGAATTAAAAGCCCATTCAGCGCTGGACCATCCGGTGGTAAGCGCGCAGTTCAATGCGCAGGCCAAGCCGCTGATGATGGCACTGAATATTCCGACCTACATCAATCTCTACGGATACGGCTACCACAACGTGTACGAGCTGCATGAGCTCGTGAACGTGAATGATCCCCGGGCGGTCTTTGAAGGCTCCCTGGTTTCGGGGCCGGAAAAGCCCGTCGAATAGTCGATCCGCACCAAAAGCTGAAAAATAACGAAACGGGGGTTGCTTTGCCCGCCGGGCATCGGTAGGTTCCCGGATCCTGTTTTTTGCAGAGGAATTTCCCGTTTAAATGGAGAAAAAAGAGACAATTTTACTAGACGCTCGTTTGATATCTGTGATAGACAAACACGCTTTTGACGCAGAACTGCCCAATGGACACCGTTTAACGGCGTATATTGGCCGCGGCGACGAGGGCGGCAAATTGCCGCAAGTCAATGAACAGGTTACAGTTGAGATGTCGCCCTATGATATGTCCAAGGGGCGTCTGGTGCTAGACCAGGAGCAATGAAATGAAAGTACGAGCTTCAGTAAAAAGAATGTGTGAACAGTGTAAAGTAATCCGACGCAAGGGCGTGGTGCGTATTATCTGCACCAATCCCCGCCACAAGCAACGCCAAGGATAATAAGGAGTTTATCAATGCCACGTGTACTCGGTATAGACATTCCCGGCCGCAAAAAGCTGGAATATTCCCTTCGCTATATTTATGGCATCGGACCTTCCCTCGCTAAGGAAGTGTGCGAAAAGGCCAAACTGGATCCGGCCATGAAGGCGGATGACCTGCAGGATGAAGACATCCAGAGTCTGGTTCATGTCCTGCAGGCAGACTATCGCATCGAGGGTGACCTTCGTCGTGAAATTTCGGCCAACGTCCGCCGTCTGATTTCGATCGGCACCTATCGCGGTCGCCGCCATCGTGCAGGCCTGCCGGTGCGTGGCCAGCGTACCAAAACCAATGCCCGTACCCGTAAGGGCGCCAAGCGTACCGTCGGCGTGGTCCGCGGTAAGGAAGCCCGTGCAGCCGCCAAGGCCGGCAAGTAACCCGATGCTTTAAAGAAGGATTATTCCCATGGCAGAAGAACAAAAAGATGTAGAAGCAAAGGTTGAAGAAGCTGCTCCGGCCGCCGAGGAGGCAAAAGCCGCAGAAGCCAAGACCGAAGAAGCCGCTCCGGCTCCAGCCGCAGAAGCAAAGAGCGAAGAGGGCGCCCCCGAGGCCGCCGAAGAAAAGAAGAGCCGCCTGCCGACCGCAGCCGACCTTCTGGCCGATGAAAAGATCGAGCCGATCAAGCGCAAGAAGGGTTCGAAGAACGTTCCGTTCGGCATCGCTTTCGTTAAGACCACTTTTAACAACACCATCGTTTCGATCACGGACATGCGTGGCAATGTGATTTCCTGGAGCAGCGCCGGCCGCTGTAACTTCAAGGGATCGCGCAAGAGCACCGCGTTCGCGGCCACCACGGTTGCGCAGGATGCCGCCCGCACGGCGATCGGCCACGGTATGTCGGAAGTGGAAGTACGCGTGCAGGGTCCGGGTGCCGGTCGTGAGTCGGCTGTTCGTGCCATTCAGGCCGCCGGTCTTTCGGTTACAGCCATTAAGGACACCACCGCTATTCCGCACAATGGATGCCGCCCGCCCAAGCGCCGCCGCGTCTAGTTTGATTTTTCACTGAACAGGTAAACAACACCATACGAGCCGGTTAATGCCCGGTTCTGGGAGGATAATACAATGGCTACACGACTCGGTCGTTTTGAAATGCCGAAGCAGGTCGTCAAGGACGAGGCTGTTTCCACCGAAAACTACGGCAAATTCTATGCAGAACCCTTCGAAGGTGGCTACGGCCGCACCATGGGCAACTCGCTCCGCCGCGTGCTGCTCTCCTCGCTCGAGGGTGCTGCGGTTTCGTCCATCAAGATCAAGGGTGCACCGCACGAATTCTGCAGCCTCGACGGGGTGGTCGAAGACGTCACCGACATCATCCTGAACATCAAGCAGCTGCTGTTCAAAACCTACTCGCGCGAAACCCAGACCGTTAAGATCAAGGTCGAAGGCCCGGGCGAAGTGACCGCCGGCGATATCGTGGCGCCCGATACCATCGAAGTGCTGAATCCCGAGTTTGTGATCTGCACGCTGGCCGAAGGCGGCATATTTGAAGCCGACCTGGAAGTGCGCATCGGACGCGGCTACTGCCCGGCCGACCTGAACAAGAAGGAAAACCAGCAGATCGGCATTATTCCGATCGACTGCCTCTTCTCGCCGGTACGCCGCGTTAAGTATGCCGTTGAAAACACCCGTGTGGGCCGCCGCACCGACTATGACAAACTGATCATTGAAATCTGGACCGACGGCCGCGTCAGTCCCGACGATGCGTTGACCATGTCGGCTGCGATTCTGCGCCACCACCTCGATGTATTTGTCAGCTATGACAAGGATCTGATTGAGTTCGAGGAGAGCGAAAAGCAGATCGACCAGGAGAAGGAAGAGCTGCGCAAGAAGCTCAACATCAGCGTCAACGAAATCGAACTGAGTGTTCGTGCGGCCAACTGCCTGAACAATGCCAACATCACCACCGTTGGCGAACTGGCACAGAAGACCGAAGCCGAAATGCTCAAGTATCGTAACTTCGGTAAGAAGTCGCTCAACGAGATCAAGGCGAAGATCCAGGAAATGGGACTTTCGCTCGGCATGACCTTCGATACGGACCTGCTCAAGGGTTCGATGTCCGAGGATTAATTTGAAACTATTCAGAGGTTGGAACCATGAGACATCGTAAGAAAACAGTTAAACTTGGCCGCACCAGCGCGCACCGCAACGAGCTGCTCGCAAACCTGGTTTGCGCCCTGATCGACAACAAGCGCATCAAGACCACGCTGCCCAAGGCCAAGGCCGCCCGCAGCCTGGCTGAAAAGATGGTCACGCTCGGTAAGAAGGGCACCCTGGCGGATCGGCGCCGGGCCATCTCGACACTGAAGAACGAAGCTTCGGTGAAGGAACTCTTCGAAGCCGTCGCGCCGGCCTTTGCCGATCGCAATGGGGGGTATACCCGCATCATCAAGCTGGGACGCCGTATCTCAGACAGCTCCGAAATGGTGCTGTTGGAGTGGGTGGAGGCCATCGCGGCTCCCGCAGCTGAAGTTACCGAGGAACCCGCTGCTGCTGAATAAACAGGTGCAGTATAAATTTAACAAAGCCCGCAATCATCTGGTTGCGGGTTTTTTTTTGGATTGGGGTGTCGAAAACGTAAAACCAGACATTTTATGGGTATATAAAATAGACGAATGCGGTCATGTATTGCGGTTTTGGAATGATGCCGAAAGGCGGAAATAAGTAAACGATGGATGTTGTCGTAAAATTGGGTTGCGCAAAATCACCGAAGTGGTAGGTTTTGCGGAGTTTTTTGAAAAACAGGGTGTTAACAGGAACGTTAGATGGGGTTTAGGGGTTATGGCAAGAAGCGCATTTATTCAGCAAATCATTGATAAAGCAAAGGTTGCAAAACGGAACATCGTACTTCCGGAGGGAAGTGATGAACGTGTTCGTGAAGCTGCACATATCATCAATCAGGAAGGGATCGCCTCTGTTATCCTGCTCGGGGATGAGCAGCAGATCTCCGGGGATTTTTCGTCCAAAGGCTGGAGCCTGGAAGGCATCACCGTCATCAATCCCGAAACCTCGGATAAACTGCAGGAATATGCAGACCTCTTCTACGAAATGCGCAAGGCAAAGGGAATCACGCCTGAACAGGCCCTTGAAACCGTCAAGCAGGTCAGCTATTTCGGTACCATGATTATGCAGTCGGGGGATGCCGACGGCATGGTTTCCGGCGCGGCCCATTCGACGGCCGATACGGTGCGTCCGGCGCTGCAGGTGATCAAGTCCGCCAAGAAAGGTGCGACGGTCTCCAGCTTTTTTATCATGGACGTGAATGACAAGACCTATATTTTTTCGGACTGCGCACTGGTCATGGATCCGACGGCCGAGCAGCTGGCCGATATTGCGGTGGACAGCGCCATCTCGGCGATGAACTACAATATTCCCCCCATGGTGGCGCTGCTTTCCTTCTCATCCTATGGTTCCGGCGGAAAGGTACCGATGGTGGAAAAGGTGCAGCAGGCGGTCGAACTGGCCAAGGAAAAGGTTGCCCGGGAGTGTCCCGACAAGGGCATCGTTATCGACGGTGAGCTGCAGACCGATTCGGCGATTGTTCCCGGGGTTGCGGCCAAGAAGGCGCCGGAAAGCCCGCTCGGCGGCGAGGCGCGCGTACTGATTTTCCCGGACCTGAATGCGGCGAACATCGGGTACAAGCTGGTGCAGCGCCTGGCCGGTGCCGGGGCCTACGGACCTGTTCTCCAGGGCCTGAACAAACCGGTGAACGATCTCTCCCGCGGCTGCTACGTCGAGGATATCGTGGGCACCGTTGCGCTGACCGCGCTCCAGGCCGGCAATTAAATTCAAGGAAACCGATTAATGAAGATTCTCGTACTCAACTCCGGCTCGTCATCCATTAAGTTCAAGCTCTACAAGGTGGATCAGGAGACCCAATATTTTTCTGCGCTCTCCGAGGGGCAGGCCGACCGCATCGGTATTGCGGGTTCCACGATCACCATCCAGTGCGAAGGCTGCGAGGATAAGAACAAGCAGTTCATGGATCTGCCGAACCACAGAACCGCCATTGATGCGATCCTTCATCTGCTGGTTGAAAGCGACATGGCTGTGCTCGAAGATCTCGATGAGCTGACCGGTGTGGGGCATCGCGTGGTTCACGGCGGCGAGGATTTTACCGGATCGGTCCTGATCGACCGGGAGGTCGTAAAGGCCATCGAGCGCAACTCCATGCTGGCCCCCCTGCACAATCCGCCGAATCTGATGGGCATCAAAGCGATGGCATCCCTGATGCCGTTCATGCCGCAGGTTGCCGTTTTTGACACGGCGATCCATCAGTCGATGCCGAAGAAGGCCTACCTGTATGCCTTGCCGCGCGCGCAGTACACGAACTACAAGATTCGTAAGTACGGGTTCCATGGAACCTCGCACGGTTATGTGGCCGAAAAGGCCGCCGAAGAACTGGGCAGGCCGCTTGAAGAGCTGAAGCTGATCACTTGCCACCTCGGTAACGGAGGATCGCTCGCGGCCTTCATGGGCGGCAAATCGGTCGATACGACGATGGGCTTTACGCCGCTGGACGGGATTATTATGGGCACCCGCTCCGGATCGTTGGATCCCTACATTCCGCTGCACATCATGGAGTCGCAGGAGCTGACGCCCGCGCAGGTCAGTACGATGATGAACAAGCATGGCGGCCTGCTTGCGATCTCCGGCAAGAGCGACATGCGCGACAACGTACAGGGGGCCGAAGCCGGCGATGAAGGCTGCAAGCTGGCCATCGAAATGTTCTGCTACAGCATCCAGAAGTTTATCGGCAGCTATATTGCCGCGATGAACGGGGTCGACGGCATCGTGTTTACCGCCGGCGTGGGTGAAAACAACCCCATGCTGCGCGGAAGAATCCTTGAGAACTTCGGGTTCATCGGATTAAAGGTAGATGAGGCGCGCAACAATGCCAATGAAACCGTCATCACCACCGATGACTCCAAGGTGACGGGGCTGAAGATTCATACGAATGAAGAACTCGTCATCGCGCTCGATACCTACAACCTCATTAAGAAATAGAGGCCGGGATTATAGTCCGGCGCATTCGCGCGAATGGATTGAAGGGATGGTTGACGGCCATCCCTTTTTCTTTATTCGCTTGTTTTCAAACCGTGGAAATCTGTGTTTATCTGTGGCTTCAATCTTTCGGCGGGAGGCCGCAGTGACTGATACGCAGCAAAAGAAAACCTCAGCTTATATCTGGTTCGATGCCGAGTTTACCTCGCTGGACCTCGATCATGCGCGGCTTCTGCAGGTGGCCGCTATCATTACCGACACCGAACTCAACCGTATTGCCCCGCCGGAAGCCGATCTGAACTGCTTCATTCGGCTTGAGGAGGACGAACCGGTCAGCCCGTGGGTGGCGGAAAACCTGGCCGGGCTGGTGGCACATTGCCGGTCGGATGAAGCGCTACCCCTTGAAGAAGCCGACCGCCGGCTTGCGGCCTTGCTGGACCGGTACTGCGGCACCCCCTGCGAAAAGATGGAACTGCGGCCCGTACTGGCCGGCAACAGCGTACATAACGACTGGCATCTCATGCGCCGTCTCCTGCCGCATTTCGGCCGCCGGCTGCACTACCGTCTCCTGGATGTATCCACGCTCAAGATCCAGTGGCAGGACTGGATCGGTGCCGAACCGTTCGATAAAGAAAGCGTCGACCAGCTCAACCGCTATTTTCCCGGCGGCGGCATCTCCGAGGCCAATGCCCACGACGCGCTGTTTGATATCAAGGCCTCCATCGCCGAACTGGCTTTTTACCGCTCAAAACTGGCCCTTTCCGGGTAGGATACGGCGGACGGATTGCGGGAGCGGGTGCCGAATCTGGGCGGCCGCGGCATAAACCGCCCAATATTGCTAAATCGCTTTGATTTGGCAGGGGGGCATGCTCTATATTCCCGAAATGGCAAAATCAAAGAATGAAGAACCCGTTCGGTCGGGATGGCGCGAAATCGCGGGCATTTTAACAGGTATGGTCGGGCTGATGCTGCTGCTGGGGATTCTTTCCTACAATCCCTCGCAAATCGGCGAATTCAACAGCAGTCCCGACTGGGAGAGCAACTGGATCGGTCTTTTCGGGGCCCGCATGGCTTATGTTGCCTTCATGTATTTCGGTGTGGCCGGCTACATTATTCCATTCAGCATCCTGTGGGTGGGGGTATCCTCGGTCATCTGGTCATCGCATAAGATTTATCCCCGCCTGCTCTGGTTCATCCTGGGGCTCTTCTGCCTGGCCGGCCTGGTTGATATGAACTATCCGTTCTGGCATGAAACCGTCGGGCGCCTGAATATCGGTACGCCGGGCGGTTTGATGGGTGAGGTGCTGGCTCAGCGCTCGCTGGGGCACTGGATCGGCTATGCCGGCGCCGGCATCGTCTTTTTCTTCCTGTTGGTGATCGCGATCGTCCGGATGCTGGATGTGCATGTGGTCGATGTTGCCAAACGGCTCTGGGAATGGGCCAGGAACATCAAAATGGAAAAACCGTCAGCGGAAGAGGTCTTCGACGAGAAGCCCGCCGCGCCGAAGCCCCGCCGCAAGCGTGCCCCTCGCAAGCCCAAGTCCAAGCCCGAGCCTGCAATGGCTGAGGCGGCGGAGGATGAGCCCGCCGTGGATATCCGCAAGATGGTTGCCGAACAGCAGAAGAAAAGCGAAAAGCCGGCAAAGGCTGCACCCGCACCTGCGGTCGCGGAAAAGCCGAAAGCCAAACCTGCTGCCGCAAAGGTCGAGAAGCAGGAGCCGGACGAGAAAGGATTTGCTTCGGTGGACGAAGGCGGCCATGCGGACTACAAGCTGCCTTCGCTGGATCTGCTGGATCCGCCCGTTCCGCAGGGAAAAGGCATGTCGGCCGACGAGATTGCCAATACGGCCGAAGTGCTGCAGAACGCGCTCGAAGAGTTTGGCGTGGAAGCCAAGGTTACCGGTGTTCAGCAGGGCCCGGTGGTCACCTGCTACGAAATCCTGCCGGCCTCCGGCGTGCGCGTGGAGCGCATCAAGGCGTTGGCGGACAACCTGGCGCTCAAGATGCATGCCGAGAGCATACGGATCCAGGCCCCGATTCCCGGCAAGGGCGTCTGCGGGGTGGAAATTCCCAATACCTCCCGGGCATCTGTGTTTTTCCGCGATTTGATCGAAAGCAGCGCCTTCCAGTCCACCCGTCATCAGCTGCCGCTGGTGCTGGGTAAGGATGTCAACGGCAAGAGCATCATCTACGACCTGACCAAGATGCCCCACCTGCTGATTGCCGGTGCAACCGGATCGGGCAAGTCCGTCTGCATGAACTCTATCCTGACCGGTTTGCTGATGAAGCACACCCCCGATGACCTGCGCCTTATTCTGGTCGATCCGAAAACGGTGGAATTCCACGCCTATAACAGCCTTCCTCATCTGGTCGTTCCAGTCATCACCAATGCGAAGAAGGTGGCGTTGGGGCTGCGCTGGGCAATCGATGAAATGGAACGTCGTTTCAAGTGGTTCAACCAGACCGGTGTCCGCGACCTGCCCAGCTTCAATGCCCGCGTGATCCAGAAGCAGACCGAGCTCTTCGGCGATGAAGCGCCGGAGCAGCAGGAGGAGCAGAAAAAGAATTCCGTCCCCGACAAGCTGCCCTACATTGTAATCGTTATCGACGAGCTGGCCGACCTGATGCATGTGGCGCAGGCGGAGATCGAGGCCGGTATTGCCCGGTTGGCCGCCAAGTCGCGTGCCGCCGGCATTCATATGATTCTGGCCACGCAGCGACCGGATGTTAAAGTCATCACCGGCACGATCAAGGCCAACTTCCCCGTGCGTGTGGCGTTCAAGGTATCGCAGAAGGTGGACAGTCGAACCATTCTCGACCGGATGGGTGCAGATACGCTGTTGGGCAAGGGGGATATGCTTGTCCTGCCGCCCGGCACCGATAAGCTGATCCGCCTGCAGGGCGTCTACACCAGTGACGACGAGATCAATCGGGTCACCGGCTACTGCAAGGAGCAGAGCCAACCCGAGTTCATTACCGAAATACACGAGAAAATAGAAAAGCCGACCACGGATCTTCCGGAAATGGACAGCGGTGAGGATGATGAAATCGTTGAGCAGGCGATTGAGGTGATCCGCCAGACCAAGCGGGCTTCCACCTCGTCGCTTCAGCGCCGGTTGAGGATCGGCTATACCCGTGCCGCCCGCGTGATGGACCTGCTCGAGGAGCGGGGCATCGTCGGTCCGCCGGATGGAGCTGGACCGCGGGAAATCCTGATCGATCTGGACGGGGAGATTCCTCAGAACACAGGGGCCGTTGAATCAAGCGAACCCAAAGAGGCATAAGCCGGAACGCAGCGGCTGTTAAGGAGTGGAAATATGGAGCAGGCTAATTTGAACATCGGGACCATCGGGCAGAAGCTGGAAGCCGCCCGCAATGCCAAGGGCGTCACGGTCTCGGAAGCGGGGCGGGCAACGAAAATCCTGTCCAAGTTTATCGAGGCGATGGAGGCCGACGACTTCGGTGCGCTTTCTGCGCCGGTTTATGCCAAGAGTTTTATCAAAATGTACGCGCAGTATCTGGGCCTCGACCCGCAGCCGCTGGTGGATGATTATGTCGCGCAATACGCCCCCAAAGCGAAGCCGAACCTGAGCGATGATGTCCGTCACAAACTGAACCAGGTGGATCAGGTCGCAGTCGATTCGGGCGGGGCGGCGGTGGCCTCCTCGCCAAGCGTCGGAGCGCGTATTTTCGGTGAAGTGAATGAAGCCATCGCCCGTATTTCGGGATCCGGGATTTCGCCCAAACTGATTCTTTCCGTAGCGGGCGGTGTGCTGGTGCTGGCGATTATCGTTCTGAGTGTAACGCAATGTGAAGGGGACGATGAAGAGGAACCGACGGCTGTCGGCGGCGCGGCATCCGTCCGGCATGAAGCCCTTACCGACGGCGTCCCGGATGCCTATCTGGTCAAGCCCGGTGAAATCGACGTGGATCGCTAAGGACGCAGAATGAAGAGCCTGCCCAATCACCTTACCATAAGCCGTTTCTGGATGACCGCGGTCATGATGATCTGCATGAGCATCGATTTCCCGTATGCGCGTATCATTGCGCTGGTGATTTTTGTGCTGGCCAGCATCACCGACGCCCTGGACGGTTACCTGGCGCGCAACTTTTTCGGCGTAACATCCTTTGGAAAGCTGATGGATCCCCTGGCGGACAAGGTTTTGGTTTGTGCGGCATTCATCGGTTTTGTAGAGCTTGAAAGCCTGCGGGCCTGGATGGTGGTGCTCATCATTGCCCGTGAGTTCATGGTGACCGGCATGCGCCTGCTGATGATAGAGAAGGGGATCGTTATGCCGGCCGGCATGTGGGGGAAGGTCAAGACCACGGTGCAGATGATCGCCATCAGCCTCTATTTTCTGGGGCTGATCTGGGATGTGCCCTGGCTGCCGGTGCCGCACTCCGGTTTTGCCTGGTGGCTCGGACTCGCGGCCGCTCTGCTCACGGCTTGGAGCGGCGTGGTATATTTCTGGCAGCAGCGCCATATTATCTGGGACAGGGAAACCGTATCGTAGGCGCGGCGGCCTGGTCGCTTTCCCGTACATAAACAATATGCGGCGAACTGCCGCACCTACGTTGAGGAATCTGGTTGTGGGTAGAGAAAACGTTGAAAACTGGAGCGTACGCAAATGCTCCAGGATATGTGATAAGTGTGAAAAGGAATTCGCGGACAGGGAATCGATCTATTCGCGGCTGTCCTTCGATCAGGGTGCCTATGTGCGCGAAGACTTCTGCAAGGAGTGCTGGATCGAGGCGGGCCCCGGCCTGAGCTCGTGGAAGACCCAGTATCTATTGCCGCCTCCCCCCGCGCAGGAGGCCGTGAAAAAGGAAAACGCTGAATCGCTCCTGCGCAAGCTCATGGCCAAGGAAAATGAAGAGGATCTCAACGCCATTTTTATTCTGACGGTGATGCTCGAACGAAAGAAAATCCTCGTTGAGCGCGATGTTAAAACCGCTGACGACGGCCGCAAGCTGCGCGTCTACGAACATAAGAAGACGAATGAGAGTTTTGCGGTCATTGATCCCCAGCTGAAGCTCGATGAGCTGGAACAGGTGCAGGAGGAGGTCGTTGTCCTGCTCGGCGGAAAACCCCGCAATGCGGAGCCGGAATCCGCCGAATCCTCCATGCCGGCAGACAGCGCCCCGGAAGAGACTGCGGCCCCGCAAAAGGGGGAGTAGGCTGGTCCGGCGCCCTGCGCCACGGTACGCGTGTTCCGCGCCGCCCGGGGTGGTAAGCTAGCCGGCACCATAGAATTCGAGGCCGAGTTTTTCCCTTATTTCATCATAGATCCACGGTGTAAACGCATGGACGGCGGAGCGGATGCGTTCCTTATTTGCAGTGGGATTGAGACATAACTGCAGGAGTTCCATGGTGGCGGGCTCGCGCTCGGGATATCTTAACGAATACCGTTCGTAGCAGAGCCAGAGATCATTGGTCCATCGGTTTTCTTCCAGCATGATCGACTCATAAAGGGAACGAAGCAATCTTCTCACAGTCCAATTGCAGGTCCCTTGGATCTGCTGGGGGTCTCCATTGTCCTCCTTTAGAAACTGCGGCATCCGCGTCTCAAGGCAATAACGCAGGTGTTTAGAGTAAAAAATCATGTCTCGCAGGGAGTGAGGGGAGATGGACTCACTGATGTCCTCTCCATAAAGGCAGATGGCCTGGGTTTTGATGATACGCCTCATAATATGATCATTCTCAAGCATCGCAACCGGATCGGCTTCACACTCGATGCCCGCGCAGAATGGGTAGCGCGGTTCCAGGGCTTCGATCTCCTTTTCAAACTGATCGAAGCAGTCGGTCGGTTCATATACGTAGCCGAACGAATCAAAGTCAGCCAAGCCATCCACGGCGCTGCCCTTGGCTACGCTTCCCCGAAGCCAGATGGAGTGGAGGTTTGTCCCGAAGAACGCTTTGTAGACCGAGATGACATCATGGATCAGAGGTTTCCAGCTCGGCTGGATCAAATCAAATGAGGCCTTCTTGATCACATGGCCATGGCCGTCGAGTTCGAGGAAGTCTCCACATGGTTGAGGTTGTATCATAGTATGTGGAGACTACACGTTTTCACGTGCCATGGCGAACGCTACGTGCGACCTGCTCCGCGCTGGACTTCCCGGTGCCGGTAGCAGTCGGTGGTATGGTCGTTGACCATGCCGACGGCCTGCATGAACGCATAGCAGATGGTGGGCCCGACAAAGTTGAATCCGAGTTTTTTTAGATCGCGGCTCATGGCTTCCGACTGTTCGGTCTGGGCCGGAAGTTCCTTCATGGATTTCCATGTGTTTTGAATCGGGCGGCCATCGACGTAGCGCCATATGAACTCATTCAGCGAACCGTGTGTTTCGATAATCTGTAATGTGCCCTGGGCGTTGCGAATGGCGGATTCAATCTTAAGGCGGTTGCGGATGATTCCTTCGTCCGCCAGCAGCCGCTTGACATCGCGCGAGGTGTAGCGGGCGATGCGGTTGATATCAAAGTTATCGAACGCCTTCCGGTAGCCGTCCCGGCGTTTCAGTATCGTCAGCCAGCTGAGGCCGGCCTGGGCGCCTTCCAGAATCAGGAATTCGAACAGCAGCCGGTCGTCATGAACGGGGACGCCCCATTCCTTGTCGTGGTAGTCGACATACAGCGGGTGGCTGTCGCCCCAAACACATCGTGTCTTCATGATTTCCTACCTCCTGCCCGTGATTTTCAGCATCCGGTTTCCCCCGCGTTGAAATTCGTACGGGACTCCAACCTGCGAAACGTCGTATCCCGCCGTGGTAAAGTATGCACAAACCGGCTCGACGTGCGGTGACGGCTTCGTTCCCAACTGAAGCAACGGGAAGATCCTGATCTCGTCGGCCACCCGGCATAATTCCGTAATCGCGGATAAGTGAAAGTCCAGGTTCAGCTGCTCGCTGTAGAGAAACAGAAAGTGGGAAGAGACGCATAAGCCGAATGCATGGTCGGGAAACTCCAGGTCGGGGAGCGCTTGCGGTAGATATCTGCCTGCGGCCTTGCCGCTCTCGAAGTCATCAAGAAACCCGCGCATCGCTTCCATCCGGATGCGGCCCAGTTCATCCGTGCCGGGTATCCGGTCCCATACAAAGTCGTTCCGGTTTGTGCGCACCTGATGCATGACTTCCGGAAAGGTTTCATCAATCCGCGTTTTGATTTCATCTGCGCTGCAGGCATACAGAGGGTCTACGGAAATCACGTGTCCACCCTGTCGGGTTAGGCGGGCATTGAATCCGGCCGGGCCGTCGCCACATCCGAGGATGCGTTTCCCCAGATCGTCATCCGATAGAGCGAACATGTCGATGTATTCCTCATACGACCGACCCCAGGGTACAACAAATTCTAATTCAAAGGCCATGGTTTACTATCCAGCCTTGGCGTCAAGATCTTTTGACGAACTCCGATTTAAGGCTCATGGCGCCAAAACCGGGAATCCTGCAATCAATGTTGTGATCCCCCTCGACGAGGCGGATACCCTTGACCTTGGTGCCGACCTTGAGTGGTTGCGAGGCCCCCTTGACCTTCAGATCCTTGATGATTGTGATGGTGTCGCCGTCCTGCAGCTGATTGCCGACCGAATCCTTTACAACCAATACTTCCTCCTCAGAGGAAGTTGCTTGATCGGCCTGATTCCATTCATGTCCGCAGTCGGGGCAGGCCAGCATGTCCTGGTTTGCGTAGCAATATTTGGAGCCGCATTCGGGGCAGTTGGGGAGATCGCTCATGTTTCAGTTCTTTCCTATTCCGGTTTCCATTCGAGGATATAGACCATCTGGTCATCGAGGCTCTGCGTGGTTTCGCTGTCCCCCTGTTCGACGTGCTGCGTGTAGAGGTGCAGCACCCGGTGTGTTTTCCACAGCTCGGTGTCATAGCTGGGCTCCCACATCCCGACAGTGAAATCAGTCAGGTCCCTGGTGGTCCACTCAGCGGTTCCCAGGTCGTTGCATATCGCCACCGAGACCCGGCTGCTGTGTTCAATGTCCCGGTATACCAAATACGCCCTGGTCGTTTTTCCGGAAGCATCTGCAAGGATCTGGCACCGGGCAATCGGAATGCGCTTGGTGCCGCCGCCGCTCAGGCTGAAGGGCGTGGTTCGCCGGGAAACCTGCTGGGTCACCCACTGCCCGCCATCGTGATAAATCAGATGGTATTGCGGAACCGTTTCGCCTTCCGGTCGCCAGTAGGTCGCAATATAGGGCCGCCCGTCCGCATCCGCGCACATGGATGTGGTATTGATCAGTTCGTGGCCCTGGGGGATGCGCGCGGCATATTCGGCACTGTCTTTTGTGATGGGCAGCGAATAGGGGGTGCCGTCCGATTTGGTCCAGGTGATGCCGCCGTCGGTGGATTTCGCGTAGCCCATGTCATGATTGGAGGCCACATCCGGACTTTCGCGCCAGACCCAGGAAATGTGGATCGTGCCCTGTTGATCCGTGCAGAGCTGCCAGTAGGGATTGCGCTGTCCTTCGCCGCTGATAAAGGCGTTCTGGCGCTGTGTCCATTTCCGGGTTGCGAGGTCATAGTGGTTCATCATGAGGCTGCCCCGGCCTGATGCGCCGTCGCGGTACAGGAAGAGGAGGTTGCCATCCGGAAGGCGGTAGAACTCAGGATAGGTCACGTTGCCTTCGTTCATGCCGGTCATCGGCATCAGCTCGGTCAGCTCCAGCGAGTCCGCCGCGCGGCTGCGGCAGTAGCGCAGGGGGTGGCCGTGGTGATCCCAGGAGAGATGCAGAAAGCCGTCGCCGTCAACCATGATGGAAATGACGTTATGTGCATCACGTATGTTGCCTTTGAGATCTGTTTTCCGGATGCGCCAGTTCGTCGACCCCAGCTTTCGGCGGGCCAGCACCACATAGCCGTCATGATCATAGAAGGCCGTATATTGAACATCCTTCCACGAAACGACGGAATTGTGCCGCAGTATGTTTCCGTTGACCGAATTCTGCGACCAGGCTTTATCGACGGGCACAAGCCGCAGCCGCTCCTCAGCGCACGACGTCGCAATCGAAATGCAGAGCAGGAGTAACACTGCAAAAAGGGTTTTCATCTTGGTCTGCCTTTCAGGCGCTGGAGCCCATGGAATAACCGGATAGGTCGAGGGTGACAAAGCGGTAGCCGGTGTTCTTGATGGCATTGACGATCTCGGTCCGCTCGTTCATCAACTTGTCGAAGTCGATCGGGTCGATTTCGATCCGGCACAGGTCGCCGTGATGGCGGATGCGGTATTGACGGTAGCCGCGCGCCCGCAGGATGGATTCAGCCTTTTCCACCTGACTCATGGCTTCCACCTCGATACGGGTGCCGGTGGGAAAGCGTGAGCCGAGGCAGGCGAACGAAGCCTTGCGCGCCGTCGGCAGTCCGCGCCGTTCGCTCAAGATCCGGATATCCTTCTTGTAGAGTCCGGCATTCTGCAGCGGGGCCACGACGCAATGATTGGCCGCGGCCTGCGTGCCGGGGCGGATATCGCCCTTGTCGTCTTCGATGGCGCCATGCGCAAGTACGACGTCACCGAACTCGGAGAGAATGGTTTCCATCTTGGTGAAGAGTTCGTTCTTGCAGTGGAAGCAGCGGTCGCCTTCATTGGCGAGATAGTCCTTGTTGAGATGCTCGCTGGTTTTGATGACCCGCAGGTTCCAGCCGCGGCCGCTGGCCATGTCGATGGCTTCCTGCAGCTCGTCGCGGGGGATCGAGGGAGAATCTGCAATCACCATCATCGCATGGTCGCCCAGGGCTTCGTGTGCGCAGTCGGCCAGGTAGGTGGAGTCGACTCCGCCTGAATAGGCAACGGCGAGGGTTCCGTATGATTTTAATTCTTCGAGCAGGGCCTGCTCTTTTTCTTCTAGGGAATTCATGTGCGGCATAGTAACGCCCTGCCGGGCTTCTTACAACTCCAGATCCCCTCGGCGGTTGAGGAGAAGCCAGATAAAAAACGGTCCGCCAAGCATGGCGGTAAGGATGCCCACCGGGATTTCCGCCCCGGAAGGGGCGCTGCGGGCCAGCGTGTCGCAGATCGTCAGGAACAGCCCCCCGAACAGGAACGACGCCGGCGTCAGCCAGCGGTGATCAGCTCCGACGAACAGGCGGCAGATGTGGGGCGACATCATACCCACGAATCCGATCGGGCCGCAGACGGAGACCACGCCGCCGACCATCAGGGATGCCGCCAGAAAGATCAGTTTTTTTACCAAACCCACGTTGACCCCGCGGCTGATGGCGATGTCTTCTCCCACCATGAGCAGGTTCAGTTCCCGAAGCATGAAGGCCAGCAGCACGCCGCCCGTGGCCAGAAACGGAAGCAGGTTGGCCAGCTTGCCGTAATCAGCCGCGGTTAACGAGCCCATCATCCATCGGACAATGCGGAACGATTGCTCGAATCCGCTGAAGTACTGGATGAGCAGGATCAGGCTGGAGAAGAAAAAGCTGATGGCGATGCCAGCCAGCAAGAGGGTCGTGGTGGTAAATCCGCCCTTCAGCCGGGTGAGCCCGTAGACCAGCATGACCGCAAGCAGGGCCCCGCCGAACGCCGCCAGCGACGTCCCGGAAACACCCAGCAGCGTGAAGACAAAGCCGAGCCGGATGTAGATCGCGGCCCCGAGCGCCGCTCCGCTGGAAACGCCCAAAGTGAAAGGGGTGGCGAGGGGGTTCCGGAACAGCGCCTGAAAAGCCATGCCGCTGAGGGCCAGCATGGAGCCTGCCGCAAATGCGCAAAGCACTCGGGGAATGCGCAGGGTCTGCAGGATTTCACGTTCTGTACCTCCAGCTGAAAGCGGAATAAACTTCATGCCCAGCAGGGGACACAGCAGGAGCGAGACCGCCGCGAGCAGCAGCAGAATGAGGATCGGAACAAGGGGCTTTTTCATTCCGCACCTCCGGCCGTAATGAAGGGTAGGGAAGAATGGGGTGATGAGGTGATGGTGAATGACGTATCGTAAATGCCGTTCAGCACAGCCGCGTTCGCGATATCTGCCGACGTTCCTTCAAAGGCGATGGCTCCGTTTTTAATGGCATAGATGCGGTCGCTGCAGGCGGTCGCGGTGTTGATGTCGTGATGAACCGCGACAACGGTGATGCCGTGCTCCCGGCAGGATGTTTTCAGCAAAGCCGTTACAGCGGTCTGATGGCGGTAATCCAGGAACGTAGAGGGCTCGTCCAGCAAAAGGATGTCGGAGCCCTGTGCCAGGGCCGCCGCGATAAAGGCCATCTGCCGCTCGCCGCCGCTCAGCGTGTTCATGGCGCGGTGACGCAATGGAACAAGTCCCGCCTGTTCCAGCGCCTTGCTGATGGCTCGATGGTCGTCTTCGGTCAGTGTCGTGAAGGCGGAAAGATGTGGATAACGTCCCATGGCGACAAACTCTTCGACCTTGAGCGGGATCGATCGTCCTTCGGCCTGCGGGACATAGCTTTGGATGCGGGCCAACTCTTTCGATTTATACTCGGCGGCCGCTTTGCCCGCAATGCGCACGCTGCCGCTCCAGTGCCGATGGATGCCCGCGATGCATTTGATCAGGGTGGTCTTGCCCGCCCCGTTCGGGCCGATGACGGAAACATATTCGCCCGGTTTGACGGACAGTGATATACCTTTCAGAATGGGGCTGCCGGACAGCGCAATACCTAAACCGTCAATCTGGATGATCGGGGAGTTCATTCGGGGGTTCCGTCCTGCCTGATTATTTCTGAAAAATCTTTGAGGGTTCGGGTGATAGAGCCGGGAGAGGGGATCGTGGTGTAGGTTCCGTCGAGAACATGAATGCGGCGGTTTTTAACCGCATCAACCGAAGTGAGATTGCTCCAGTTGTTGCGGGGTCCCCCTGCGGAAAGTTCGATGATGAGTTCAGGATTCAGCCGAAGGATGGCTTCGCGCGAGAGCGTTACAGAGGGAGTGGAATTGGTGATGATATTGTCACCGCCGGCGATTTCGAGCAGCTCGGAATGGATGCAGTGGGCACCGAAGGCAAAGACCTGTTCCACCTGTTCATGATTCGAGTAATCGCTGAATACCATCAGCGTGCGCGGCCGGTGCCGCGGGGTGTTGCGCAGGGCGTCAATCTGTTGATGCAGCTGCCGGATCAACTGGTCAGCCTCGGGCTGTGCATCACAGGCTTCCCCGATTCGGCGGATCGATTCCATGATCTCGGCCAGGGTGAGGCTTCCCGTTTCGAGATAAGGGATGCCGAGCGTTCGCAGGCGGTTTTTTTGCTCGTCGGAGCTTTTCTCCAGAATCACCAGGTCAGGCTTGAGCGCCACTACGGCTTCATAATTGATCGTCATGAAATCACCGATGACGGGGAGCGTGGATACCTCGTCTGTGCCGCTGAACCTGGAAACGCCGACCAGTCGGCTTTCCAGTCCGAGATCAAGCAGCGTATCGGTAATGTTGGGGGACATGGATATGATGCGCTCGGGCGCTTTCTCCGGAGAGGAAGCCGGTTCAGGCCGGTCGCATCCGTTCAGCAACAGGACCAGGAGATATATGATCCGTTTAATCATCGGTAAGCCTGAAGGTATACGAAAGTTCCAGGGTTGATTCGACCGGGCGGCCGAGCAGGAGGGCCGGAGTGAAGGTGGTTTTTCGGGCACCGTCCATTGCAGCCCTGTCGAGCCGGTGGTAGCCGCTTGATTTCACGATCTCGATGGTTCCTGAATGGCCGTCTGCCAGCACCTGAACGGCGAGCGTGACCGTGCCCTGTTCGCCGCGACGGCGCGAAATGCGTGGGTAGGGTGGGCGGAATGCGCTGGTGGACACGGCTTCAGCCGTAACGCCTTTCTCCACCTCACGGGTCGCGTCCTGGTCGATGGAGGCAGGTTCCCGAACTGCTTCAATGGGTTCGGTTTCCGGTTTGGTTTCAACAGATACCTCGTCCATTGGCGGAGCCGTCCATTCGACGGGCTCGTCCGCGGGAAGCGGTTCCGGTGATATTTTTCTTTCCTGCGGCGGCGGGGGTTCGGGATCGGGCGAATGGGCTGCGGACGGGATCAAGGTCAGTTGCACCGTCGTTTTTCCGGTTTCAAGACGGGGTGCAGCCGGAACCTGGATATCGTGACTATGCAGCATCATCGCATGCACCGCCACAGAGAGCAGCAGCGCGATGGACATCGGATGCAGGATTATGGATCGGGCGTTTTGCATGAAAAGGATATTTCCTCAATTCCTGATTGTTTCAACGTGTCCAGGAGCTGGATTGCAATACCGAGGTCGGCGTCTTGGTCGCCGTCTATGAATACGGGTATGGATTCCGTTTCGCGCAGCTGCAGGACCTTCGATGAAACATCCGTGATGTGTATTTGAAGATCGTTGAGGAAAATACGGTTGTCGGCGTCGATCGTGATGGCGATGTAGTCCTTCTGATCCAGTTCGGCGGTGCCGGCCGAGGGCAGATCAACCTTAAGCCCGTGGTGGATGACCATGGAGAGCATGGCGTAGATAAAGAAGACCAGCAGCAGAAAGACGACATCAATGAGCGGAAGCATTTCCACCCGGGCCCGCTTTGTTTCATATCCGCAGCTCAGTCGCATCGTCTTTCCATTCCCTTCTGGACGGTGACTTCGTAGCAGGTCATGAGCTGTTCGAGGTAGCGCGTCACTTTCTCAACCTTGCGGGTGAGGGCATTGTAAGGCAGTAGGGCGACGATCGCAATCGCGAGGCCGGCCGCCGTGGTGAGCAGGGCCTGGGCAATGCCGCCCGTGACGGCCTTGGGATCCTCAATGCCCGCACTGCCTAGCAGGTCGAACGAGACAATGATGCCGGAGACGGTTCCGAGAATGCCGAGCAGCGGCGCGAGGGTAATGATGGTGTCGAGCACGGAGAGAAAGCGCTTCATCCGTTCGATCTCCTGCATGGCGGCGGCTTCGAGCGACTGGACCAGCCCATAGTTGCGGTGGGCGAGGCCGGCAGTGAGGATGCGGCATACGAGGCATTTCGAAGCTTCTCCCTCCTTGATCGCGGTGTCGAATTCGCCGGCCTCAGTGAGGGTGAAGATCCGGTTGACGAGCTTCTGGTTCTTATGAACGGAAACGACCAGCCAGAAAAACAACCGCTCCAGCACGACGGCCAGCGCGACCACGGAACAGGCCATTAGGGGCCACATCACCGGCCCGCCCTTGATTATCAGTGCATACATTGCGTTTCTTTTCCCGTTTGAGAGTGAAAATGCAAGATAGATTTTTTCAGGGGGATTGGAAAGAGTGATTCATAAATAGGATTAATAACGGCTACTGATGGTTGACATGTTCCAAGGGAGGGGGGTAGGTTGCTCATTCAGTGAAGAACCTGATGGAAGTCCGGTGCAAACCCGGCGCTGTAGCGCAACTGTGAAGGGAAATCCCCGAGCCAGAACTTTCAGGCCTTCTGTATGTTGGACTCTTTCGCATTAAAGGAGGCTCAATGGATGATACGTCCGGAGGCTTCCGGGCGTCTTTTTTTCGCCTGCGGGAGAGTGTTTGAACCAAAAACAAATGCCTGCGATTTACAGGTGAAAGGAAAGAAATGAAACATCATACGCTGATGGCCGCTGTTCTGATGACCGGCGGGATCGCCCATGCAACCTTAGTGGACTTTGATTCGAACAGCCCTGTTCCGGGTGGATACTATGCGCCGGGCACCGGCGGTAATGTCGATTGGCAGGATGGAGGCGCAACCTTCAGCATGTTCGAGGATTTGTCCTTTGGCTATTACTGGGAAGGATTCACCTACTCGGATGTTAATGATCCCACAACCGCCGGTTACGGTAACCAACATGCGGTCTATGGCGACGGTATGGACCGCTCCGGCAGTGGCGCATATGCCGTTGGCTATGTCGGTTACTCCATAGCTACCACCATAGGGTTCGGAGCCGTCTCCGCAGTGGACGGTTTTTATCTGAATAATACGGCCTATGCTGCGCTCGACATGATCAACGGCAGCGGGTTCTCCAAGGCCTTCACGACTAATGACTGGTTCAAGCTGACGGTCGAAGGATTCAGCGGCGCTTCCAGCCAGGGCTCGGTAGAGGCCTATCTGGCGGACTTTTCCGGATATACCGATGGCGACGACAAGAACGACTACCTGCTGACGGACTGGGCCTGGGTTGACCTTACGGGGTTGGGATCCAACATCACTTCGCTGGCGTTTACGCTCGCTTCCTCCGATACCGGTTCCTTCGGGATGAATACACCGGCCTATTTCGCTATCGACGAACTTGCGTATGAAGTGGTTCCCGAACCGGCGAGCCTCGGGCTCATGCTGTTGAGCGGAACTGCATTATTCGCCACGCGTCGCCGCTGGCGCTGTTAACCGTCGGCCCGGTACCATGGTGCTCAGATGGGGGATTATCGGATGCCTGATGGCTGTTGCGCCCGTTCATGCGGGAACCAACAGCGACATCATCGTATCGGCATCCCGTCTGGATGACCTTGATCTGATGGCGGTCGATACGGCCGCCGCCGTGACGGTGATCGACCGGTCAGCCATTGAGCACTCCGGTGCGGTCTCCGTACCGGAACTGCTGCAAAGCGAAGCCAATGTGATGCTACGCAGTTTTTCCGGAAATCCCAACGACGGACAGATAGCGATGCGCGGCTTCGGCGACAACTCACACCTGCGTACGCTTGTGCTGGTGGATGGCCACCGGCTTAACCGCCCCGATATGGGAAATATCGGATGGCAGTCCGTTCCGCTCTCGAGCATTGAGCGTATTGAGGTGATTCGCGGCGGGCAGAATGTACTGTACGGCGACCGTGCTGTGGCAGGGGTGGTGAAAATCACCACTAAAAGCGGGGCGGATGCGGGAACCCGTTTCGGCGGAACGATCGGCACATTTGACTACATCTCCGGATACGCAGGACAGGGTGGAGCGCTCGGAGATCTCGACTATACCATTGGCGTTGAGGGGTATGATTCGGGAGGTTTCCGTACCAACTCCGCGTCGCGGGCGTCCAGCGCCTTTGCAAGCCTGCTCTGGTATGCCGGGGACGCCGATACGCTGAAGTTCCGCACTTCCCACACGGACAGTGAATCGCAGCTCCCCGGACCGCTCGGCTACAACGAAATGATACAGGATCCGACCCGGTCGAATTCCGATGGCCGTGATCGTATCGACTCGAAGGATACGCAGATAACGCTGGTTTGGGAGGCCGACCGCGCCTGGGGAGCTGCTCGGGTCAATTCCGGTTTCAGTCATCGCGATCTGAATTGGATGCTGGCGGGAGGCGAAGCGGAAAACCGTCAACTGGGGCTGTCGCTGGGGCCCCGCGTGCGATGGGGCAGTGAACATCAATTTCTGATGGGCGGCGTAGATGTGGTTTACGATACGCTCGAGTTTGAACGCCTGGCCTTGCAGGATTTTTCCGGGCTTCGCCGAACGAGCTCCGAAGCGGAGCTGGAGCGCCTGAGCTGCTCACCGTACGTGTTTATGCAGCATGAGCCGGGGCAATATATCACGGTTAATGGCGGCGCGCGCTATGAGTATGCGCGAACCGATACCCGCAACCGCGACTATGTGGATAATCAGTTGTTTCCGACGATCATCGGACAGCGGGGGGAATCACCGAATCCGTTCTATCAGAGCCCGCCGGACCTGGATCCGACCAATTCGTATGACGGGGTGGTTTCCAAGGCAGGCTGGTCTGCGGAAGCTTCGGTGATTTATGAACTCAGTGAAGAGTGGTCGGTATGGACGGGATATGACCGGATCTACCGTTATCCGGTGCTTGACGAGCTGGCGGCTTACCAGGGATACGCACTCAGCGACCCATTGAATGAGGAGCTCGATCCCGAAACCGGTCACCAGTTCGAAGTCGGGGCAGACCGGGAAGCCGGTGCATGGACATTTTCTAGTACGGCATTTTACTCGGCAATGGACAACGAGATCGTGTTTGTGGAAAACACCAACAACAATACACGGCTCAACACGAATCTGGGTGCAACCCGGCGTTACGGTGTGGAGGGTGAGGTTGCGTTGAATCGCACATGGTACGGCGCTTCCACGCGATGGACGTTCCAGGATGCCCGGCTGCAGAGCGGGCAGTACGATGGAAACCGCGTGCCGCTTGTGCCATGGAGTCACGGCGTGGTATCCGGCTGGATCAAACCTGAGGATTCGATCCGCCTCACGCTTTCCTATACCTACGTTTCGGAGCAGTATCAGGGCAATGACGAGGCTAATGCAGGGCGGATGCTGGGGGCCTACGGACTGGTCGATCTTCGCGTCAACGTGGCTATGACCGATGATGTCCGGATGGAGGTGGTCATCGACAACCTCCTGGACGAAACCTATGCGTCGGTGGCGTACGGCGGCGCGTATTATCCCGGGACCGGACGCAGCATCCGTACCGGGCTGCATGTGGAGTTTTAAATGAACAAACGGCTTCTTATAATGCTTTTAATGCTGGTGAGCGCGGTCACTGTGCCGGCGTATACGGTGTCATTTCCGACCGCACCGGCCGCCGGGCAGCCGGGGTCGACTGCAATCCACAAGGATGACATATCATTGGTCGGGTGGGCCGATGGGTATACGAATCTGGTCTACGGCGAGAGTGTAGACCCTCAATGGCAGGTGCCGGCCAACGGCATGGGGCCGGCGGAGGGTACCTCCTCCGGCATTGTCTGTCTCGGCCGCGGCGGACAGATAACGCTGCGCTTTTCGCAGGGGATTGCCGATGGGGACGGCTTTGATTTCGCGGTATTTGAA
Source organism: Pontiella sp. (assembly GCA_050298955.1). GTDB lineage: Bacteria > Verrucomicrobiota > Kiritimatiellia > Kiritimatiellales > Pontiellaceae > Pontiella. Next base: position 24,569 of record JBNKVA010000022.1, read on the forward strand.
AACGGCATCAGCGATACTTTTCTGGAGCTGGCCTGGGTCGAGGTTTCGTCGGATGGTATGCATTATGTCCGATTTCCGAACTATTCAGATACGCCCAGCCCGGTCGGTTCATTCGACGAGGTGTATCCGTATCAGATTTATGGCTATGGCGGTAAATACCGGCTGGGATATGGGACGCCGTTCGATCTGTCCGAGCTTCATGCCGTGTCCAATTCCATTGCCGCGGGAGGACATGCACTGAGTGCGGAATATGTATCCGACTTCAATGCCAACATCCCTTATCTCGACACATCGGACGTAAGATATGTACGGCTGGTCGATGTGGTCGGCGATGGATCGGCCCTCGATTGCGAAGGGTATATTATCTACGACCCCTATCCCACGAGCGGGTCGGCGGGCTTTGATCTCGATGCCGTGGGCGTGATCAACCAGCCTGCATCCGAGGGTGTACCGCAGCAGATAACGTTCAGTGCGGTTCCACACCAGAAGCTCGCTTATGGCTCAGCCGAGCTGGAGGCGACCGCTGACAGTGGATTGCCGGTGGCTTTTTCCGTGCAATCCGGCCCGGCGGCCATAACGAACAGCAGCCTGTATTTTACGGGAACCGGAATGGTGGAAGTCGTGGCCAGCCAGGCCGGCGATGCAGTGTATGCGCCGGCGTCGTCGGTTCTCCGGTCGTTCATCATCGCGGACGAAATCCAGCATATCTACATCGAACCGATTGCCAATCAATTGCAGGGGAGCGGTATGTTGCAGGTCAACGCCTCCTCAAGCCAGGGGCTGCCCGTCCAGATGGAGGTGTTCAGTGGGCCGGCATCTGTGTCGATTGACTTGACCAATCATGTATTGAATCTGGCGGACGAAACCGGCGGGGTAACGCTGCGTGCCTATCAGCCCGGAGACGCTGCAACCGCTCCGGCTGCCGACGTCTATATGGACTTCGAAATCGTGGAGGCTTCTGCATCCAATGCTCCGGTGGCATTACTCGACTGGCTTGAGCTCCATCCGGTACCCGGACTGACGGTTGATGCGACCGAAAACATATACGGACGCGCAGCCGTCACGCTGGAGTTTGAATTTGACAGGCGCGTTGCCACACGCTGCAGTGTTTGGCAATCGCTCGATCTCTTATCATGGTCGAACAGTGTGCCGGAGATCGTTGGACAGGAGGCCGTTGACGATATTCTGTATCTGACGGTGCAGATGCCTGCGGTTTATTCCAACCGGTTCTTCCGGCTGCACCTTGAGGCGCAGTAAACGGGCCGGCGACGAAGCTTTCCCGGTGAAACAATGGTTACATGAACTTGCTTTGTTCAATCTGTTCGACACACTCAGGGGAAGCAGGAGGCCGTATGAAAATCGTGATAGCTCCGGATTCCTACAAGGGCAACATGCGCAGTTCGCTGATCTGCCGGATCATCCGCGATGCCATCCTGCAGGTATGCCCCAACGCCGGGATACTGACTTTTCCGATGGCGGACGGCGGTGAAGGCACTGTTGATGCGGTGATTGCGGCAGGCGGCGGTGTAATGGAAATCCTTCAGGTCTGCGGGCCGCTGGATGATCCCGTGGATGCCCAATACGGAATTCTTCCCGACGGCACCGCCATCATGGAAATGGCTTCTGCTTCGGGCATCGAGTTGATTCCGCCTGAACGGCTCAATCCCCTGGAAGCCACAACATACGGAACCGGGGAACTGATCAGGCATCTCCTCGAAAGCGGGCATCGATCCATCGTAATGGGTATTGGCGGAAGCGCCACGGTTGACGGAGGCACCGGGATGGCGCAGGCGCTGGGCTTCCGGCTGCTGGATGCTGATGGACATGAAATCAAAGAGCGGGGCGGGCAGGTTTTAGAGCGCATCCGGGCGGTGGACCCGTCGGCCGTCTGTCCGGAGCTGGCCGGCTCAGATATTCGGATCGCCTGCGACGTAACCAATCCATTGACCGGTCCAAACGGTGCGGCGCATGTTTTTGGTCCCCAGAAGGGGGCGACTCCGGAGATGGTTGCGCAGCTTGACGCCGGACTTGGTCATCTTCGCGACGTGCTGGGCGCGGCCGAGGCAAACGGGGACGGAGCGGCAGGCGGGCTGGGGTATGGTCTGCGGGCTTTCTGCAGCGCAAAGATCATTCCCGGCGCGCAGTTGATTGCGGAAACGGTCGGTCTTCCCGAGGCGCTCGAGGGTGCCGATCTGCTGATTACGGGCGAGGGGAGAACCGACGGGCAGACCGCATCCGGGAAGCTTTGTGCCGTGCTTGCGGATATGGCGCGCGCGCGGGGGGTCAGGTCGCTGCTGCTCTCCGGTGCGCTGCACGGCGAGCTGGATGCCTTTCTTGATACCTTCGACTACGCCTTCAGTATTTCTGCCGGGCATGCCTCGCTGGACGAATGTATCTCCCATGCACCTGCAGACCTGGCTTTCACCGCTCGAAACATTGCACGTTTTCTGGCTGCATCGGCGTAATCAGGGGTTTTCCGCCATGGCCATCCGGTCATGGCCCGCCAGATCGGATTTAATCTGCACGTTCAGGTAGCCCAGTTTTTCGAGGCAGCTGCGGACCGATTCACCCTGGTCGTAACCAAACTCGAGGAAGAGCCGGCCGCCGGATACCAGGACATAGCGCGCCTGGGTGGCCAGCTGCTGAATCTTTTCCATCCCGCTTGGTCCGCTGTCCAGGGCCGCTTGGGGCTCGTAGTTGCGCACGGACGGATCGAGTTTTTTCCAGTCGCCCGTCGGGATATACGGCAGGTTGGCCACAATCGCATCCGCACTTTTTTCGGCGAATCCCTCCAGGAGGTCGTTTTCAAGCCAAAGCACCCGGTTGTCGAGCTCGTTCAATTGCGCGTTCTCGCGGGCCAGTTCCAGCGCGTCGGATGAGAGGTCGACGGCCTTGCAGCTGATATCCGGGCGCTGTTTGGCAAGGGTCAAAATGATGCAGCCCGTGCCGGTGCCGACATCAATCACCGTGACCGGCCCGTCGTTCCAGATATTGGCGCTCAGCACCTCTTCAACCAGCAGTTCGGTCTCCGGGCGGGGAATGAGCGCCCGCCGGTCGCACCTGATGTTGAGCCCCCAGAAATCGACGTGGCCGATGACGTACTGCAGCGGTTCGCCCTGCTCCACGCGTTTGGCCAGGGGTTCGATGCGTTTGATGATTTCCAGCTGTTCAGAGACGGTTTGCGGCTGGGCCACCGATCCGGTGTAGATCTCCAGCGGCTTGCAATGGAACACCTCCGCCAGCAGCTCCTCCGTTACCCGTTTGGCATTGTCCACGCCGGCGGCTGCGAAGCGGAATTCAAGGGATTCAATGAGTTGATCCATGTCCATATCAAGGGCGCTGCTTTACTTATAGTTTTTCGGTTCGATGCCGAGGTTTCTGATGCGGTAGTTGATGATGCGCTGGGTGGTTTCCAGATAGCGCGCAACCGCGGCCGCGTTGCCCCGGTGCTTCTTCAGCGCGTCGATAATGATTTCGCGTTCGTAGGCCTCGATCATCTGCTTCAGGTTGGCGCCGTTTTCGGGCAGCAGGTTGGTGTGCGTACCTTCGCTGGTCTGCAGGGACGGCGGCAGATTGAA
>JBNKVA010000023.1:0-10466 GCA_050298955.1 Pontiella sp.
TCTATCTTTCCCCCTGGGACCGGAACCGTGTGGACTATGGAAAACCTGAATACATCACCTATTTCCGGAATCAGCTGACCGAACTACTCACCAACTACGGACCCGTTTTCGAAGTATGGTTCGACGGAGCCAACGGAGGAAGCGGATATTACGGCGGCGCCAATGAAACCCGTACCATCGACCGCACCACCTACTACGACTGGTCGAACACCTACAAACTCGTGCGCAAACTGCAACCGGAGATCGTCATATGGAACGATGGCGGCAACCGCGCCGATTTGCGCTGGGTGGGGACCGAAGCGGGCTTTGTCGGCGAAACCAACTGGAGTCTGCTGAACGGCAAGGGCGACGTGGAGTGGGACATGCTGCATTGCGGGCTGGAATCCGGCGATTCCTGGGTGCCTGCCGAAGTCAACACGTCCATCCGCCCGGAATGGTTCTATCACCCGAGCGAGGACGGCAAGGTGAAGACCGTGCCGCAGCTCATGGACCTCTATTACAACTCCGTGGGTCGCAACGCGACCATGCTGCTCAACTTCCCGATCATGCCCAACGGATTGATCCATCCGACCGATGAGCAAAACGCGCTGGGAATGGCCAAGGTTATCAAGGACACGTTTGACGTAAATCTGGCCGACGACTCCACGGCGGACGCGTCGAACGTTCGCGGGAACGCGGAGGAATTCGCGGCGGCCAACGCAGTAGACAAAGACCTGGACAGCTATTGGGCCACCGATGATGAAGTAAAGACCGCTTCGTTGACCATCGAGCTGAAGAAGCCGGCCCTCTTTAACCGTTTTCTGGTGCAGGAACAGATTCGCCTGGGACAGCGCGTGAAGGCCTTCACGGTTGAAGCGCTCGTCGGCGACGAGTGGAAGGAGGTGGGACGCGGATCAACGATTGGATACAAACGCATCCTGCGTTTCCCGAGTATCAAGGCCTCGAAGGTCCGCCTTACCATTACCGACTCGAAATGCTGCCCGGTGATTTCCAATATCGGCATCTACAATGCACCGGTATTCCTGAATGCGCCGTCGATTATCAGAAACCAGGCCGGCGAAGTCTCCATTTCAACGGATGATATCGGCCCGTTTTTCTACTACACACTGGACGGCAGCAGGCCGACTCCGAAATCGGCCAGATATACCACTCCCGTACCGACGGACGGAAAGGTTACCGTAAAGGCCATCGCCTGTGATCCCGCCACGGGAGAGAGCAGTCCGGTCGCTCTGGAAGAATTCGACATGTGCCGCAAGGAGTGGAAGATTGTCGATACGGAAGATGGGAACGCGTATGCCGTCCTCGACGGAAACACCTCGTCGGCCTGGCACCAGGGCAGGGACAAGGGCATGCCCGTTGATCTGGTGATCGATATGGGAAGCAGGCAAACCCTCTGCGGTTTTAAATACTTTCCTGATCAGGGCAGGTGGGGCCCCGGCATGATCACCGAATACCAGTTCTATGTGTCGGAGGACGGTAAACACTGGAAGATGGTGGATCAGGGCGAATTCTCCAACATCAAGAACAACCCGGTCTGGCAAATAAAGGAATTTTCATCGGTGAAGGCCCGCTACTTCAAGCTGCGCGCCTTAAAGAACACAGACGGCAACGACCATGTCGGCTATGCCGAAGTGGATGTGATCACAAAATAATCAGCACCCATTGGTCTGATTAAAGGTGATACCGACAATGAGCGAACGAACAGAATCCCATTTTTCGCCTTCAGACTTCATAATCCCGTAATATAGTAATCCCAGTTTCGCATGCTCCTCCGGGTGCAGGGTCGGTCTTATGAACGTCCGACGGACAGAGCCTGATCAACACGATCATCCGCCGCCGCCAAAGCTAGGGCGGACAAGTGAATCGTGGCCACGGATGTTTTCTTTGGGATCTTGAACCACTCTCTTCGGTCGTTTCCGCCTGGCGGCGGTTAATGGGAAATCGTTATTTGTTATTGGAGCGGATCATCGTGGCTGAATATTCACAGCTCAATGAGCTGTTCAGTATCGAAAGCGGCGACGCTGTCGCGCGCACTCCAAAGCGGCGTCGCAGCAATCGATTTCCAATCATTCGAAAGGGTCGTAACCCCAGTGCCGCATGCGACACTGGGGGTGGGGTCGCTCCTATGAAACAGAGCCTGATCATCTGGCAGGGCTTCATTGCCGGTGCCTCATTGATTATATGACGGGTTGATCACCGCGTCTTGGAGGTTTTCCGCCTTTCATGTTTACTGACCCTTTTTCTTGATCGCCAAAGGATTTGCACGGGTTTTATTTTGCTTTTTGGGAGAGATCTTAGATTAAACTATCTTTCGATTTTTTATGGAGCATTCTTCACTGGAGTAAAAGTCGAAGAAAGACATGGGTATTCATCATGAACCACTACACGAAACTATTCACCGCACTCACGTTCACCTTGTCACTCGTCGCCGCATCCCATGCGAAGATCACGGACTGGCGGGAACTAAAAGCAGAGTACCAGCATAAAGCTCATGAGAAAGTTGATCCCATCAATAAGGAATATAGAGATTCACTCGAAAAATTATTAAGGAGGGACAACAGTGGGGAATTGGATACTGACCAAAGACATATAATGGACGAGCTGGAAGCATTAGACGGGAACCCAGCTCTATTACTCTCAACAGCTAGCTACCCTATCAGCCTTTTCGAAGGCGAATGGGTGTTTGATCCTCCAGGTGATGTGACTTCTCGCGTACAGGTAGATGCTAACGGGAATATGAAATATATTCTTCCTGACTCAGGAACTTGGCAGCTTCGGTACGATACAAACACGGGGCGATATATTGACCAACCCAATGATGGGACAAGTCTCAAGGAGTTTTCCTTGATCGATGAAGCTCTTGTAATCACTCAGTGGCCTGATCAGGGATTTCCAGATAAAAGTCCAGAGTGGTCTGTAAAAGGAAGATGCCTTCGAGCTTCGACGATTGCTAAGGATTCCTCCGAGTTAAGACAGCTGAAAGATGAGTATCGGGAAAAGGCGCGCAAGGGTATTGAACGGATCAATGAACGGTACAATGGACTGCTTGCAGAAACCCTTGAGGATATTTCTAGTTATGCATCTGTCGATAAGATTCAGAAAGTACAAGAGGAAATCGAATACCAAAAGAAACATGCGGGGAATTTGATGGAAACAAAGGAGACGATGATTTCCTCCTCTGATTTGCCTTTCGGAATGATCGGAAAGTGGCTTGTTGAATGGTCCAACTCAAAAAAGGAGATCTTTGAGATCACAGGAGATGGAAACGTTGTAATACGATCGGATGATTCCGGCGTGGAAGAGTCTTTTGAAATCACTTACAGCGGTCTACTGCAGAAGAATAAATTTAAACGAGGGCAGGCAGTGATCGCGGTTTTTGTCGAAGATAAGCAATTGAAGTGCATGGCATGGTCTCAAAGGCAAAGACCTTCATCGGATAGACCGTTGATGACGGGGGTTGGCCATCCTCCCTATCAAATCATTGAAGGCAAATTCACATGGCATGAAGCCAAAGCCGATGCTGAAAAGCGTGGAGGACATTTGGCTGTCATAACCTCGAAAGAAGAGTGGGATGTAGTGAAGTTGATGGTCCCAAAATCTGGATTGGTCTGGATGGGCGGAACGGATGAGAAGGAAGAAGGAAAATGGGAATGGGTAACGGGAGAGCCTTGGACGTTTGATGCGTGGGGCAATAATGAGCCAAACAACTATAAGGATGAAGATTATTTAGACTCATGTGATCAACGATGGTGCGACAGTACTGCCGAGCAACTAAGAAATCTTCCTGAGTTGGGTTTTAGTTATTCAATTGATGGCTATGTTTTGGAGATTGAGAGAGTGAGCTCTGCCGCTACTGATGCCAATAATGAAACCCAGCAGTCTTTCCCAAAGAAGTCGACATCGGGAGATAACTCCGAACTTTTCGGTCGGTGATATATTCGCTGACCGGGAAAAGGGTCGGTCCTCGGATTTAAGTATTGAGGCGAGGAGTCGCTCCTATGACCGTCCGAAGGATAGAGCCTGATCAACACAATAGCATCGAGGCAAATGATGTTTTCTTTGGGATCTTCAATGGAACGTTTTTTCACCGGCGATGGATTTCCGGTATTGCGATGGAGTAAGGCCGGTTTCCCTGGCAAATATTTTCCGAAGATAGGCCGGATCGCTAAAACCGCAGCGGCCGGTGATATCATCCACGGTTAACCCGGGGTCTCTCAGGAACTCGCGGGCCCGTTCAATCCTCAGAAGCTGGAGATATTTGTTGGGAGTGACGCCGTAGTTTTCCTGGAAGCTGCGATGAAAATTCCTGAGGCTCATACCGCAGATTTTTGCCATTTCCTCTACGGGAAACCGCGAGGACAACCGGCTTTCCATCGCTGCTTCAAGCTCCTTAAACTTATGCGTCTCTTTGGGAGGCAGTAGCAGAGACTGAGCGTAGACAGATTGTTTCTGTCGTACACTGTCAGCCAGCAACGTCCGGCTCAATGCCTGGACTACGTCTGCGGGATAATGCCGGTTGAGAAGATGGAGGCAAAGATCAACGATCGAAAGCAGCCCTCCAGATGTGATCAGATTGCCTTGATCGCATAACATGGCGCGTGTGTTCCATTTTACCCGTGTATATTTTTTGGAGGCGTAGGCTCCCCATTTCCAGTGGGTTGTAGCTTCTTTTCCATCCAGCAGTCCCGCATCGGCCAATATAAGAGCTCCCAGGCAGGTCGAAGCGATCACCGTGCCCTTCCGGTATTCCTGACGCAGGAACTCCCGTTCCTCCTCTCTTCCCGCATCAAGTTCTTCGGTTCCATTCATCGGGGGAATAATCAGATAGTTGCTCTTCCGTCCCGGTTTCTCAGTATCGATGGCTATTCCCTGATCATTGGAAAATGATCCTCCGGTACAGCTTATCCGCTTCATGGTAATGGAAGGCTTCAGGGACAAGTGACGGGTAAAACCGAGAACAAACTCAGACAGCAGAGCCAGTTCGATGGCAACCCGGTGATGGAAAAAAATGGAGATCGTAATCGTTTCCGGCATTTCTGCACCTCTCTTTGGCAGTATTGATCCTTACCCGATTGGTCATAATTACCTAGTTTTGTGGCATATACAACCCATAGGAGATAATAATGCCAATAAATAAGATGGAACTCACCCTGGTAGGCGGGCCGACTGCAATTATTGAATACGCAGGTCTTCGCTTTCTTACAGATCCCACTTTTGACCGGTCCGAAGGCGTTTATGACAATGGTCACGTGGTATTGCGCAAAACCGGTAATCCGGCAATTCCCCCGGAAAATCTGGGATGCATTGACGCGGTGCTATTGAGCCATGACCAGCATAAGGATAACCTGGATCACGAGGGACGGAAGCTCCTCACAAAAATTTCTAAAACCGTTACTACACCTGCGGCCGCTTCCCGATTGAAAGGAAACAGTCAGGGATTATCCTCATGGGAATCGATCATGTTGAAATCTCCCCAGGGGATGAATGTAAAAATTACAGCCACTCCGTGCCGTCACGGACCGGCAGGAATAGAGCCCATTACCGGTGAAGTCTGCGGATTTATTCTCGAATCGGATGCCGCTGATTCTCCCTGTGTCTATATCACCGGAGATACCGTTTATTATGAGGGCATAGAAGAGGTGGCCCGCCGTTTTACTCCTTCCTTTATTCTAGCTTTTGCAGGTGCAGCCCGGGTAAGAGGACCCTTTGATTTGACGATGAGCGCCAATGATGTTCTCGATACGGCTGCGCTTTTTCCTGAAGCTACGATTATTCCCGTGCACACCGAGGGCTGGGAGCACTTTTCACAGAACAACGAGGATCTTCGGGTTTCCTTTGGTGCCCTCGGCATATCAGAACGTCTTCGGCTGATAAATCCTGGGGAAACACTGATGATGTAGACTTTTCAACGTTCCTCTAAGGGATCGGTTCCGAATGGCGCTAATGCCAATCATCAGCAAGATGATATCCGGGATCGGGATGGAGGCATGCCAGCTGTTCACCTGTTCATAGAGTCCGCTCGTTCCGTCGATATCGGCAATGGTCCATCCGCTGTGTTTCACCGGATGGGTGCGGGGCCGTTGATGGCGCCAGACTGCCTGTGTTGACAAAATCCGGCATGGATTCTATACTCTCGAACCGCAAGTCACCGCTGACGGACGGACTCACCGGACGCGTGCCCGCACCGCCTGAAAAGCGGTTATCCAACTGGAGCATACCCTGTGCCTGATCAACGGCACATGGTCTGCGATGGACGGGCCATCCGGGAGTTTGCAAGCCATGAAAATTCTATTCAGTCTCGCCGCCTTTGGGCTTATACTGACCTTGACCGGATGCAAGTCCATCGGGCCAGGCACCATTGAAAGCGATCGCTTTGATTACGGCGCGGCCGTGGGGGAATCCTGGAAAAGCCAGATGCTGCTGAACCTGGTGAAGATCCGTTATGGAGATGTTCCTGTATTTCTGGATGTGGGTCAGATCGTTGCCGGGTACTCGCTTCAGCGGGGAGGGACCGCTGCCGCGGGGGGCAACGTCTACAACAACAATAATTATGCAAATACCGTTGCGCTCGGTACGTTTGGTGTAGGGGGATCGGCTTCGTACAAAGAGAGTCCCACCATCACCTACACCCCGCTGGCCGGTGAACGCTTTGCCCGCCAGCTCATGACGCCGGTTCCCACGGTGGTTATTCTGAACGTGACGCAGGCGGGTTTCCCGGTTGAACAGGTCTTTCGATTGCTGGTCCAGTCCGTGAACGGAATCGACAACCGCCGGGTCAAGGGGCTCTACTTTCAGCCTGCCGAACCGGAGTTCTACTCCCTGCTGAATTATCTGCAGCGCATCCAGAACTCCGGTGATTTCGGGGTGCAGACCCGTGATGAAGAGGGGGTGGAGGTGCTGGAAATGGTGCGGCGCCAGCATTCGGATGCGGCGGTGGGGTATGCCTATGCCGGGTTTACCTCGCTGCTGGGCCTGGATTCGGAATCCCCGGTATTCCGCATTGTGTATGGCGCCCTCCCCGGTAACGACCATGAAATTGCAATTCTGAGCCGGTCCGTCTACGAAGTGCTGACCGATATTTCGTCGGCCATTGAAGTGCCGGAGGCGCATGTGACGGAGCGGCGGGTAAGCCCGACCGCCAAACCGGACCTGGGCCGCGACGGGCCGGTGGCGCCCCTGCTTCGGATCATGTCGTCGAAGGAACAACCGACGGATACCTATGCGGCCGTACCCTATGACGGATACTGGTTCTATATAGACGACAAGGATCTGTCGTCCAAGAAAATGTTCTCGTTCATCATGCTGATCTTCACCTTCGTGGAGACCGGCAGCAGTGACGCCACGCCCGTCCTTACCATTCCGACCACGCGATGAAACCCTGATGAAGGATGTATGTCATGATGCGTAAAGCCACCCAGCAGCGAGCGATGGTCATGATCGCGGCATGCGTGTTGGCCTCCGGCGCCGTCTCCGCTGCGCCGTTGCCGGACACGTCAGCCCCTTTACCGATCAGGATAGGGTATCAGCCCAATCCCGATTGGCTGCTTTTTGTGGCGAGGGAGGAACGGCTGTTCGAAAAAGCCGGCCTGGCGCCGACCTACATCAAGTTTGCCGCCGAGACCCCCATGATTGCGGCGGCCCAGAACAAGACGATCGATGTTGCCAGCATCGGGAGCGTGCCGTTTCTCTACGGGTTGGCGCAGGGACTGGACTGGACAATGATCGGAATCAATCAGGAAGGGGCTTATACCGAAGGCGTAGCGGTTGGAAAAGACAGCGGCATTCTCATGCTCGCCGATCTGAAGGGCAAACGGATCGGGTACCAGAAAGGATCGACCGCCCATTACGGGCTCATCATGATCCTTCGACAGCTCGGGATCCGGCTGGATCAGGTCACCCTGATCGACATGCGTCCGGCAGAGCAGGTGGCCGCCATAGCTTCCGGGCAGCTGGATGCGGCTACCACCTGGGAGCCGTGGCTGCAGAAGATGGTTCATGAGGCCCACGCCAGGATTCTCACCACCGAAGGGGACATGGGCATTTATACGCACGTGGATGGCTACGCCGCGCAGCATGACTGGCTGTTGAACAACCGCGAGACCGCTGTGCGCTTCGTGCGGACGCTGTCGATGGCATACGACATTCTGCAGAAAAATCCCGCCGCGGTAAACCGGGTGCTGGCGGAGGAACTGCAGATAGAGCAACCGTGGGTGGAGGGCATCTACCGGAATGCACCTCCTCCTCGAATAAACCTGTGGGCCGATCGGCGCTACCGCTACTCGCTGGTGCCGGAAGCGGCCTTCCATTGGCGGCTGAAGTATCTGGCATCGTTTCTCCATGCCGAAGGCTTCACCCCGGTCGAAGTGAGCGTGGACAATGCATTGGATCCATCCATCGTTGCCGAGGCGCTTTCCCTGCCGTCGCCGGAGACCCTTGCTGTCGAGTCGGAACGAACACCGGAACCCGCTGCGTCGACCGGCCCGGCAGCGGTGTTCGCGGCGGACCGAACCCAGATCGTGGTATTTACATGGTGGGCGACCGGGCGCGAATCCGCTGCCATCCAGGCGTTGATCGACATGTTCAACGCCGCACAGTCCGGGGCCGAAGTGGTCAACGTGGCCTATGCCGACATGACCCGGGCCAAGCAGGCCATCCGTCAGCGGATCCTGGGCGGGGATCCCCCGGATACATTCCAGGTCTTCATGGGGCACGAGCTGATCGATTCCTGGGTGAAGCCCGGATACATGGAACCGCTCGACGAGCTGTATGCCGCATCCAATCTCAGGCAGGTTTTGCCGGAGAGCATGCTGGAGATGATTTCGTATGACGGCCACGTATGGGCGATACCGGCAAATATCCATCGTGCGAATGTTCTATGGTACAGCCGCGCGGCGTTTCGCGAGGCGGGGATTCCTAAAGCCCCCGCAACATGGAGTGAGTTCTTTGTTGCGGCAGATAAACTCAAGGCGGCAGGCATCACGCCTCTGGCACTGGGGAGCAAGGAGACCTGGCCGGCCGTGAATCTGTTCGAGGCGGTGTTGCTCGGCACCCTCGGCCCGGAGAGATACTGCGGTTTATGGACAGGACAGACCCCTTGGAATACGACGGAAGTGACCGAAGCGCTCGAGACCTTCCGAAGGGCACTATCGCTTGCAAATGACAATCATTCCACGCTTACCTGGAACCGGGCCGCCGGCCTGCTGATGGATGGCCGGGCCGCCATGTACATTATGAACGACAGCATCCAGCGCGAATTCCTGGTCAACGATTTCACGGACTATGGCTGGGCCAACTCGCCGGGAACCATCGGTGTCTATGACGCCTTGTCCGATACTTTTGGCCTGCCCAAAGGGACCAAGCATCCCGATCTTACACTGCAGTTTCTCGGCTTGTTGAGCTCCAGAGAGGGACAGGAAGCCTTCAATAAACTCAAAGGCTCGATCTGTGCACGTACCGACTGCGATTACACGGGGTTCAGTGATTACCAAAAAGAATCGGCGGCCGACTGGCGCAGGGATATCATTGTGCAGTCAGTCGTTTATGGCGGAGCAGCAGGCGAAAAGTGGTCCGCTGCGTTTTTCAATGCCATCGTGGAATTTATGGCATCCCGGGACGTAGATCAGACGCAGCAGGCTCTGATACAGGCCGCCGCCGACGCCCTGCAGGTTCAGGACTGAATCGCCGCAACGGATGTTTTTTCTGGGATCTTGAACCACTCTCTACGGTCGTTCCCGCCTAGCGGCAGTTCATGATGAATCGTTATTTGTTATTGGGGCGGACCTTCGTGGCTAAACATTCGCAGTCAATGACCAGTTCTGCATCGAAAGCGGCGACAACGTCTACGACAAGTCACGTCCTTCAACCTAAACCAGCCGAACTTAGCGGGATTCGGGGTTGCACACCGCCGCGGCATTAATTCATGGTGTGGCGCTTTCCGGAACATTGAATACAAAAAGAGGTGAAAACATGAAAATTGCTTTGATTAACGAAAACAGCCAGGCAGCTAAAAACTGCATCGTTGAAGCGGCGCTTAAGAAAGTGGTCGAGCCGATGGGCCATGAAGTATTCAACTATGGCATGTATTCGGCGGAGGACGCGGAACAGCTGACGTATGTTCAAAACGGGATCCTGGCGGCCATCCTGCTGAATTCAGGCGCGGCCGATTTTGTGGTTACCGGCTGCGGCACCGGTGCGGGAGCCATGCTGGCGCTGAACTCGTTCCCGGGCGTGGTCTGCGGTCATGCCCAGGATCCTGTGGATGCCTTTACCTTCGCCCAGATCAATGCCGGCAATGCGTTGGCCATGCCGTATGCCAAGGGCTTTGGCTGGGCGGCCGAGCTGAATCTGGAGTATATCTTCGAAAAGCTGTTCAGCATGGAAATGGGGCTGGGCTACCCGAAAGAGCGCGCGGCCATCATGGCCAAGAACCGCGAAATCCTGAGCGAGGTAAAGAAAGTCACGCATAC
>JBNKVA010000024.1:0-23372 GCA_050298955.1 Pontiella sp.
GGTCCCGCAGCGGCTCGGCATACTGAGCCAGCTTGCGCATGGCCTGCACTTCGGGCAGATGGTTATAGGGGGCCATCAACGGCGTATTGAAGAATTCGGGAAACAGCAGGAAGTCGGAATTGTACCCGGAGACCGCATCCACAAAGTATTCCGCCTGCTCCATGAGTGCATCCATATCGCTGAACGGGCGCATCTGCCATTGCACCAGACCGACACGCACCTCCGAACGCTCCACGTTCAGCACCCTGGGATTCGCCTCGTAGTAGATATTGTTCCATTCCAGCAGGGTTGCGAATTCATGACTCTGAATATCCCCTTCCAGATAGTTTTTAAGCACCTTGCGCACATGAAAACCATTCGATAACTGGAACGTGAGCGTCGGATCATAGATTTCCCGGGCCTGCACCTTTTCAATGTATTGCCGCGGCGACATGGTATCCGCATGCTGCTTGTAGTTCGGAATGCGGCCGCCGGCCATGATGGCGCGCAGGTTCAGATTTTCGCACAGCTCTTTTCGGCCTTCATAGAGACGCCGGCCCAGCCGCATGCCGCGGTAGTCCGGATGAACAAAGATATCGATACCGTACAGCACATCGCCCTTGGGATCGTGGGTTTTAAAACTGTAGCTCCCGTGTATCTCGTCGTAGGTATGCTCGTCGCCGAACTCATCATACTTAATGATCAGGGAAAGCGCGCTGGCCACGACTTTCCCGTTGAGCGTTATACAGAGCTGTCCGTCGGGAAAGATATCGAGGAGTTTGCGAATCTCCTTCTCATGCCACGTGCCCAGCCCGGTTTTCTCGTACGCCTTGTCCGCCGAATTGCGCAGCCCGACATAATCCTCGATCTGCAGATGACGCAACTCGATGATTTCCTGTTCATTGTCGCTCATAGCCGTTACCTCGGTTTATCGTCCAGACTCAGGAAGCTTAGCATTCGCTCCGCCCCGCTGTCCACCCCGGGCTGAATCGTCAAAAAAAACGGCTTTCCGTTTCACACAGAAAGCCGTTCGGTTCCGGAGAGCGGTGCGACTAAAACTTCAAGTCCGCCTTTTTCAACCGTGCGGAGAGCTCACCCAGTACGCGTTCGTCGTCGGCATCGCCTTCCGACTCAAAGACCGCACCAAACCGGATGAACGGGCCGGTGTTGTCCCACGGCACCGTGGAGATACCAAAGTTTTCGATGAGATAGAGCGAGGCCTCTTCGGCATTGGCGAAGTCCACGTCGCCGGCACCCTTGGGGGCCTTCAGATACATAAAGAACGTACCGCCCGGCATTTTGGCATCGAAGCCCACTTCCCCGAGCACTTCCGCCATGCGGCGAAGGCGCTTTTCATAATGATCGCGGATGGCTTCGGCCAGGCTTTCGTCGTGAATACCGGCGCAGGCCGCCTTCTGGATGGCCTTGAACTGCCCGCTGTCGCAGTTGTCCTTGATGGTCGCCAAGGCGTTCACAGCCCATTCTGCACCGCAGAAGAACGCCAGCCGCCAGCCCGTCATGTTGTAGGCCTTGGACATGGAGTGCAGCTCCAGCGTGCACTCCTTCGCACCGGGACGCTGCAGCAGTGACGTCCGCTCATTGTCGTACACCAGGGTGGCGTACGGTGCATCCTGTACGATGAGAATGTTATGCTTCTGCGCGAAAGCAATCAGATCGTCGTAGAATTCCGGAGTCGCCACAGCGCCTGTGGGATTGTTCGGATAGTTGATGTAAAACAGCTTGCAGCGATCGGCCAGCGCCGGATCAATCTTCGAGAGGTCCGGCAAAAATGCATTTTCCTCCAGCAACGGCAGATCCACCACCTCGGCGCCCAGATATTTGGAATGGGTCGCCATGACCGGATAGCCGGGCACGGTCTGGAAGACCACATCACCGGGATTGACAAAGGCCAGCGGCAGCATCGCCAGGGCCGGCTTGGTGCCGATGCTATGATTGATCTCGGTTTCCGGATCGAGGTCTACATTGAAAAACTTCTTCATGTATACCGCTGCGGCCTGCTTGAACTCAGGGATTCCGTTATCGGCATACCCGCGGTTTTCGGGCCGGTCAACCTCGGCCTTGAGCGCTTCGCGTATCGGTGCCGGTGCCATCCGGTCCGGTTCACCTACACCGAAATCGAGGATTTCGAGATCCGGCATCGTGGTGCGCGCCGTTGCCGTTGCGCGCGTGATCTTTTCAAATGTATAGCTTTCGGTCGACTTGCCGAACTGTGTGCCGCCGATGCGTTCGGCGAAGAGATTTTCATAATCCATCCATGTACTCCTTTATTTAAAGCGTTCCCGTATCGGGATGATCAGTTTATCCAGTTCCTTCTCCACGTTTTCGCGGGTAAACAGGTTCAGGCTCAGGGAGCGGGAGGCGTTGACGTAGACCCCGTTTTCAATTTGCGGATTTTCGCGATAGAGACCGATCACGAGTTTTTCACCCAGCATGTCTGCGGAAAAGTAGACGAGATCAATCACGATGCCGTCGCGCGTCTGTGTCTCCCTGGAATACACATACTGCAGATTGCGGGCATATTCACCCCGGATGGTGAACTGATCCTCTGTTCGCCGGTGCTTGAAGCCGCGGCGATCCATAGCCGTTTTGATGATATTTCCGCTCTTGAGCACGAGCCGCTCCTTTTCCAATGTGTTACTCCTGAAGCAAAGAGGACCATCATTGGAAATAAGCCTTTTCAGTCAAGGCAATTCAGGAACGGGTTCTGTCGTGAAAAGGAACCGGCGCCACTCAGGGCACGATGGCGATGCTGAAATTATCGATACAGGCCAGGCCGCCCAGATCCGTTGCCGCCAGAAAACCGGCATGGAGTCGGGACAGGTTCCACATGGCCCGGGTGGCTTCCCCCTTGTCCCGGTCCGAACATTGCAGCTCCACCAGTGTATTTCCTGTGCGGTCCCTGATCACAACGGAGGATTCGAACGAATCCGCGCTCGACAGTTTGCGCACTTTCACAGAGCAGTGAAGCCAGTCCGAAAGAATGGAGGCATCGCCTTTTGAAATCGCAAGCCGGTCGGACGGAACGGTCGACGATACTTCATCCGGCAGAGCCGCCGACACCATCCAGTCGCCATTGGTCGTAACGTTGAAAGAGATGCCCCAGCGTGCATTTTCACCCAGCACCTTGTTGCCGATCAGGCACACCATGAGCGGCCTGTTGTCGAAATGGGCTTCAGCCGGAGCAACCACCCTGAAATCAAACTCAACGGCGGCCGTCTGTCCCCTGAGCCAGCGCACGGAATCGTCGGTAACGCAGCGGATCGAGTCGCCGCAGGCCTTGACCACCAGCGCCTTGTCCGAATCCGCTTCCGTGACGCCCACCCCGGAGACAACGGAGCAGGAGGAGGAGTCCCGCACTTTGTCGAACACATCCCACCCCTGCTGGCCGTCCACAGGTCCGTTGCTTAAATCGTCAAAACTGCATTCATAAAGCGATCCCGCCATGGCCGATGCCGTCAGCGTGAACACGGCGGTGACTATTCCAATCCATTTATTCATAAAAGCGATTCCCCCGGAGGTCATTTTCCATCACATTGCAGCAAACTATAAGCATATATGTTGCCAAACCTGGGCCCAGCTGCGCCCCTGCGGGGATCGGAAGCCCTGTTCGCGCTGAATTAGGCCAAGGAAAAAGGCAATAAAAACGGTAGCAGGTTTGTCTTTATTTAACCCGAGCGAATGAGGAACAATCCCTATGCCTTATGAGTAGACCGACTGCATCCAAAAAGGGCCTGACCCTTATCGAAGTACTGATCGCCATGGTCATCCTAAGCATCTGCGCCGGCGCCTTGATGGTGGCACTGGCCCGAAGCCTTTCCGTGGTGCGGACAGCCCGGAACCGCGAGGTGGCACGCAGTCTTTTTTCCCTGGTCGAGCTGAACAATCCCATCGACAGCGTCGAGCTGGATGAACTTTCCGAATCCGGAAATTTCGAAGATTATGACGGCTACACCTGGTACCGGGATATCCAGATGGTTGATATCGAGGAGCGGCCGGGCCTGTTTCTGGTTACCACCCGCATCCAGTGGGCGGAACGGGGACGGGATGCGTTCGAAGAGGTCACGGTATTCCGCTATGCCCCCGACGCCGAGGCCGTCACGAGTCAGTTATGAAGCACGAAACCCACAATCCGAATCGCAGGCCGGACGTTGAGGATCAACGTTCAAGATGCGGTTTCACCATGCTCGAGGTGATTGTAGCGGTTGTGATTCTCGTCACCGCCATGTCCATCGCATTCGAGGTTTTCAGTGCAACCATCCGAGGCTGGAAGCGCGGAACCGAAGTCGCCGACGGCATCAAGCACGGCGATTTCGCCATGAACCAGCTGGCGGCCGCCCTGAATTCCAGCATCTTTTTCGACAATCCCCGCAGGATATATGCCTTCCAGGTTGAAAAGGACAGCATCTACGGGATGCCTGCCGACATCATAAGCTTTGTAACCGCCAGCGGCGCATTCATGCCGCATGACTCCCCTTTTGCGAAAGGACCGCACCGGCTGAAGCTGTTCATTGATCCTGATGATAACGGCGACTCCGCCCTCTTTGCCCTGCCGATGCCGGCCATCGCAAACCCGGAAGATTTTGAAGACGAGTATGCCCAGGATCCCATTCTGGTATCGCGCTCGATCAGCGGACTCGAAGTCCTCTTCTGGGATGCGGAAAACGAAGACTGGACCGAGGAGTGGGAGGAGCAGAACTCGGTACCTGAACGGATCCATGTGGATCTATATGTAACATCAGCCGACAAGGACGAAGAACCCATTATATTTTCACGCATGATCGAGATCCCTGTTTCTAAATCGGTAGCCGAACACCTGCGCAGTCCGGCCATCCAGCAGAACAACAGACAACGCTGACAGCAGACATGAACCGTATCGCCCAGGAGAAGCCGAAGAAAAGAGGAGCTGCACTGCTTGCGGTGCTGGGCGTCATCGTCATTCTGGCGCTGATCGTCAGTTCATTTGCATTTGAAACCAAACTCGAAGCCATGCTGGTTTCCTACAAAAAGAAACGCTTCTATGCCGAGGCCATGGCCCGTTCCGGCGTTGAATATGCCCGCGCCATACTCGATCAGCACCAGCAGGCCCGGGAGCTGGAAATCGAGGACATGGCCGAAGACAGGGATGGTTTCATGCAGAATGCGCTCTATGTTCAGCGGGGATTGCCGGCCAATGCGGAACTCACCCTTGGAAACGGCTCATTTGCGATAACGATCGAAAGCGCGGAAAACGGCCGGAATGTGAACAAGCTGACCCGCGAGCAGTGGGCAGACATCTTTGATATGGCCAATGTACCCTCCACGGAATGGGATGCCATGATCGACTGTCTGGAAGACTGGATCGACGAGAACGACGTCCATGGGCTGAGCGGAGCGGAGTCGGACGACCCGTTCTATGAAGAGCGGGGCTATCCCGTAAAAAACGGCCCCCTTGACAGTGTCGAGGAACTGCTCCTGATCAAGAACTGGGGACCGGACATTCTGTATGGCAAGCCGGCCGATGAAACCTCTGACCCTATATACGGGATTTCGGAGATTCTCACGGTCTGGGGAGACGGCCGGGTTAACCTGAATACGGCAAGCACCAACCTGCTCCTCAGTTTTGCAGAGTATGAAGACTGGGAGCTAGCGGGCGTGACGGAAGCGCGTGCCGGAGAGGATGGTGAACGCGGAACCATAGACGACGGAATCAAGTCATTGGATGAAGTAGGCGCCGACGCATCGAAATTTAAATTGCAAAGTGATTTTGTAAAGGTAACTTCTATTGGCGAATCCTTCGGGAGCAAATATCAGATCGAGTGCTACTTTCTGCTGAAAAACAGGGATTCGGTAGTGGTGTACTGGAACGAAGGACCGGTTAAATAAGATGCAAATTCGCGATAAAATCATTACGGCAGCATGCCTTACGCCCGACGGGATCGAATGGACGAAGCTGAAGGTGAAGCAGGACGGCAATGAGACCATTGCCCAGGACAGCCTGGCCTGCGCGACCGCGGAACCCGTTGAGGGCGGCAGCGCACTGACCGGCCTCCAGCTGAGCGACGAGGTTCGTGAACAGCTGGAAGGCGACCTCACCGTTTCCATCCGCACATCGGAACTCATTATGCGAACCATGGAGTTTCCGACCACGGAACCCGAAGAAATCGCCAGTATGGTTGATTTCCAGATCGATAAGGTCTCCCCCTTCCCTCTCGATCAGCTGGCCGTCTCTCACGAGATCCTTCAGACCGCTGAAACCGGCTCGAGGGTGCTCATGGTTGCGGTAAAGCATGAATGCATTGATGACATCGGCGACACCTTCGCTCTGAAGGGCGTCCACATTCACAGTATCGACGCACGCATTCTGGGATGGCTGGAGCTGTTGAATAAAAATGAGCAGCTTTCCGCTGACGCCTGTGAAATCCTGATTGTGGACGATGGAATCGACTTTACACTGGTCGCGCTGTGCAATGGCATACCGCTGGCTTTCCGCGCCCTGCCGTCACCTGCTGAACAGAAGGACCCGGCCAAAGAGCTTTCGGTGGAAGTCGGGTATACCTTAACGACTCTGGATGCAGAGCAGGACCTGCCGGACTTTACCGCCATCAGAATATGGAGTTTATCTGAATGGCCCGAAGAGACGCTTGCGACCCTGGGCAGTGAAACCGGCCTGACCGCCACCCGGCACAGCCTGCTGGACCTGCCGCCCCTATCCGAGGGCATTATCGAACGGACACTGCATCGAAACAGCCGAATCGAGCTGATCCCCCGTGAATGGATCGACCTGCAGAAACTCAAACGCCTCAAGCGCAGGTTTCTGATCAGTTCCTCCGTAATCGGAGCGGTATGGCTGATGCTCATGCTGATTTTCACCGTCGTTTACCAAACGCGTGCGATCGCCCTTAAGCGGGTTCAAAAGAAGGAGGCATCCCTCGCGCCCTCCGCCAACGAGGCCATGCAGAACCGCCAGAAACTCCGGGCGCTGAAAAGCTATGCAGACCGTTCCGACTCGGCGCTTGAATGCCTCCGAGAGGTGACCCGGCTGCTGCCGCCCGGTGATATTGAATTTGTCTCCTACAACTACAATAAAGACAAAGGCGTCACACTGCGGGGGACGGCCGACGGTGACAGCACGGTGTATGAATTATTCGATGCGTTGGGTGATTCCGAACAGTTTGTCGAGCTCACGGGCCAACGCATCAACACCCAGATGACCAAGGGCGTGCAGCGTGCAATATTTTCCGTCAACCTGACACTCTCATCCGAGGAGAATGACCAATGAAGGTTTCCGATCGTGAAATGATCCTGGGTGTTGCGACACTGACCGTCGTTTTATTTGGCGGAACATGGTTTCTGATCGACGGAAAAGTCGACCAGTGGAAGGCCAAGAAGACCGAGATCAAACAGCTCCGCCAGCAGATTGCCCGGCACGAGGCCGCCATCCGCATGCAGGATGAATGGGCCGATGAACTGCATGAACTGGAGAGCAAGCTGATTGTGTTCGATACAGATAAGCGATCGGTCTCTCCCGATCTGATGAAGATTATCAACTCCATAGCCAATCAATATGGACTGGAAATCACCAAAACAAATCCGCAGCAGGAAAAACCCACGGGAAACCTCTTTGAACTGGGCATCAACTGCACCTGGACCAGCGAGCTTGATGCCTTGGTGGGATTTCTGACGGATCTCCAGCAACAGGGCGTCCGCTACAATGTGCGCTCCCTGACTATCAAACCCATGGGTAAGAATACCGGCAAACTTTCGGGCAACCTGGTGGTCGACTGCGCCTACACACGCAAGGATACCATCCCCGAGACGGCAGACTAGCCTACCCGACAGCAATGAACCTTGAAGCAATCACCACCGGCCCCTTTCAGGAAATCTGCTATGTTTTGTGGCGCGATCCAAAGCAGGCGCTGGTTTTTGATCCGGGCCACGATGTTGATCTCATCCTCAAGGTGATCGAGCACCATGCATTGGACATTGCGGCCTATGTCTGCACGCACGGTCATGCGGATCATGTGAACGCACTGGCCGAACTGCACAGCACCTACCCTGCTCCCATCGCCATGCATTCCGCCGACTGGACATGGGCGTTCGAGCAGCGCAATCAGATTGAACCCTACTATTCCGTTCCCCGCCGCCCTGACGTAGACACCTTCCTGCCACTGGAATCGAAGAAAGACTGGGAACTGGGCGGTTTGCACTTTCAATGCATTGAAACCCCGGGGCACACCCCGGGTTCAAGCTGCCTTCTTTTTCCCGAGAGTGACATACTGATTGCCGGTGACACCCTCTTCAAGGGATCGTGCGGGCGGACAGACCTGCCCGGCGGAGATGCAGGAAAAATGAGGGAATCGCTGAACAAGCTGAAACAATTGCCCGAAAGCATTCGTGTCTATCCCGGCCACGGCCCCGATACCACCATCGGCATTGAACGGATGACCAATTTTTATATGCGCTGACAGCGAAGCCTAGCGCGGAAGCTTGATATCGCGGCGCAGGTAGGTCGGAACATC
Source organism: Pontiella sp. (assembly GCA_050298955.1). Classification (GTDB taxonomy): domain Bacteria; phylum Verrucomicrobiota; class Kiritimatiellia; order Kiritimatiellales; family Pontiellaceae; genus Pontiella. The sequence continues at coordinate 8,499 of JBNKVA010000024.1, forward strand.
CAGGTCCTGGTTGTTGTGAATGGTGGGATCCACCGTGGCGAATTCCCCCTTTCCTGCGGCTTCCAGCATGAGCTCCCCCTGCTCCTGCGATTGCCGGGAGTGAAAGCGGAACCCCATCTGCCGACCGGATGCATCCACCAATGGCTCCTTCCACTGCTCGGCGACCAGTGCAATGACCGACATTCTTCCATCAAACCCGGAATCCACCACCACACCGAAATTAATCCAGACTTCATCTTCAGGCAGCACACCTTGAATGCGGTTCATCACCGTTTCGATTTCATTAAACTTGAGGTCATGGCCGCCGGTTATACCCACGATGATTCCTGCGGCACTGCTCAACAGCTTGCCCGTGCCGAGCAAGGGGTGCTTCACCAGCGCCGCGGCCACCGTATCCGCCCGTGTATCCTCGGACGATTCGACTACGGCCATATGGCAGAAACCGTCACAATTCCTGAGCATGGTTTGAATGCAGGCAAAATCAAGGCCGCATACGCCGTTTCGTTCAAGCAGGCGCCACAGGGAGAGAATACCATCCATCATCACCTGATGGCTGCGCGAAAACGCCTGCTCGACCGGCAAATCGCTCTCGGTCCGGTCCAGCAAACGTTCATTGGATATCCGGATAACGGCATCGGCGTGCGTACGGATACGCTTGACGGCGTCCTCCGCCACGCGGGTTATTTTTTTTCCTTCAAATGCAAACGGTATACCGAGCATGGCCAGCACCAGGGTACCCGCTTCGCGGGCAATGCGCGTGATTACAGGAACCGCGCCCGAACCCATGCCTCCCCCCAGACCGGCCACAACAATCAACAGGTCAACATTTCTAAGCCGGTTACGAATGGCGGACGAGTCCTTTTCAATGGCCTGCCGGCCCAGTTCCACATCCCCTCCGGCGCTCAAGCCGCGTGTCACTCCGGCTCCAATGTGGACGGTATGGGCCGGATCAAGCGCCTGAAGCACCTTCGTATCAATATCAACGGAGACAGTTTCAAGTTCAGGATAAAGTGCGCGTATTGCGGCAACCGCACGCGCTCCGCTGCTGCCGACACCCATCACCAGAATGCGCGGAGCGACCGGAAGATGCGGGGAGCCGGCCGGTTCAGTCATTGCTTCCTCCCCATAGCGTATTCAGAAGGCGGCGGCCAAACGACGGCTGCTCCTTGACGGTCCGCAGCGATGCAGCATAGCGGATGGCCCCCAGGGGGCAGGCGTACAACGGACCCTCCTTCGCCGTTGACAGCCCCTGCACATCGAAGGGCTTGCCGAGCGTACACGGTACATTGAACACTTTCTGTCCCAGATCGCGCGCGCCGTTCAGAAATGCGCCGCCGCCAGTCAGCACGACGCCGGCACTCAGCGGCGCGTTCGGGCACTGGCGGTCAAGTTGCTCCTTGACCAGCGTGAAGATTTCATCCATCCGGGCATTGATAATCGTATTGAGCGTGATGGACCGAACCATCTTTCCTCCAAAGCCCTGTGTGGCCGCAGGAATCGATATATTGTGATCGCGCTCCATCAGGTTGGTCAGCGCCGACCCATCCTTCTTTTTGATATATTCCGCCTGTGTCGGAGGAATCTGCAGCCCCACAGCAATATCGTTGGTTACATGATCTCCGCCCACGGCAAATGATCCCGCCGTCAAAAGGAAGCCGTCGTAGTGCAGCGCATAGTCGGTGGTTCCCCCGCCTATATCGATGAGCAGCACGCCGGCTTTTTTCTGTTCCTCCGAGAGCACCGCCATTGAAGCGCACAGGCCGCTGAATACGGCATCGGTGCAGGCCACGGGAACATCATCCACCAGCTTACGGAAATTATCGACAGCACTTCGTTTTCCGTGAATGGTAATCATATCGACACGCAGCTCCTCGCAGGCCATGCCGACCGGACTGGTTACATTCAACGTATCGTCCACCTGGAAATACTGCTGCAGCGTATGAAGCCGGATCCGGTTTTCCGGGAGCGATATCTTGCGGGCAATCTCCACCACCTCTTCGACATCGGAGTCGTCGATCTCTGAGAGCTGGTTATCCTGGGGATCCACCACGCGGTGGATACCGGTACTCTTTTTGGCTTCGGCCTGTCCCCCCGAGGTAATCAGCAAAACCGAGTGAATGCTTCTGCGCCGGTTTTTCTCGGCTTCTTTTAATGCCTTGCGCACGCTTCCGATGGCATCATCACGGTTGACGATTTCGCCCTTCCGGATGCCCCTGGATTCGGCTTCACCGATCCCCACAACGGTGACAACCTCGTCATCGCGAATCTCGCCGACCAGGACACGCACCGTCCGGGTGCCGACCTCCAAAACCGCTGTTGCTTCAATTGACATAGCTCCTCGGTATCAATAGGTGGTGATGGAAACCTTATCCTCAAGCATCAGATCGGCTTCCTTGATCCGGGCGCCCTGCGCCCGTTGGAAGTCGATTACCGAGGCCAGCTTGAACAGTTTCTTCTTCAGCGAATAGGGCGGAATCTTCACCCGGCTTCCGCCGTTCAGCCGCATATCGATAAAATCATCATATTTGATGTCCAGGCTCTCGATCTGGATATTGCTGTGCAGATAGCGTTCGCTCTCGCACAGGGCAATGATTTCCAGCACGGATTCCAGATCCCGATTGGTCACCTGTTCGCCCGGGCGCACCTCCTCGTCCACGCCCTTGATCAACGGCAGACGCGCCAGCTCAGGACTTACGCGAGGCGGCAGCACGACGCCGTACCGGTCCATCAATCGCGGCGTGCGGTAATTGTTGATTTCGACCCGCGCAACCGGAACGCGTTCCTTGACGGTCATTCGGAGTGTATTCGGCAGCTTTCGTTCGATTTCAACGGACTCCACCATCGGCACCTTGCCAAGCTCTTCCCTGATTTCATCGAACGATTTTTCGAAAAGGTTCATCCCTTCGTACAAGCCGGTATATTCGCGGATTTGTTCCTCCCGCAACTTACCTTCGCAGGTGATGTCCAGATGCTGGATTTCGAAGCGCGGGTTTTCGGAAAACAACTTTCTACCGATCCAGTTAAAACCCATCCCGACGCCGGCCAGAACCAGCCCGAAAAACAGCAGGAGCACCAGGACCAGCAAAATGCGCTTGGCCACAACGGACTTTTCCGCACCCTTTCGCTTACGACTCTTCACATAGTGGGTTTTGCCACGTTTTTTAATGGTTTTTCGTGCTGCCATTTACCTTCCTTCAAGTCATTCCGAAAACTATAAATGAGCCATTTCCATGATTCGACAACAAAGCTCTGAAAAACCGATCCCTGCCGCCTGCGCCGCCTTTGGCAGCAGGCTGGTAGCCGTGAAACCGGGGATGGCATTGAGTTCCAGTACGTAGGGTTCGTTCTGCGGCGACAGTCTGAAATCCACCCGGCCGAACCCCTCCGCCCCCAGACATTCGAAGGTCTTCAGAGCGATCGACTGAAGCCGAGAGCCTGTTTCTTCGTCCAACTCAGCCGGCACCGTGTATTCCGTGTCGCCCGTAACATATTTAGCTTCAAAATCATACCACTCCGCTGCGGGCTTGATCTCCACCACCGGCAATACTTCATCAGCCACCACCCCGACGGTCAGCTCGCGGCCCGGAATATATTCCTCCACCAGCACATCGCCCGAATATTGCGCGGCCCCGTCGAACGCCGACTCCCAGGCATGCTCCTCAAAAACCAGGTAGCAACCCACACTGGATCCCTCCCGAGGCGGTTTCACCACCAGGGGTACCGGTATGGTGCGCTCGGCCGCACGCTTCAACATCTCGCCGCGGGGGACGGGAACACCATGCTGCTGAAGCCGGTCACGCGTCAGGACCTTGTCGAACGACACGCGGCTCGACTCCGCGTTGGATCCGGTGTACGGCATACCCCGCTCCGTCAATATCTGCTGGATTTCGCCGTCCTCGCCAAACTGGCCATGCAGGGCTACAAATACTGCCTCAATGCCTTCCGGAATCGAAAAGCGCCGGGAGGTGATATCGATTTCCTCTACCGTATAACCGCCTTCGCGCAGCCCGCCGGCTACGGCGGCTCCCGACTTTAAAGAAACCTCCCGCTCCGATGAAACACCCCCCATCAAAACCGCCACGTTCCTGTATTTCCTGCCCATTGCCTCTCCATTAATTTCAAAAGCGGCATTAAACAGAACATTCGCTCCCTCGGAAAGCCGGAACATGCGATTGCCATCAATTTTCAACACCGCTATAAAAACAACCCATGTCCGACTGGCTGCAGCAAACCGAAAAAGGTCTCATCGTCACGGTGCGCGTTGTTCCCCGTGCATCGAAGGATGAGATCGCTGGTCCGATCGGCAACGAAGCGCTGAAGGTGCGCATCCAGGCCCCTCCGCTCGAAGGCAGGGCCAACACGTATCTGATAAAATACCTGGCCAGGCTTTGGAACATCCCGCGCTCAAACCTCGAAATCCTCTCAGGGGAAAAGGGTAGAAACAAACGGTTGCTGATCTCCGGGCCGAGCGACGCCGTGTTCGCACAGCTGGCCGCACTGGAGAACAAATAATACGGCTCGGCTTGCTAAGCCCTACCCGCTCTGCTAGAACCCCGCGCATGAAATCAGTTATTCTCCACGAACTTAGGCATCACGGACCGTTCACCCTTCTGGGTGCAGCCCTTGCCGCGGCCCTCCTGTTCGCCGTGCAGCGGCTTGCGCCGAATGTACTTAATGCGGAGCGAGCCGAGGCCCTGTTTGAATTTTCCCATCCGCTGCATGTTGTGCTCAGCGCCATGGTTACGGCGGCCCTCTACAAAAACTATCGCGGCAAACCGCACCATACCAAAACCGGCATGCTGGCCATCGTCCTGGTCGGGTACTTCGGATCTATTGGCATCGCCACCCTGAGCGACTGTATCGTGCCCTACTGGGGTGAGCGGGTACTGGGCATGGAGCATGCCCATGCTCATATCGGCATCATCGAGATGCCGGTCATCATCAATCTGGCAGCGCTGCTGGGAATCGGAGCCGCATTCTTTTCCAGCCAAACGCACTTCCCACATGGCGGGCATGTCCTGCTCAGCACGGCGGCGTCGCTCTTCCATATCATGCGGGCGCAACAGGATACCGCCTTCACATTGGGACAAACGGCAATGATAACGCTGTTTCTTTTTCTTGCCGTTTGGATCCCCTGCTGCCTGAGCGACATCATTTTCCCTCTTGTATTTACGCGCAGGAAAAACCAGGCATAGTTCTCATTATTGATAATATAGACGGTATTTTGTCTGCCGCGGTTTTGATATCAGACGGATATGACCCATTATAGGGTGGAATTCTCCGAATGGCACATCCCGTGCTACTTCTGCACGGATGAAAGCAAAGAAAAAAATTCTGAGTCTGGTGGACATGGATATCGGACTGTTTGTCAGCTACCAGCTCTCGCGCGAGGCGCTGACCACCAAACTGTTCCGCTTTATCACACTCAATTCAATCCCGCTGAACAAAGTAATGGATATACGTGAAGCCGGGGCAGAGGATGTGACCAAGCTCAACCGGATCAACTGGTTCAGCTTTCTCCCATGGTGCAGAAGCAGCTGCCCGGTCTATACATTGCAGGCCGACGAAAAATCGCCGCGGATTTTCATGAAGCTGGACCGCGGATCTCACATTGACCTGAAGAACGCGTTGGGAACCCGGCATGCGCGGTAAGCCCGGCGATCGATATATCCTTTCCTCCCTGGCCCCGGGCGCCCTCCACTCCTATGCACTGGAGGGTGAACATATTGTCGGGCGGCTATTCGGGCTCTTTCCCACGCGACGCATCCATCTTGGCGCCGTCTACTATCTGCGACTCGCAACACCTTCGGAAACCAATCCGGTATATCTGCTGTTCAACTGGTTCCATTTCCTGCCGTTCCGTCGCGCCACCGGTCCGGTTTATGTCCTGCAGACCCGCTCACGCCACCGGCTTTTCCTGAAGCTGGACGGCGCAGCACATTTCAAGCTGCGAACGGCTATCAGCAGGCATTCCACGCCACACATGCGCATGGCCGCGTAAACAGAAAAAAGCCCGTCGCAAGGACGGGCTTTTTCAGCACTCGGTGCTGTGGATTGAACTACATGAGTTCGCCGAGCGATTTCATGAAGTTCCAACGCTTCGCGGCATCCTTTTCAGCTGCCTCAAAGAGTGTTTCTGCTTCCTTCGGCGCCGTCTTCAACAGGGCCGTATACCGGCGTTCGTTGCGGATAAAAGCCTGGAAGTCGCCGATCGGATCCTTGGCATCCCAGGCAAACCGCTTGCCCTCTTCCGCCTCCGGATTAAAGCGGTAGAGCGGCCAGTAACCGCATTCAACCGCATTTTTCGCAATGGACTGCGTTTCCATCATGTTAATGCCATGTGCAATACACGGGGCATAAGCAATGATGATGGACGGACCGTTGTAGGCCACGGCTTCCTGGATCGCCTTTTGCGTCTGCATCCGGTTTGCACCCATCGAAATCTGCGCCACATAAACGTTACCGTAACTCATGCACATGAAGCCCAGGTTCTTCTTGCCGGCGCGCATACCGCCGGTTGCAAACTTCGCAACCGCACCGATCGGCGTGGATTTGGAAGCCTGCCCCCGGTGTTGGAATACACCTCGGTGTCGACGACGAGTATGTTAACGTTCTTACCGGAGGCTACCACATGGTCGAGACCGCCGTAGCCGATGTCGTAGGCCCAGCCGTCACCGCCGAAGATCCAGACGGCCTTGTCGACGAAATAGTCCTGCAGCTCGATCACTTTGCGGACAACCGGAGCGATTTCGGTGGAGGCTTCGGCCAGCGCATTCGGAAGCAGCAGCTTCACCGCATTCTGGGCCGCGATGGCTTCATCCGTGACGACATTGTCACCGCAGATCTCCAGCGCCTTGTTCAGGGCTGCCGTCAGATCGGCGTTGGCACCCATTTCGAGCAGCTTGGCCACTGCAGCACGTAACAGGGCGCGATTGTTGTCGATCGCCAGGCGGAAGCCCATGCCGTATTCCGCGTTGTCTTCGAACAGCGAGTTGGCCCAGGACGGCCCGCGGCCTTCCTTGGTTTTGGCATATGGAACGGTCGGGAAAGTACCGCCATAGATCGAAGAGCAGCCGGTGGCATTGGCCACAATCATGTGCTCGCCGCAAATCTGGGTGACCAGCTTCACATACGGAGTTTCACCGCAGCCTGCGCAGGCGCCGGAAAACTCAAACAGCGGCTTCTTGAACTGCAGACCCTTGACGGTCGTCTCCTTGACGCCGTCGAGAACATTGTCCGGCAAAGCATCAAAGAAATAGGTGTTGTCTACTTCACCCACTTCGCGCTCGGCATCCAGCGTGGTGAATTCCAGCGCCTTGGTCTTGGCCGGGCAGGTTTCAACGCAGACACCGCAACCGGTGCAGTCCTCGATATACACCTGGATCTTGTAGTCGAGATCCTTTTCGTTCTTAGTCTTGGACTTGACGACATGGAAGGTTTCCGGCGCATTTTCGAGCTCGGAAGGTTCGATCTGTTTCGCACGAATGACCGCATGCGGGCAGGCCATGACACACTGGTTGCACTGGATGCAGTTTTCGCTCAGCCATTTTGGAACGCGCGGACCGATGCAGCGCTTTTCAATCTTGGAGGTGTTGGTCGGCAGCGACCCGTCGAAGGTCATCTTCGAAACCGGAACGTCGTCGCCTTTCATCATCATGACCGGACCAATTACACCCTTCATGAAACCACAGGCGTCGGCCGGAAGCAGGTCCGGCAGGACATAGGATTCGGTGATTGTGGTCGGCACGTCAACTTTTTCGATCGCTGCAACTGCGGCATCGATGGCTTTCCAGTTCATTTCGACGATGTCCATGCCCTTCTTCTCGAAGGTTTTCTTGGCATAATCCTTGATGAGCTTGATGGATTCAGCGGCGGGCAGAACACCTGACAGTTCGAAGTATACCGTCTGCATGACGGTGTTGATACGGCCGCCCAGACCAACGTCCATCGCGATCTGCAATGCATTCACATTGTAGAAGTTGATCTTACGATCGATGATGATCTGCTGCTCTTCCTTGGTCAGGTGATTGAACACCTCGGCGGTCGGAATTTCCGAGTTCAGCACAAACGTGCCGCCTTCCTTCAGTGCACTGAGCATGTCGTAACGACCGATATACGCCACGTTGTGGCAGGCTACATAACCGGCGTTCTGAATCAGGTAGGGATAATTGACTGCGCTGTCGCCGAAGCGCAGATGCGATACGGTCACCCCGCCCGACTTCTTTGAGTCGTAAACGAAGTAGGCCTGCGCCGTCATATCGGTATTGTCCCCGATAATCTTAATGGTGTTCTTGCAGGCCCCGACGGTCCCGTCGGAACCGAAGCCCCAGAAGATGGAGCTCTTCACATCATCCGGCTCGATATCGAGTTCTTCCCCGACAGGAATAGAGAGGTTGGTGACGTCATCGTTGATACCGACTGTGAAGCCATGCCACGCACCGGCATCGGCATGGTCATAAACCGACTTAACCATGGCGGGTGTAAACTCCTTGGAGGAGAGGCCGTAGCGGCCGCCGATAATCGAAACACCGGTACGGTCCTTGAGCGCACCGACCACATCGAGATAGAGCGGCTCGCCGATCGCGCCCGGTTCCTTGGTGCGGTCGAGTACGATAATTTTGCTGGCCGACTCCGGAATACAGGATGCAAATGCCTTGGCGGAGAAAGGACGGTAGAGGCGAACCTTGACCAGGCCGAGCTTTGCGCCGTTGGCATTGAGCTTTTCAATGGTCTGCTCAATGGTGTCGCAGGCGGAGCCCATGGCGATAACGACCTTTTCGGCATCCGGCGCGCCGACATAATCAAAGAGGTTGTACTTGCGGCCGAATTTGGCGGCAAACTTGTCCATGTACTCCTGCACGATTTCCGGCAGGGCATCGTAGTACGTGTTGCTGGTTTCGCGGCCCTGGAAGTAGACGTCCGGATTTTGGGCAGCCACCTTGATGTAAGGCTTTTCCGGACGCAGGGCGCGCTTGCGGAAACGCTCGATATATTCAGGCTCTACCAGTTCATTGATCTCATCGTATTCAAGCCAGTTCACCTTCTGCAGCTCGTGTGAAGTACGGAAGCCGTCGAAAAAGTTAAGGAAAGGCACCTGACCCTTGAGTGTGGCCAGATGAGCCACCACGGCGAGATCCATCGTTTCCTGAATGGAGTTGGCGGACATCATGGCGAAGCCGGTATTGCGCACGGACATGACATCGGAATGATCGCCGAAAATCGACAACGACTGCGCCGCCAGTGAACGGGCGGATACATGAAAGACGGTCGGCAGCATTTCGCCGGCAATCTTATACATATTGGGAATCATCAGCAGCAGCCCCTGGGACGCCGTAAATGTGGTGGTAAGCGCGCCCGCGCTCAATGAACCATGAACGGCACCGGCCGCACCGGCTTCAGACTGCATTTCAACGACATCTACCGGTTTCCCGAAGAGATTGTGCTTGCCCTGACAGGCCCAGTCTTCCGAATATTCCCCCATATTGGACGACGGCGTAATTGGATAGATGGCCGCGATATCTGAAAATGCATACGCGATGTGCGCTGCCGCGGTATTACCATCAATGGTTACCTTCTTTGTACTCATCTGAGTTGCTCCTTGGTTAACTTCCCTTGATTGTTTGAAAAAACGAAAATTTTCGCTATTTCGCGCTATTAACACCCGGGTCTCCCCGCAAAAGCCCGAAATATTCCCACAACCCGCCCGAAAGGAAAGTTTTTTTAGCTCTATTTTTTCGGCATTTACACAAAAACGCCTATTGAAACTGAATCCCAATAGGCGTTTTTGCTAAAAGAGCCCCATGGAGGGGCTCAGGAAAAAGTGCATTGGCTAAAAAGATGAAGGGGTATTCAACAAGGGGTCGCTGACCGTGACATTCCTCGCCGATTCATCCTTAGCCAATGCAAAGATTACGCTGTCCGCGGAATCGGTGGCAACCGTAACGATCTTGGTTTGGTAGCCAGCGAGGTGAAGCTCGAAGGTGCGCTCTCCACGGACACGTTGTTTAAAGGGGGTTTTTCCGATCAGCTCCGCGCCGCCGGGACGATAGACTTCCGCACCGCTTGGCGTGCTGTCGATCAGCACGGTCTTCTCCATGGCGGAAAGTGACTTAACCAGCGGCACGGTCACGCCGCTCTTCGATTGCGGAGACAAGGTGAACGGCTTGATGTCGTAACCGTCCTTATGCATTTCAAACGCGGTATCTTTTTCAATCAGCACTTCGATCGGCGTGTTGCCCACGAGTTCCACGCCGCCGGATCGATAGAGCTCGGCACCGGCCGGGTCACTCTCTATGGTGACGTAGGGCATGGGATCAAGCTGGATCTCCACGTAGCGCGGGGATTCAGGCGTCAGGGTTATAGTCTTGGAGTAGCAGCGGTCCGCTTTGATTTCGACGTCCATCGCCTCCTCCACCAGATGACGGAAAGGGGTTTGCCCGATCATTACCCCGCGATAGACGATGCGAGCGCCTTCCGGATCGGTTTCGATGAGAATGATGGGCTGGCGCTCCAGCTCGACCACAACAGGGCTTGCTGTGTTTTCGTCCACATTCACATGGCTCGGGTAATAGCCGTCCTTGCGAATCGTGTATATCCGCGCCTCATTTCCGGGCACATCAAGAGGAGTCGCGCCGAGAATATTACCGTCGGCATCCAGGATTTCCGCATTCTTCGGCTTGGTGACCAGCAGCACGGTTTCCGCTCGCTCGAGTTCTACCATCAGGTGCTCTTCCGGGTCCTCGGGTACCGTGAACGTGCGTGTGGCGTACCCCTCGGATTTCACCTCGAAGGTGCGATACGGCTTGCTGTAATCCACCTTATAGGGCGTGGTTCCGACACGGCCCACACCGTCCACATAGAGGTCTGCGCCATCCGGGTCGCTTAAGATCAGCACGCGGTCGCGGCGGTCGAGTTCGATGGTTACATTCTGCGGATCAATCGGTGACAGCTGAATTGTTTGTGAAAAATAGCCGTCTTTCCGCAGCACCAATTCCCTGTCATTCGCTATAAGGTTAACGGTTACCGGAGTTGTTCCTACAAACTTCTCCTTGTCCTTTGTATAGACGCGGGCGTCGGGCGGAATACTCGAAACGGTGACCGGCGCGCAGCCGGCCGAGCCGAAGAGCACGATCAGGCCGACGGCAATCAAAAATCTGATTCTCTCTTTGTTCATCATCTTACCATACCCCTCTGGTTTGATTTGATCCTGTTGTCATGAATGAGCGAAGGTAAAAGCAGTTGCCGTACCAAAACCGATATTTCTCCCGATTTTTAAGGGCTCTGTTCGAAGGGAATACCTGTTGACGGCCTAGGAAAAAACCCATTTACTTTATCTCATGAACTTCCAGAACCATGCCTGGACGCTTACCACCGGGCGCATGACGGCCCAGACCCGGGGCATTTCCTGAAAACACATGTACAGATGACTTCTGCAACCATCCATTTTGATAATGCCAGCGAGGCCCGAGAAATCGGCGAGGCCCTGGCCGGTATCTGTGATCGGATCGAACAGGACCTTGATCTGGAACTGGTGTTTCGGGATCTCACTGCCGGGATCACCGGCACCGAGGAGGCCACGGCGAGGATTGCGCAATTCATCGAGGATCTGCGCAAGGCCCGCAACCAGACGCGCATCGACCCTCAGGTGGCCGAGTACGCCTACAATACCTTTACGCAAGGCGAGGAAAACGTATTTGAAAAACTGGCCAGTATCCGCATTGATGTCGGCCCCAGAAAGCCCTCGATCTTCCCGAAAACGCTCGGCCAGCAGATTTATCTGGATGCCATGCTCAACAGCACCATTACCTTCGGTATTGGTCCGGCCGGCACCGGAAAAACCTATCTGGCGATGGCCATGGCGGTTTCCGCGCTCCTCAAGGAAGACATCAGCCGGATCATCCTCACCCGCCCCGCGATCGAGGCCGGTGAAAACCTCGGCTTCCTGCCGGGGGATTATCAGCAGAAGGTCGCGCCCTATCTGCGCCCGCTATATGACGCGCTGTATGACATGCTTCCGGCCGAAACCATTGAAAGCCATATTGAACGCGGCATCATTGAGGTGGCTCCCCTCGCGTATATGCGCGGGCGCACGCTCAACCACGCCTTTGTCATCCTCGACGAGGCCCAGAATACAACCCCGCAGCAGATGCTGATGTTTCTGACCCGGTTGGGCTTTGATTCCAAATGTGCCATCACCGGCGACCTCACCCAGATCGACCTGCCGAACCGGAATGCTTCCGGCCTGAGCGAGGCCCGCTCGATCCTGGATAATATCGGCGGATTGGAAATCATCGAACTGACTGAACGCGATGTGGTACGCCATCCGCTAGTACAAAAGGTGATTGAAGCCTACCGCGAAAGGCGGACCGATTGATCCGCCGGAACGGAGATCTTATGAGCAAGAAGACATCGAAAAGAAAACAGAAGGGTATTGCCGAGCGCAAAACCGAGACCAAACGTCGGAGAGATATCCCGTATAAATCGATCGGACTTGGCATCGTGCTGTGGCTGTCGGTAACATGGCTCTTCTTCGGGCGCGGTGTTGTGCCCACCATCACCTATCAGGAGGGGCAGCGGATTCCCACCACCGTCGAGGCTCAGGTCGATTTTTCCTGCGTAAACCTCCGCGACACCGCCCTGGCGAAGGAGCAGCAGGCAAACAGCATCCCGCTTATATTCAAACTGGACCCAGCGCCCCGCAACCGCGCGGTGAAAAAAGTCGAGGTGGTTTTCGACCGGCTCATGCAGGTGGCCATGGCAAATGAAAATGACAAGGCCGCCAAGACTGATACGCTTAAGGATCTCTTGCTGGGATTGGATATTGAAGAAGCCAACCGGTTCGTGCAGGCGTTTCCAACGAACGAACTGACCACCGTAAGAAAGCAGATTATAGCAAGCATCCAGCAGGTTATGCAGGCCGGCATCATGGCCGATGAAACCCGCGAAGCTTTTGCGGCTGAAACCCCCGACCGCGAACTGTCGATTATCACAGGCAGCGCAACCGCACCGAGGAAAGAATCCCTTAAAAACATCTACTCGCGCCGTCAGGCCGTCTGGACGATTACAGAAAAACTGGGAAATGATGTCCAGCGCGACCTGCTGGACAAACTTCTATTTTCCGTTGTAGAGGATAATCTCAGCTATGATAAAGCCGCTACGGAAGACCTCCGCGAATCCGCGACTGACAAAGTCCAACCAGTCATGCAGTTCTATCCTGCCGGAACCATTCTCGTGCGTGCAGGAGAACGGGCCGACAAACAGAATCTCCTACTGCTTCAGACGCATGTCCAGCAGATCCAAGAGAACCGGGAGGCCATTGAACAAATTGAGATCATTTTCGGCAATGCCATCCTGCTGCTCGCAGGACTCATTGCCACAGCAGTCATCATTCGCGTCGGTAACCGCCAGTTGGTCCGACAGATCGACAGTCTCCTGCTGATGATGATCCTGTCCCTGCTCACGCTGGGCAGTGCAAGCGTGCTTACCTATCTATCGTTCCACCAAACACTCGTCACCCCATCGCTGGCCCCCTTCCTGGTTCCCTATGCGGTCTCGATTCTGCTTGCCGGAATTCTGCTGGGAGGCAGCGCCGCCATTGCGCTCGGGTTCTGGAACAGTTTTGCTATTGCGGTGTTGTTCGATCAATCGTTCACGATCTTCGCCCTGGGCATGCTGGTTGCCATCACCGCCACCTGCACCGCCCGCAATGTCCACCGCCGGGCAAGCCTCTTTCAGGCCGGCCTGTGGGTGTGCGCCGTCAAAATGCTGTATGTGGTGCTGATCGCTGTCATGAACCAGCAGGCGCTTTCCAGCCTGGCCAGCCAGGTTTTCTCCGCCATCCTGTCCGGCGCACTTTCAACCGTGTTCACCCTGCTGCTCATCCCGATATTTGAAAAACTCTTCAAGGTCACCACGGACATCACCCTGCTGGAGCTGTCCGATATGGGACATCCCCTGCTCCAGAAAATGGCGATACAGGCACCGGGCACCTATCATCATTCACTCATGGTCGCCACACTGGCCCAGAACGCCGCTGAAGCGATCGGTGCAAATTCGCTGCTCGTCCGCGTTTGCGCCTACTACCATGACATCGGCAAGATGGCCAAGCCGGAGTTTTTTACCGAAAACATCCAGCATAAGGAAAATCCGCACGACGAACTTTCGCCCCACATGAGCGCTCTGGTCATCTCCTCCCATGTCAAGGAAGGGCTCACGCTCGCCAGACGCCACAAGCTGCCCCAACCCATTCTGGACGCCATCGAACAGCATCACGGCAACGGCCTCATCTCTTTCTTTTATCACAAGGCCAAGCAACAGGCCGGAGACGGAACCACCAACATGGCCGACCTTATTAACGAAAGCGACTTCCGCTATGGGGGTGCTCCCGCGGTTACCCGCGAAATGGCGATCCTTTCACTGGCCGATGCCTCCGAAGCCGCGTCGCGGTCCATCGAAAAGCCGACGCCCCAGAAGATCACCAACCTGCTCGACGACATATTTGCCATGAAGATCCGTGACGGCCAGATGGACTATGCCAACCTGACCATGGCTGAAATCAATGCCGTCAAGCAATCGTTCGTATTCTCGCTTTCCAACATGCTTCACGGCCGTGTGGCCTACCCTAAAGACCATGATAACAAGCATTCAAAATCAGCAGACAAAACATCAGGTTCAGACGAAAAGACTAAAGCAGCTGGCTGAATGGCTGTCCTCCAAGCTAGAGCGACTGACGGTACCGGCCGCCTGGAGCGAGGTCTGCATCGTTCTGGTCGACGATGAAGGAATCACGCAGACCAACCGCGAATATTTCGGGAAAAACCGCCCGACCGACGTTATCAGTTTTCGGTATGAACCCGTCCCCGGCGAAGCGGATGC
>JBNKVA010000025.1:0-2591 GCA_050298955.1 Pontiella sp.
CCTATAGGCAGGGAAACATGGATAGAGCCGACATAGTTCGAAACTGGGCACAGCGGGGCTTCAGCTGCGACCTGTGGGTGGACCCGCCGGGACAGCACTGGGAAGAGTATGTCCACGCCTCGGATGAGCTCGTGATCGTCCTAGAGGGAGACATGGAGTTCGAAATTGACGGAACTGTGAGCCATCCGCAAATCGGCGAGGAGCTCTTCATTCCTGCCGGTGCCGTGCATTCGGTTCGAAACAGGGGCACGACCACCGCCCGCTGGTTGTACGGCTACAATTAGACGCCCGATGAGCCTCCGTTTTAAAGGCTAAAACAATTGATACCGGACCCCCGTGTCTGCAGTCTGCCATTATATTTCTTGAATTACTGTTTGACGGTTTGAGCCCTCAACCCCGCAGCACAATGACATGAGCATGACTGAATACAGACGCATTAGGGGTCAGTCCGGAATGGCGTTAACTTAAGCGTTTCAAGCGCGTGAAAGACCCCATTAGGGGTCAGCATTAGGGGTCAGTCCGGAATGGCGTTAACTTAAGCGTATCTGGCACGGTATTTGTCCCTGTGTTTGGTCTCCTTCATTTCATGTCTCGGGGCAGTTAGCAACTGGTACGGCTTGGGTCGTCGCTTCACGCACCGAGGCTCCTTTCTTCCCGGTCGTTCCGGTATCAGGGTTCGGCAGATCGATTCGTTCAGCAAGTCGAGCAACCTGCGCCGCTCGCGGCGGTTTGTCCGGCCTTGCTCAAGACAGGGTTCCCACTGTCGAACCGATTGCAGCGCCCCCTTGAAGCTCAGCCTGCGGACCTCGATCCCGCGCTCTTGCGCAGCTTCCTGCATGAGCCGGCGAATGCAGTTGTAGGCGATGAAGTGCATCAGGATTTCCTTGCGCACCATGTCCGGACTTTTACACCGAAGCACATCCATGCCCAGGGTTTCCTTGATATGTCGGATGAACAGCTCGACGTCCCATCGACGGAAGTAGAGCTCCGAGAGCTCTTCGGCGGGATAGGCGCCGGGATCAAGCAGCGTGGTAATGATGGTGAAGCTTTCCGTGCGGAACCCCGCCGCCGAAACATCCACCTTGATCTGGCGAAGGATCAGTTCGGCGGGCATTTGCTCCCATTCCTCGCGCGAGTACGCCGCCTTCTTGTTCCATACCGGCTTCTTCCATTTGATGATCAGGTCGTCTTTCCCGAGGATCTTGACGGCGCGGGAATCGGCGATGGGCCTGCGCTTCGCCGACGGTAGCGTAACCACCGAATCGACTCCGCGTTTCTTGAGCATGGACAGTTCGAGATAGTTGCAGAACATCTTGTCCCCGAGCGAGATGTCGCCAGGGTTGAACACGTCCCACTGCGTCCGGAAAAGCCCGAGTTCGCAGCTCTTCTTGCTCCCGGCAGCAAAGCTGAGCAATGCTCCGTTGCCCAGGGCGAAGCAACCGCAGATGTGCGCGGACGGAAAGCCGCATCCCTCCTTCTGCTGGCGCTGCTGCGGCCATTCGGCCTGGTTGGCCGCCGTGTCGGGCATGCTCACGCCCGTGCCGTCGACCACAATGACGCGCCGCCCGCCGACCAGATCGGTTCCGGCACCCTCCGCCATGGCCGAAGCGGTATGAGCGAAGACGGCCTGCAGGCTCTTCTCGCCGAGCTTCTTGCGGGCGTTGCAGTAGGCCGCCGGGGCGGACGAAGGCACGGGCAGCGACTTCATGGCCGCATACGCCTGCAGCTTCGAGACCGATTCGCGGCATCCGCCGTCCGGATCGAGCACCTGGGAGAGGAAGGCCCAGAAGGTGTTCTCGCGGCTATAAAACCGTCTGCGGCTATGAGCCCCGCATTGCGTTGGACGCAACTGTTTTTCAGGAATGTAGCGTCCAAAGCATTCGCCGAGCTGGGTTAGGGATTTTTGCTTCAATGCGATCATTTCATCCGCAAGTTTCTGCTGGGCGCAACGAGGTGTCCGGCGTAGGGTCTGCAGGTGAAATCCTGGGAATGTTGGTGTTGTTGTTTGCATACGGGCATGGTGCCCGAACAGCCCAATGTTTTCAGGGTTTTTCACGCGCTGGAAACGCTTAAGTTAACGCCATTCCGGACTGACCCGAATGGCATTAAAATATCGGACTGACCCGAATGGCAAATATTATTAAGTGATTCTGTCGACCATGATCCTGGAAGCAAAGTTACCCTTTCTTTGCGGCAGAATAGTTCTGTTGTTGATCCAAATAATCCTAGACAGTGGCGGCCAGGTAAAAAAATTCTACAAAGCATCAGTCTCGAGGTACACTAAGTATGGAATATGCCAAATCTTTATTTGCCCTATGTATTGTATTAATGCTGCACTTTACAGTGTGTTCATGTAAAATGAGGGCACATATTGAAAAAAGTCTAAGTTCGGCAATCCAGCATGGTGATGTGTCAGCAGTTGCTCGATATCTCGATTCAGGCGGGGTGTCCGGATATGTCGATGACACTGGTGAGACTGCACTTATTCTGGCCGCAAAACATGAGCAGCTTGAAATTGCTGATCTCTTGTTGAAATCCGGTTGTGATGTGAATGAGCGGAATCTCGCCGGATATACGCCTCTTTTTTCAGC
>JBNKVA010000026.1:0-31081 GCA_050298955.1 Pontiella sp.
CTTTGCGATCTCGCAAAATAATTTCGTCCGTTACGACGATTTGGCGTTCATTGTCGCGAATCCTCCCGCGCCGCAGAACCTGACGGCGACGCCGGGAGACGCCAATGTCTCGCTGGCCTGGTCCGCCGTCAGCGGTGCAACGGGCTACAAGGTCAAGCGTTCGACCACGAGCGGCAGTGGCTACGCGACCATCGCGACCACCAACAGCCTGGCCCTGGCCGACAGCGGCCTGGCAAACGGCACGCTCTACTACTATGTGGTCAGTGCGATGAACGGTGGCGGGGAAAGCGCCGACTCGGTCGAAGTCAGTGTGCGCCCGCTCGCTACCGTGCCGGCTCCCCTGGACGTGGTCATGGCGAACAGCCAGGTCGAAATCAGTTGGCCGGCCGACCACACGGGCTGGATGTTGGAATCCACGACGAACCTGATGGATACCAACGGTTGGATCCTCGTCCCCGGTTCGGACGCGACCAACATGCTCAACGGGGGATCGTTAAGCAACGGTTCGGTCTTCTACCGGCTGGTTTATCCGTGATGGCCGTGTGTGTCCGGAACCCGGATAGCCACTCGCGATCCTGCATATAGAGCAACTTAATCAGAACCGTAGCCACTGATAAACACGGTAGAACTCCGATAGAAAAGTAATCCGCGCAAAGCGCTGTTCACCGGTGGCTGAAGAATTGAAACGCTATATTAGACAACGTTATGGGAGTCGCGGGTGGGGGCCACAGCAGTTGCAGTGGCCGGCGGGCACCAACTTTATCAGCATCATCCCGACCAACGATACGGGATTCTTCAATGCGAGCATGCCCTGAGAAAGGCCCCCAACCTTGACGAAAACCTATGCCTCCACTACATATTTGACTATAAAACTGCTCTCCAGATCGACCTCTAGGGGCGAGTGCCCCAGTCGCCTGAAAAGCGATTTTCTTTCAACAACCCTATAATACGAATCCTTCCCTTCTTATGAAAAAGATAACCTCATTCACAAAAACGACAGGAGTCGCCCTGGCTCTGGCCATTAGCGCCACCACAGCCCTCGCCCAGAAGTTCGAAGGGCTCGCTCCAACGCCCCCGATGGGTTGGAACAGCTGGAACACCTTCGAGGTGGATATCAACGAAGAGCTCTTCAAGGAGATGGTGGACTTGATCGTAACCTCGGGCCTGAAAGACGCCGGCTATTCGGACACTCATCCGCTAGTAACAACCGGTTAAATTGTTAACTAGAAAACGGTTGCCATTTGTCGGCGGGTTTGGTTTGTTGCGCGCCTTCGTTTGAAGAAACTCTGTTTGGGGGGCTGTTGAGCAGCATCGGCCGGAGGGCCGGAGGCTGTGACTCCTTGGTACGACCTCGTTCAGTCAGGGGCCGTGGTTTGAATAGAGCATCATCCGGATGTGAGTTGGCCACAAAAACCACAAGAAAACACGAGAGCTAATTGTTGTGAATCTTTGTGCCTTTTCGTGGAAAAAAACTCAGTTGTCCGGTTGCTGCAACCACAAGGAATAACAGATGAAGTATATCACCATCTATCACGCCAACCTGAACTATGCGTATCTGCCGGAACGCCGGTACGAGTTCGTAATCCGCAACAGCTACGAGTTGATCTTCGACACCTACCGGGAAAAACTCCCGAACGCCCAATATGTGTTCGAAGCCTCGGGCTATACCATCGAGCAAATGGCCATCAAGACCCCGGACGTACTCGAAAAACTCAAGGCCGCTATTGCCAGCGGACAGTGCGAATTCATGGGCTCGCCCTATGCGCACCCGATGCTGCCGAACTTCCCCGAGGAAGACGGACGCTGGGCGATCAAGTTTGCCAACGATATCTTTCAGAAATATCTCGGCATGCAGCCGAAAAGCTTCTGGAATCCGGAATGCGGCTGGCGCAGCTATGTAAAGAACCAGGTTGCGGACAATGGCTACCGCAACCTGCTGCAGGAATTTGAACAGTATTCCCGTTCTGTCGACGCCGACGGCAACCCGCTGCGCCCGGAAATCTACGACGTCGAGAAGATCGACAACTCGCAGTTCTACAATTTTGACTTCAAATATGACCTGCCGGGCACTGAAAAGGCGCTGCACTTCCCCTTCAAGAATCTCGAAGGCATGGAGCCCGACACCCTGCGCGTCTTCCTGCGCACCGACCGCGTGGCCGTATTCGGCGTCCGCTACTTCATGAGTCATCCCGGTCACTCACTCGAAAACTACATTGAGCTGATCAAAAAGTTTTCCGAGCAGAACCCGGGCGAAGAAGAAGGCGCGATGCTCATCTACGCCGACGACGCGGAATACGTGGGCACCAACGCCTGGTACAATCTGAAGTATTGCAACGATCCCGATTCGATCTTCGAGGCCATGCCTGACGCCGAGGAAAAACTGGTTGCGCTGGTTAACGCCGTCCGCGAACTGGGTGAGTTCACCACCTTCGACGACGCTTGTAACAACCTGCCGGCCCTGGAAGACAAGATCACCTTTAACGATAATATGTCGTGGCACGGCGGCCAGGCCTCCAACTGGTCCGGCACACCGATGGCCCAACTGCTGCGCCCGTGGCAGCAACTGGTGCGCGACAAGCTGAAGGAGGTCGAAGACGACCTGACGCCGGAAATGAAGGAACGTGTGTGGTTCCACCTCACCAACTCCTACAACTCCGACGGACAGTGGCCGCCCACCACCAAGGCCTCTCCGCACTTTATTTTCCCGTTTAACTATAACTATAATTTCCAGAACCTGCTGACGGCCGAAATGCTGCTCGGCGGCGTCGACCGCTCGCAACTCGACACCGATCCGGTTGCCACCATGAAGGCCATCTTCACGATGCAGCAGGATCTTGTGCTCGATAAGGCCAGTGAGATGATGAAGAACGGAGCGGAGCAGGAGCAACAGGATGCCATGTTTGCTAAGGATCTGATATGCCGGTCGCGCGACACCTCGAGCATCGATCCAAATGCCAGGGTGCTGTTCCCGGCGGAATATGAAGTCCGTGCCGAAGCGCTGATCAAGGCCCGCCAGCTGGTCGGCGGTGTGGTCGTTGCCGGCGATAAGTAAGAATTGCCCGGGTCATTCAAAAACACCGCTTAATTATCAAGCGGTGTTTTTTTATTACCGGCGTTACATGTCAACGGATAAGGATTCCGGTTCCAATTCTGCAGGCTGGCCATATACACTTAGGTCCCATTTATCGTGCCAGGCAACCTTGACGATTTCGCAGCCGTCGGCCGTCTGGTCCATTTCGATGGGCAGCCAGAGATAGCGGCCGTCCATCGCGTTTTCAGGATTCCAGCGGTCGGCCATGAAGATGAAGGCATCAACTTTCGGTCTGGGGCTACGGTGATGACATTATGACGGTGGCCATCGATAAAAAAGTGGTGCTCGCTGCTAATTATTCGGGGGACTTTATTGATGCCTGGACCGTTGCGGATGACTGGAATGATCGTGCACCGGGCAGTCGGACCCGGACGGGATATGATGGAATCTATCCGATTGGTAATAATTATCTGGTGGGCAGCGGATGGATTACATTGGAGCGCGGTAAGGAGTACGAATTTGACGCGCTTGCCGGGGAAGGAGCGGGCGGTGGATTTTGCGCCTATCTCATGATTGAGATTCAGGGAGAGGATTATCCGGCAAACGAGTGGGCACTCCCACGTTCCCGTTATTTGCAACCGAAAAGCTCAGCTGGGACATGGAAGACGCGATACTAATGAACCTGCACAGGGGTAAGGTCAACGTGACCAATATACCGACCTGTTTCATTAGCGAGCGGTAGAGAGGAATGGTGCAAGATAGAGATGAAGGTTTTCTGTATATTTGCTGCTTTCATGGCCAGCCTCTCCACCCTGGCTGAGATGAGGACATGGACCAGCGTCTCGGGGCAGACCGTTGGCGGCGAGTACGAAATGTATGCATTTGAAAAGGTGTATGTCATATCGGCCGATGGAACAAATCAAGATACCGATCGAAGAGCTCTGTAAAGAAGATCGGGTTTTCGTCGAATTGCAGAATCCCCCGGAATTAAAGGTGGAGTACCGTGAGTCGGGTCAAGTAAATGAGTATTGCTCTCCCCACTGGTATACGAACAGTGGTCAGCCGGTCGAAGGCATTCCGATGTGGATCACGCCGGCCAGGTTTGGTGCAAAAATACTGAAGATGTCCAATCAACTCTACAACCATGAGCTGACCGTTGAAGTTTATGCCCTGTCTCGGCAAAGGCTTGATCAGGATAAGTACCATCTGCTCGCCCGTGCCAAGAGCCCGCCATTCAGGTTTGCGCAGAAAAACTGGCGGAACGAATACTATTACGAATTTGAAGATCCCAACACATACAAGGTTTTAAAGTACAATTTATATGACAAGCATCCACGTGGAGAAAAACTAGGCGAATTCCTTCTGGTTGTTTGTGATGAGCGAGGGGAGATAATCGCCTACAACGCGTCCATGAAATGGCTGATGAAATACCACGATCGTCTCGAGGCGCTTCCGATTGGTTCCTGGCTGAACGATGAATGTATACGGGTGCACCCGACCTCCCCCAACGGAATCTCCCGAAACCAGAGAATAGAGGCGGAGTGGTGTACCTGATGTGGAATTGCGAAAATGGAGATTCCTGCATCAACGAGACACAGCGATCCTTGACGGGCGGCTCGTGGACCGTTGCGAGAGCGGCATCGCCGGCGGCGATCCTGCCTCCGCCGAAGAGGTTTCGTTATCGGCCCAACTAATTCCGGGGTTCGTCGACATCCTGAAGGCAACTGAACTAGTTATTGCGGCGTGCGGTGCGGGTGAAGGTTTCAGGCGGGATGCCGTAGACGCGTTTGAAGACGCGTGAAAAGTGGTAGGGATCGACAAAGCCGACCTCTTCGGCTACTTCCCTCACCAGCATGTCCCGGTTTCCCAGCAGTTCGGCCGCTTTGTTCATTTTGAGCCGGGCAATCAGGCGCCCCGGGGGTTCTTCCGCGAAGCGTTTAAACAGCCGCGCCAGATACGCCTTGTCGATATTGCACTGCTCGGCGGCATCCTGAACCGATTCTATGCGGAGAAAGTGGCGCTCAATATGTTGGCGGCAGCGCAGGTAGGTCTGCCACGCCAGAGTTGATGCGCTGGCCATGTCCGTGGCCGTATCATCAATCATAACGATCAGCAGCCTCAACAGCAACGCGCACAGGGTATCGCGGTTGCGGCTCTGGGTGTTGCCGGTGGCGATAAGGTTCTCGAAGGTGTTTCGTATCCGGAACGGCCGGGCCGTGAAAAGCGGTTGGCCTTTTCCAAGAATGGTGCTCTTGAGCAGATGGGTAAGTTCGTCCCCGGTAAAATCGACAAAATGTTTGAGCAGGGGGAATTCCGCATCGGTTTCGATCATGTGCGGCCGGCGCGGGCCGTAGCAGAAAATCATGCCCGGTTTGAGTTCGTAGGTCCTTCCGTCCATGGTCAGTGTGCCCCTGCCGGCCGCCACAAACTCGATGGCGTGGAATTTGAAGGAGTGACGTTCTATGCGGTAGTCCGGGGAACACTGCTCGCGGCCACCGCAGACTACCGCCGATGGTTCCGTTTTTTTAGGGGTCATATTCAGATAGTAGTATTCGCCCGAGGTGATCTGTGTAGAGATGAAAGGTGCATGAATATTGCTCATCATGGCGCTCCTGGTCTGCTGTAACGGCTGTGTCCCTTGTTTTATATAGGAGTTAAAAAAGTCATATATATCCATTAAGTAGTCAAGTCGGTACATTGGCGAATAACCATGTCACTGCTAACTTCCATCATTGCGGCTCAGTAGGGCGGCAATCACGAAGTGAATAACAACAGTGAGGTACTAGTGATGACCAAGACATCGATTTCGGCTTTTGAGGCGGCTTCAGACGCCATTGATCCGGCAGTCGTTCCCTATGTAGTTTTGAGCAACGGCGAGAGTATGCCGGTACTGGGTATGGGCACGTTCGGCTCGGACACCTATTCCGCTGAACAAATTGCGGAAGCCGTACTGGGTGCGGCCGCGTTCGGTCAGCGGGCGTTCGACTGCGCCTCGGTCTATTCCAATGAACTGGAGATCGGCGAGTCGTTCAAAATTATTCTGGATGGAGGGGTTCCACGCGAGGAACTGTTCATCACCTCCAAGGTGTGGAACGACATGCACGGCGATGGTGATGTCATTAAATCATGCAAGCAGTCGCTGGCGGACCTGCAGCTGGACTATCTCGACCTTTATCTGGTCCATTGGCCGTTCCCGAACTTTCACCCGCCGGGTTGCTCTGTGGAATCGCGCAGTCCCGACGCCAGACCCTACATCCATGAAAACTACATGAAGACCTGGGCGCAGATGGAGCAGCTCGTCGACATGGGGCTGGTCAAGAGCATTGGCACATCCAATATGACCGTTCCAAAACTCGAATTGCTGCTGCGCGACTGCCGCATCAGGCCGGTGGTCAACGAGATGGAATGTCATCCGCACTTCCAGCAGCCCGAACTGTTCGATTATCTGGTGGCGCACGGCATACAGCCCATCGGCTATTGCCCGATCGGCTCGCCGGCCCGCCCCGAGCGGGACCGCACTGAAAATGACACGGTGGACATTGAAGATCCGGTGATTGTCGGCATCGCGGAAAAATACGACGTACATCCGGCGAACATCTGCGTCAAATGGGCGCTGCAGCGCGGGCTGGTGGTGATTCCATTCTCCACGAAGCCTGCTAAATACAAGTCCAACCTGAAGACTGCTTTGATGGACGATCTGACCGATGAGGAAATGGATGCCATCAGCAGGATCGACCGCAACTGCCGTCTGATCAAGGGACAGGTATTTACATGGGAAGGCAGCAAGGGCTGGGAAGATCTGTGGGATCTGGACGGCACGATTACGCAATAGTCTAAACCAATTATCCAAAAGGAGCATGATATGTTTGAAATTCCGAAAACCATGACGGGGGCATACCTGCCCGGTGACAGTACAGTTAAATTCAAGGAATACGAAATCCCGGAGCTGAAGCACGGCGAAGTGCTGGTGAAGACCAAGGCCTCGACCATCTGCGGATCCGATATTCGCTGCATCTACAACGAGCATTTGGGCAAGGGGCCGGAAGGCTACCGGAAGGAAATGATCGCAGGACACGAACCCAGCGGTCAGATTGTCAAGTGCGGTCCGGGCACCCGGCACTTCAAGGAAGGCGACCGTGTGGTGATCTACCATATTTCCGGTTGCGGCATCTGCAACGACTGCCGGCGCGGATACATGATCTCCTGCACCAGCGAGGAATACCGCAAGGCCTATGGATGGCAGCGCGATGGCGGCATGGCCCCGTACATTGTGGCCGAGGAAAAGGATCTGGTCATGCTGCCGGACGAGCTTACCTATGCCGACGGCGCCCAGGTGGCCTGTGGTTTCGGCACGGTTTATGAAGGGCTGGAAAAAATCGGCATTTCCGGTAACGATGCCGTACTCATCACCGGCCTCGGTCCAGTCGGTCTTGCAGCCGCCATGTTGTGCCGCGCGATGGGAGCGCCGAACATCATCGGTATTGAGGCCAACGACGAGCGGGTCGAGATTGCCAAGGGACTTGAATTGCGCAAGGGCAGTGGCATCAGGCTGTTCGACACCGTGCTCAAGGCCGGACCCAACAACGTTGATGAAGTCCGCGCACTGACGGGAGGAATGGGGTGCGAGAAATCGGTCGAATGTTCGGCTAATGCCCACGCCCGCCTGACTGCCATCCAGGCCTGCCGCAAGTGGGGCAAGATTGTGATGATCGGCGAAGGCGGGACCCTGAGCCCCGATTTTGCGCCGAGCCGAGACATGATTCACGACCAGAAGACTCTGTACGGCTCGTGGGTCACCAACATGTGGCGCATGGAAGAGCTGGTTGAACGTCTGGTACGCTGGAACATTCATCCCTCCGATCTGATCACGCACCGCTTTGCGCTGGAACAGGCCCCCGATGCGTACGCGTTGATGAACAGCGGGAACTGCGGCAAGGTTGCGGTATGCTTTGATGAAGAGTTGCCGGCTTAAAGCACTTAACCGAATAACGAGGATGGAGAGATGAAAGAAGAACATAGACTGTTGCCAAAGGGCGTCGTGTTGCCGTTTGTCCTGTTGGCAAGCTGCTTCATGTGGTGGGGGATCGCCAACAATATCACCGATCCGCTGGTTCGGGTGTTCAAAGCGGTATTCGGTGAGCTGTCAACATTTCAGGCTTCGCTGATTCAGTTTGCCTTTTACGGCGGCTATTTCTGTATGGCCATCCCCGGCGGGATCATCGCACGTCGGTTTTCATATAAAACCGGCGTCCTGGTTGGCCTGGGGGTCTATGCGCTGGGATGTTTTCTGCTTTATCCCTCTACGGTTGCAGAAAAGTTTCTCTTCTTCTGCATGTCCTACTGGGTGCTGGCCTGCGGACTGGGCGTCCTGGAAACAAACGCCAACCCCTACATTCTTGCTTTGGGTGACCAGCGTACTGCAACGATGCGCCTGAACCTGGCTCAGGCATTCAACCCGATTGGTGCCGTGACGGGTATTCTGCTTTGTCGCTACATGATTCTAGCCAAGCTGCCGCAGGTGGATGGTGAGATAGTGATTGCTGAAGGCGGGAAGCAGGAAGCGCTGAACATCGTCATCTATCCCTACCTCTCCGTGGCGGCCTGTCTGTTAGTGGTTTGGCTGTTGATCCTGTTCACTAAAATGCCGAAACTGGCTGAGGAGAAAGCGGAGGGACATTCCACGGGCGCACTGGGTCGGTTAATGACAAACGGAAACTATGTTTTTGCGGTGATTGCCCAGTTCTTTTATGTCGGAGCACAAATTACCGTGTGGACCTATACTAACTTTTTTATTCCTGAACATCTGGACGTGTCCGCCGACGAAACGCTTCGCTATCACACGACGGCACTGCTTCTCTTTATGGGTGCCCGCTGGGTTTTCACAGCCCTGATGAAGATATTCAAGGCGTCCGCACTGTTGCTGGTTGCCTCTATAGCTGCCGCACTCTGTACACTGGGCGTGATTTACGGTGGCGATGTACTGGCCTTCTCGATGGGTGGCGTTCCGTTTACCCTTGGCGTGCTGTGCCTGATCGGTATTTCCGTCTTCATGTCTTTGATGTTCCCGACCATATTCGGTCTGGGCTGTCAGGGGCTGAGCGAAGACGACACCAAGCTGGGATCCTCCGGTTTGATCATGGCCATTCTCGGCGGCGCGCTGATTACGCCGGCCCAAGGCCTCATGATCGATAAAATGGGTGTGGATCTATCCTACCTGCTGCCGCTGGTCTGCTTTGTTGTGATCGGCGCCTACGCCGTTACCGCCGGCAGAATTGAACGTTCTCACCTGACCGATTAAAGGAGATTTATAATGCTTAAAGGAATCAATCCAATCGTTAGTCCCGACCTGCTCAAAATCCTCGCCGAGATGGGGCACGGCGATGAAATCGTACTGTCCGACGCACACTTTCCGGGGCACACCTTCTGCCCGAAGAACGTACTGCGCGGCGACGGCCTGCAGATCCCCGACCTGCTCGACGGCATCATACCGCTGTTCGAGCTCGACAGCTACGACGATCCGCTGATCATGATGGCAGCGGTGGAAGGCGACGAACTCGATCCACAAGTGGAGGCCGACTACATGGAAGCCATCCACAAGAACGAACCGAATGCAACGGCCCCTAAACGGATCGGGCGCTTTGAGTTCTATGAACGCGCTGAAAAGGCTTATGCCTGCGTGGTTACCGGCACGACGGCCAAGTATGGCAATATCATCCTGAAAAAGGGCGTTACGCCCTGTTCCTAGGAATCTTTCGCTGAGAGAGAGGCTGAATCACATGACCAAACTGCAAAATGAAATACTGGTGGCGGCCGCAGTATCTGTAGTTCTGTTTCCGGGAATGGCGACCGCCGTGGGTCTGGTATCGAGTACGGATACGCCGACGCTAATCGTGAGTACGGACCAGGAGCCTGTGATGGACGGCCCATTCAAGCCGAACTGAGAATCGCTGCAGCAGTATGAAGTGCCGGAATGGTTCCGCGATGCCAAGTTCGGCATCTGAGCCCACTGGGGTCCACAATGCCAGCCGGAAGCGAATGACTGGTATGCGCGCCAAATGTACAGGAAGGATCACTGGCAGCATAAATTCCATCTGGAAAACTATGGCGATCCTGCTGAATTCGGCTTCAAGGATGTGATCAACGAATGGAAGGCCGATAAGTGGAATCCGGAAAGGCTGGTAAAACTCTACAAGCGCGCCGGAGCCCCTATTTCTTCGCGATGGCCAACCATCACGATAACTTTGAAATGTGGGATTCAAAGTGCCAGCTGTGGAACTCCGTTGATGTCGGACCGAAAAAAACATCATCGCGGGCTGGGCCAAAGCCGCCCGTGAAAACAGACTCCCGTTCGGGATCAGCCTGCGCGCCGCCCATGCATGGAGCCGGTATGAGCCGGCACAGCATTTTGACGGTAAGCTGACCCTGTCCGACGGGAAGGGTACCTGGTGGGACGGATTGGATCCGCAGGATCTCTGCGCCCAGAACCATGAGTCCAGTCCCGACTATCGAAAAAACCGGATCATGCAGGCGTACTGGAACTGGGGGAATGGTCTGGTGCCTCCGGATCAGGTCTACTGTGATGAATTCTACATCCGCACAATGGATCTCATTAACAAGTATAAACCCGACCTGCTCTATTTCGACGACACGGCACTTCCGCTTTGGCCGGTTTCCGATGCCGGTCTGAAGATTGCTGCGCACTACTACAATTCGAGTCTTAAAGACAGCGGGGGAAACGCAACGGTGTGCTGTTCGGCAAGGTCCTGACCGAAGAACAGAAGAAGGCGCTGACCTGGGACGCGGAGCGCGGCGTGCCACATGCGATGCCCGATGAAAAGACGCCCGTGGCTTTACCATGTGCGCGCTTTATTATCCAAGAAGCACTCAAGGATGATCCGCGCCCGCTGCACATACTCTGTATGGGGGCCATCACTGACATGGCTTCGGCGTTACTGCTGGAACCCAAAATTGCGGAGCAAAATGTACGCGTGATCTGGATCGGAGGCGGCAATTACCCGGACGGTGGATGGGAATACAATCTATGGAACGATATCCATGCGGCCAATGTCGTGTTTAAGTCGTCCGTTGAAGTGTGGCAAATTCCGCAACGTGTTTTCGCCATACCGCTGTCTCGTATACGGAGCATTTCGAGAAGGTTTATCCGCGTGGTGCGTTGGGGCGCTATTTAGTTGAGCAGCTGATCGATAACAACGAACGCAACGATCAGTATGCGAGTGAATATCGCGCGCTGGGAGACTCGCCGGCGGCAGGTGTCGTCATGTATCCCAACGGCGGTTTTTGGGAGATGGTCCCTGCACCGGAAATCGATGCCGAGAAGAACTACCATCAGTCGGGGAAGCACCGTCCGATCCGTGTGTACAGCACCTTTGATGTACGTTTCCTGATAGAGGATTTTTTTGCCAAACGGGCCCGCTTCATACGCAAAGCCGATTGATTCAAAACCGATCAATAAATGAAGGCACGAAACCGAGCGATCTCAAGGGAGCTTTCCCGTTGCCGGGGGAGCACCTTTTTGGTTTAGTCCGGCGGTTTTTTGGGATACCGTCATCCGATGCTTTGGTTTTTATATAATCTTCTCTTTCCGGTGGTCTTTGTCTGCATGCTGCCGAAGTTTATTTCCCGCATGCTGAAGCGCGGCGGCTACGGCCAGCACTTCGAGCAGCGGATCGGCCACTTCGGCTCCAACACCAAGGCGCGTCTGCGTGAGCAGCGTCGCGTCTGGGTGCATGCAGTCAGCGTCGGTGAAATCTATGTGGCCCTCCGCTTTATCAAGGCCTACCGCGCGGTGCATCCGGATAGCTGCTTTGCCCTGAGCACAACCACCTCGACCGGACACGCGATTGCCCACAGGGAAATCGATGCGCGTGATGTGCTCTTTTATTTTCCGGTCGACCTGCCGGTCATTATCCGCAAGGTGCTGCGGATTGTGAACCCCCTGCGGATCGTACTGGTGGAGGGCGAATTCTGGCCCAATCTCATCCGTTTGGCGGACCGGCAGGGGATTCCGGTTTCGCTGATCAACGGCCGCATGTCGGATTCCTCCTACAGGGGCTACCGTAAGCTCAAATCCCTCACCGCCGATGTGCTGCGCCGGATCGATCCGATCTGCGTACAGGGCCGTCTGGATGCCGAACGCATGATCGGAATCGGTGCGCCGGAAGAACAGGTTCATGTGATGGGCACCGTCAAGTTTGATGTGGCCGAACGCGATCCCGACGGCGAGCAGGCGGCCCGCGAAATTATGCGGAAAATCCATGTGGACGACGATGCTGTGGTGCTGCTGGGCGGCTCGACCTGGCCGGGGGAGGAGCGGGAGCTGTGCACCATATACAACCGGCTGCGGGTGCAGTATCCCGCGCTGTTCCTCGTCATGGTTCCGCGCCATGTAGAGCGGGCCGATGAAGTGATGCAGGTGTTCAGTGAGCAGCAGCTCTCCTGCGTCCGCCGAAGCCGGATTGATTTGTTTGATGAATCGGACCGGCCCGATGTTCTGTTTGTTGACACCACCGGTGAGCTGCGTAACTTTTACTCGATCGCCGATATCATATTTGTGGGTAAGAGCCTGACCGAGCATGGCGGGCAGAACCCGATCGAACCGGCCATGTACGGCAAGGCGGTGCTGATGGGACCCAACATGGAAAACTTTCCGGCCGTCATGGAAACGTTTCTTAAACAGCAGGCCGTTGAACAGGTTGATTCACCGTCTGCATTGGCGGATGCGGTTCAGCGGCTGCTTGATTCGCCGGAAGAAAGGACGCAGTTGGGAAACCGTGCAGCCCAGGTGGTGCAGGATAACC
The DNA here is from genome assembly GCA_050298955.1 of Pontiella sp. GTDB lineage: Bacteria > Verrucomicrobiota > Kiritimatiellia > Kiritimatiellales > Pontiellaceae > Pontiella. Next base: position 12,850 of record JBNKVA010000026.1, read on the forward strand.
GCGGTGTGATCGAGCGGACGGTCGCGCGATTGGGCGGGGAATAGGATTGTACGCCGATGGATGCTCGGCTAACTTAATGGTTCTTTAGCAGAACGGAACCCTACATGTCTGACACCGATATCTATAAAAAACGCGAGCCGATGCCCTATGGCAGCCGCGATCCCAAGCCTTCCAGGCGCCGTCGCCGTTCCTCCAGACCGCAGCGCGCTTTCGACGATCCGTCCCGTAAACGCCGCAGCAAGAATTCAGGCCTGCGGCGCCTCCTGCACCTCTATCGGAAAAAAGAGAACGAAAAGTATGTCTGGTGGAGTGCTCTCACAGTCGTTGTTGTCGTTGTGGTGGCCCTGGCCATCTGGCAGTTTGTGATTCGCGAACTCATGATTCGCGAGCAGGAACAGCAGGACGACTATCTGCAGCGTCAGCAGCCGCTCTTCGAGGACGTACAGCCCTCAGCCGCGGAATAGTCTCTTCAGCTTATCCAGCAACGATTCATTGGTTCCGCCGCCGCCTGCGTAGGGGGGCGGACTGACTTCCACATCAATGCTGCTTTCGCTGTGGCCGCTGAAATGGCTGGCCTGATGCTCGAGCAGCACCTGCCGGTATTCCGCCTGTCCCGCGAAATAGATATAGCCTCCGATAAACGCCAGCAGCAGATTCAGCTTCAGGAGGCCGTACACCACGAAGAATGCGCAGAAATATTTTCCGACCGTGGCGGCGATCCGGGTGGCGTCGACACGGGACTTTTTCCGTGCCAGGAATGCCCGCAGCACGCGTCCGCCGTCCATCGGGAAAACCGGAAAGAGGTTGAAAACGAACAATACGATATTGATGGCTCCCAGCTGCAGCGTCAGCGGCAGCGGGCTGCCTTCCGGCTGGCTGGTATAGATCCTGAATCCAATGAAGATGCCGGCCAGCCCCAGCAGCAGGGATACCGCCGGTCCGGCCAGGGCCACCTGTATCTCATCCATCGGCTTGGAAGGAATGTTACTGATCTTGGCGGCGCCCCCGAAAGGATAGAGCACGATTTCCTGGATGTGGCTCCCTTTCTTCTGGGCAACGACGGAGTGACCCAGCTCATGCAGGGCGACACTCGCAAACAGTCCGAGAGCCCCTACGAGGCCCATCAGCGGGTTGGAGGTCACAAACCAGGTCATGAAGATGGGGAGGGCCAGAATCAGTAACAGGTGGGCCCGTATCGGAATGCCGAAAACACGGCCCAGATAAATAGAATTTCCGTTCATGATGTTCCTTATAATGGGTAATTGCGACAACCTCGGCGCAGATAGATTCAAAAACAAGTGTAATTCGTCGTTTTTATTGTAACAGCGTTGACAGCACCGGATAAATCGCCTTTCATCCGGATATTCGGATATATGAATAATGAGTGAGAGTCTCGACATATTCAAGGCGCTGGCGGATGAGGGGCGGTTGCGCATATTAAGGGCGGTCGATCAGACCGAACTTTCTGTGGCGGAGCTGGTGCAGGCGCTGGAAATGCCGCAGTCAACCGTGAGCCGCCATTTGAAACCGATGCGTGAAGCCGGTTTGGTGGCGTCGCGACGGGATGGAACTTCGGTCTACTACAACCGCGGCCCATTATTCCGTGATGCCGCATTTACCCGGATCTTGACGGAGCGTCTGCAGGAGATTGCCGTGGCCAATCGCGATGCGGCGGCGGTGGAGCGGGTGGTCGAGCTGCGGCGCCGGAAGAGCCGCGAGTTTTTTGATGAAATGGCCGGCCGCTACGGCACCCTGACGGAACCGGGCGGCGGGTGGCAGGCCCTCGCCGCCGGGCTTGCCGCCGGATTTTCAGGCAAGACGGTGGCCGATCTGGGGTGCGGGGAAGGTGCCTTGACGCTCTTGCTGGCCCGTTATGCAAAACAGGTGGTGGCATTCGACCAGTCCGAAAAAATGCTTTCACTGGTCGCCGAAAAGGCGACGGAAAAAAGCCTTCGCGACCGGCTCGATCTTCGCGTGGGCAATCTCGAGGATCTGGATCTTTCGGGGGACACCTTCGATGCCCTGTTCCTGAGCCAGTCGCTGCACCACACGTCCAATCCGGAGCAGGTGATCCGTTCGGCGGCCGCAGGGCTGGGGCCGGGCGGGCTGATGATCGTTCTTGACCTGGTGCGGCACGAACACGAGTGGACGCGCGAAGAGTGGGCGGACCAGTGGCTTGGGTTTGATCCCCTGGAGCTGAGCGGCTGGCTCACGGAGGCCGGGCTCGAAACACAGGTGCTTGACTCGCTGCCCGGGGCAACGCCCGACCTGTCGGTGCTCATGGCCGTGGCGATGAAGGCGGGCTGATTTAACGGATGTAGAACTAAACAAGGAGACTTGAACAATGGCTGCTAAAAAGAAAGCAACGAAGAAAAAACCGGATTATGAAATTGCCGATCTATCGCTGGCTGCATTCGGCCGCAAGGAGATGGAACTGGCGGAATATGAAATGCCCGGCCTGATGGCGCTGCGCGAAAAATACGGCAAGGAAAAGCCGCTGAAGGGCGCACGCATCACCGGATCGCTTCACATGACCATTCAGACGGCCATGCTGATCGAAACGCTGCAGGAGCTGGGCGCCAAGGTGCGCTGGGCCAGCTGCAATATCTTTTCCACGCAGGATCATGCCGCCGCCGCGATTGCCAAGACGGGAACTCCGGTATTTGCCAGGAAGGGCGAAACGCTCGAGGAATACTGGGAATACACCGATCGTATTCTTGACTGGGGCAGCGGCAAGGGGCCGAATGTGATCCTCGATGACGGCGGCGACGCCACTCTTTTCGTGCAGCTGGGCTACAAGGCGGAAAAGGATCCCTCCATTCTCGACAAAAAACCCGAAAGCGTGGAGGAAGGCGTCCTGTACGCCCAGTTGAAGAAGGCGCTCAAGAAGGACCCGGACCGTTTTTCGCGTATCGCGAAGGATATACTGGGGGTTTCCGAGGAGACCACTACAGGCGTTCACCGGCTCTACCAGCTGGCCGCGAAGGGTGAACTGCTTTTCCCTGCATTCAATGTCAACGATTCGGTCACCAAATCCAAGTTTGACAACCTCTATGGATGCCGCCATTCCCTCGTGGACAGCATCATGCGGGCGACCGATGTGATGCTTTCCGGCAAGATCGCGGTGGTGGCCGGCTACGGCGATGTCGGAAAAGGGTGTGCCCAGTCGCTGGAGGGGCAGGGGGCCCGCGTGGTGATAACCGAAATCGATCCGATCTGCGCCCTTCAGGCCGCGATGGAAGGCTATGAAGTCATGACCATGGATGCCGCCTGCCAGATCGGGGATGTGTTTGTCACCACCACCGGCTGCTGCGACGTCATTACCGAACGGCACATGAGAAAAATGAAGGACATGGCGATTGTCTGCAACATCGGGCACTTCGACTCCGAAATCCAGGTCGAGAAGATGAAAAAGTACAAGTGGACCAACATCAAGCCGCAGGTGGACAAGATCACCATGCCGAAGGGACACAGTATCATCCTGCTGGCGGAAGGCCGTCTCGTCAATCTCGGCTGCGCGACCGGCCATCCGAGTTTTGTAATGAGCAACAGCTTTACCAACCAGGTGCTGGCGCAGATGGAGCTCTATTGCAATCCGGGAAAATATCCGGTGGGGGTCTACACGCTTCCGAAGCTTTTGGATGAAGAGGTGGCCCGCCTGCATCTCGAAAAAATCGGGGTGGAGCTTGATCACCTGAACCGGAAGCAGGCCAGGTATCTGGGGGTTTCCCAGGACGGGCCGTTCAAGCCCGAGCACTATCGTTACTAATCGGGGAATCGCATCCCCTCCGTTAAGAAGAGCTGCTGTGTGCAGCTCTTCCCGGTTGCGGGCAGTAAAATCGGCGCTAAAGGGTTGTATTGGTCCGGTTTGTTCAGTATATATTGAACATTATGGATGGTGTGCCTGACAAAGAACGGATTCTGAATGAGCTGGAACGCGAGGTTGTGGCGCTTTTTGTCCGCATGGCTGATGTGCTGAACCTGCCGCGTTCCGTGGGCGAAATCTACGGAATCCTGTTTATTTCGAGTGAACCCCTCTGCCTCGATGATTGCCGGATGCGGTTGAATATCAGCAAGGGGTCGACGAGCCAGGGGTTGAAAATTCTCCGGTCCTTCGGGGCCATCCGAACGGTGTATATTCCCGGTGACCGAAAGGATTACTACGTGGCGGAAACCTCATTGCGCAAGATTACTTCCGGGTTTGCCAGCGAACAGATCCAGCCGCATGTGACCAGCGGAAAAGACCGGATCGAACATATTCGGGAACTGCTCGAGGCACGGAATGAAGAGGAGCAGGCTGCGCTGCGGGATAAGATCGACTTGCTGGAAAACTGGCAGAGGCGGGCCGGCAAAACGCTTCCATTGATACTTAAGCTGATAGGAACCTGATTCGTGGTGATCATGAAGCCTTATGCATCAGGCATGTTTTGGTACTGCGTGCGTACGAAGCCGAAGAAGGAACGGTTGGCCGCCGCCAACATTTCCTCCATGCTTGACCTCGATGTATTCTGTCCCCAGATCCGTTTTCGCCGGAAGACCGTGCGCGGACCGGTCTGGTTTCAGGAGGCCATGTTTCCCGGATACATCTTTGTCCGTATGGACATGGCGGAGATGAAGCGCATGGTGGCACATGCACCGGGTGTGCTGCATATACCGGTTTTCAACGAACGCTATGTCCATATCCCGCAGGAAGTGATTGAATCGCTTAAGCAGGATCTGGATGAAAACGAGACGGTCGATGCAGGACTTCCGTTGGCCGTAGGCGATGAGACGACGGTCCTGGAAGGTTCCATGCGCGGGTTGAAAGTCAAGGTCATCAAAGTGATGCCGGCGGAGGATCGCGTGGCGGTTCTGCTTGAGATGTTGGGTACATTGGTGGAGGCTGAGTTTAATTCCGATGCCCTTGAGCACAAAACCATACACCGGGGGGGCACGGAAGGGTGAGCCGCGCCGGCAGGTATTCGGTACCCATCAGCAGGGTTGGGTAGGAAAAATGGATTTTTATCGTGTTGATCTTCAGCACGTCAGTTGATTCGAAAGAGGTGTTACGATGTGTGGAATCGTTGGATATTTCGGGAAACGCAAGGCCGCGGACATTCTGGTTGACGGGCTCAGACGCCTGGAATACCGGGGGTATGACTCGGCGGGAATCGCCTGCCTGGCCGGCGGCAAAATTGATATCATCAAAAATCCCGGCAAGATCCGGGCGTTGCGCGAGCGGGTGGATACTTCACCGCTGGAGGTGCTGAAGACCGCAACCATGGGCATCGGGCATACGCGCTGGGCGACGCATGGGCCCCCGAATGAAGTGAATGCGCATCCGCACAAGGATTCATCAGGCCATTTTGCCATGGTGCACAACGGCATCATCGAAAACTACAAGGCGATCCGCAACGGACTGGCCAAAGAGGGCATAGAATGCATTTCCGACACGGATTCCGAGGTGTTGGTGCAGCTGATTGCCTTTTGCTACAAGGGCAACCTGGAAGACGCAGTAAGCGAAGCGCTTAAAAAAGTCAAGGGGACCTACGGCATTGTGGTCATAACGGATCATGAACCGGGGAAGCTGGTGGCCGCCCGCTGCGGCAGTCCGATTGTGCTGGGGCTGGGAGCGGATGAAACCCTGGTCGCCAGTGACGCGTCGGCCATCATTCCCCATACGCGCGATGCCGTCTATCTGGAGGATTTCGACATGGCGGTGATTACCGCGGACGGCGTACAGATGTTTGATCTGCAGCGTGCCCCGGTAAACCGCGAGGTGATGGCGATGGACTGGGACGCCGGTGCGGCGGAAAAAGGGGAGTATGCCCATTTCATGCTGAAAGAGATGTTTGAACAGCCGGCAGCCATCAACAATGCCATTCGCGGTCGCCTGGACTATGAGATGGGAACCGCCATTCTTTCCGGTCTCGATTTTTCTCCGCGCGATGCCGCCATGATCAGCCGTGTTCTCGTGGTCGGTTGCGGAACGTCGATGCATGCCGGCATGGTCGGTGAGTATGCCATCGAGGAGATGGCCGGCATCCTGGCCGAGGTGGAACAGGCGGCCGAATTCCGGTATCGGAATCCGATTATTACGCCTTCCGACCTGGTCGTGGCGATCAGTCAGTCGGGCGAAACCGCGGATACGCTGGCGGCAGTGCGCGAAGCCAAGCACAAGGGTGCGGTGGTTGCGGGCGTCTGCAATGTGGTCGGTTCGACCATTGCGCGCGAAACCGGGCGGGGGGTCTATCTTCATGCCGGACCGGAGATCGGAGTGGCATCGACGAAGGCCTTTACCTGCCAGGTTTCGGTCATGCTCATGATGGCGCTGAAGATTGCGCGCACCCGCCGCATGCCCCTTAACGAAGGTGAACAGATGTGCCGCTGGATCAAGCGCCTGCCGGACCTGGTTGAAAAGGTGCTCGAACAGAACGAGGCCATCCAGGCCGTGGCCCGCAAATATGCCGGCTGCGAAAACGCCTTTTTCATCGGCCGCGGCTACCTCTACCCCGTGGCCCTGGAGGGTGCATTGAAGCTGAAGGAGATCAGCTATGTGCATGCGGAAGGCTATCATGCCGCCGAACTCAAGCACGGGCCGATTGCCCTCCTCGAGGAGGCGACACCGGTGGTGGCACTGCTGAATGATGTGCCCGGCAAGGACAAGACCTACGGCAATGCCGAAGAGTGCAAGGCGCGGCAGGCTCCCGTGATTGCCGTGGTCAGCGAGGGCGACGAGGAAACCGCCGAAGGATTTGACGATATGATCGTCGTGCCCAAGTGCCCGCCCTGCATCACGCCGGTGCCGACGGCGGTGGCGCTGCAGCTGCTGGCCTATCACATTGCCGCTGCCCGCGGCTGCGAAATTGACCAGCCCCGCAACCTGGCCAAGTCCGTCACGGTGGAATGACGGCACAGCAGGATCGGATTTAACGGATGGGATTTGCAGAGCTAGGCTGGGATGCGTGGCTGACGATCGGAGTGATCGTTGCGGTTTTGGCGTTGCTGGTGGGAACGCGGCTTTCCGCGGACGTTGTTTTTGTGGGGGGGCTGTCGGTCCTGCTGATCAGCGGGGTGCTCGATGCCGAGGCCGCACTGGCCGGATTCAGTGCGCCTGGTATGATTACCGTCGGTGTGCTGTATGTGGTGGTGGCCGGCTTGCAGGAGACCGGCGGTCTGGCCTGGATATCGCACCATGTGCTCGGCTATCCCAAAGGCCCGCGCCGGGCCCAGATGCGGATGCTGCTTCCGGTCATACCCCTGAGCGCCTTCCTCAACAACACGCCGGTGGTGGCCATGTTTATTCCCGTGGTTTCGGAATGGTGCCGCCGCCTGCGCATCTCGCCGTCAAGAATGCTGATTCCGCTGAGTTACGCGTCCATATTCGGTGGCACCTGCACGCTGATTGGAACCAGCACCAATCTGGTGGTGAACACCATGTTCCAGGCCCGATACCAGAACGATGGGCTGGGCATGTTTGAAATCACCAAACTCGCCGTGCCCTGTGCCCTGGTGGGTGTGGGATATCTGATCCTGTTCAGCCACCGGCTGCTTCCTGGTCGGAAAACCCTGGAAGAGGTGTTTGAAAATCCGCGCGAATATACGCTCGAGCTGCAAGTCAGCCCGAGAAGCCCGCTGGCCGGGAGTTCGATCGAAAAATCGGGATTGCGGCATTTGCCCGGAACCTTTCTGGCGGAGCTGATCCGGCAGGATGGGCAGATTGTCTCGGCCGTCTCGCCTTCTGAAATCCTGCAGGAAGGTGACCGGCCGGTCTTTGTCGGGAACATTGAATCGATGCGCTCGCTGTACAGTCAGCAGGGCCTGCAGCCGGCCCCGGAGCAGTTGTTCAAGCTCGATACGCCTCGTCATCAGCGCTGCCTGGTGGAAGCCGTGGTTTCCCATACCTGTCCGCTGGTGGGCAAGACGATCCGCGAGGGCCGCTTCCGGAATGTGTACAATGCGGTCGTTATCGCCGTGGCCCGCAACGGGGAGCGCCTGCACGGTAAGATCGGCGATATCCGTATCCGCGCGGGCGACCTGCTGCTGATTGAATCGCATGCCGGATTCATCCCGAGGCAGAAGGATTCGCACGATTTCTATCTGGTCAGCAGTGTCGAAAACTCCACGCCCCGGCGTTTTGAGCGCGCACCCTGGGCGTTCGCCGTATTGGCGGGCATGGTGTTGACGGCCGCCATGGGGTGGCTTTCCATGCTTCAGGCGGCCCTGCTGGCCGCCGGTGCCATGGTGCTGCTGCGCTGCTGTACGACGGCGCAGGCCCGGCGCAGTATCGAATGGAACGTACTGATTGTCATTGGCGCCGCACTGGGGCTGGGGAGTGCGCTGGAGCAGACGGGCGCCGCGTCCGCCATCGCCGGCTTTCTGATGGAGCTTGTGCATGGCCAGCCTCATCTGGCGTTGGCGATGGTGTACCTGCTTACCACGTTTTTTACGGAGATCATCACGAACAATGCTGCGGCGGTTTTGGTTTTCCCCATAGCCATGAGCTCGGCCGAGTCGCTGAGTATCAGCCCGATGCCGTTTGTGATCTGTATCATGGTGGCGGCATCGGCCAGCTTCGCCACGCCGATCGGCTACCAGACCAACCTCATGGTGTACGGCCCCGGCGGATATCGCTTCAGCGATTACCTGCGGATCGGCATTCCACTCAACCTTCTTTTTGGTATACTGACTGTTTTTCTGGCCCCGCTGATCTGGCCTTTTGGATAACCTGTAGGGAATCAAACACAATGAAAATGAATGCAACCATGGAAACCGCCGTGCTCGCCGCAATTCAAGCCGGGGAAGCCATCCTGAAAATTTACGACCAGGATTTTGAAGTGGAAACCAAGGCGGATAATTCGCCCCTGACCGCGGCGGACAAGGCGTCCCACGAGATCATTGTCGAAGCGCTTGAAAAGACGCCGTATCCGGTATTGTCGGAAGAGAGCGCAGCGGTGACCTACGACGAACGAAAGGGGTGGGGCACCTACTGGCTGGTCGATCCGCTGGACGGAACCAAGGAGTTTATCAAAAAGAACGGCGAGTTTACGGTAAATATCGCCCTGATTGAAAACGGAGTTCCGGTCGCCGGTATCGTCTATGTTCCGGTTCAGGATACATTGTATGTGGGGTCGATGGATGTAGAAGGCGGAAAACCTAAGGCGTGGAAATCCGTGGGTTGTATGGCAAAGTCGGTCGATAAACTGATTGAGTCGGCCGCGGTACTTTCCACGTCTAACTTTCCACAGTCCACAGAGCAGCGCGCCCTGCGCGTGGTGGCTTCCAAATCGCACTGCAATGATGAAACACGCGATTTTATTGCCCAGCTGGAAAAACGCTATGGCGAAGTGGAGCTGGTGTCGCGCGGCAGCTCCCTCAAGCTCTGCATGGTGGCCGAGGGCTCCGCAGACATCTATCCGCGCATCGCTCCGACCATGGAGTGGGATACGGCCGCCGCGCACGCCGTAGTCTGTGCGGCGGGCGGCGCGGTCTTTGAATTTGACCCGGCGCTGCCGGCGAATGCGTATCAGTGTGGAACGTTGAATGAAGTGGGCGAGAGGGCCGAAAATCCTTCGACTTCCACCCTTCCACATTCCACAAAAACGCCCCGGGCGTTGCGCTATAACAAGGAAAATCTGCTAAACCCTTATTTTGTAGTAAGTGGATTACATGAATAAATTGTGTAATTATTATAGACATAATCCCGTCGAGGTTATAGGAATACTCACCTTTAGGAAAAAAGAGGCCGTAGGAGAGCAATATGAGCAGTTATAATTTATCCCATTTGAAGCAGCTGGAGGCGGAGAGCATCCACATTATCCGCGAGGTGGCGGCGGAGTTTGACAACCCGGTCATGCTCTATTCGATCGGCAAGGATTCGTCGGTCATGCTGCATCTGGCCCACAAGGCGTTTGCCCCGGGTAAAATTCCCTTCCCGCTGATGCATGTCGATACACAGTGGAAATTCCAGGACATGTACAAATTCCGGTCGCTGATGGCGGAGAAATACGAGGTCGACATCAAGGTCTGGATCAATCCCGAAGGTCGGGATGAAGTCGGGCCCTTTACCCATGGCTCTGAAAAACACACCCAGATCATGAAGACCGATGCACTCAAGCAGGCGCTGAACCACTACAAGTTTGACGCCGCTTTTGGCGGCGCCCGCCGCGATGAGGAAAAGAGCCGTGCCAAGGAGCGCGTCTACAGCTTCCGAAACGAATTCCATCAGTGGGATCCCAAGAACCAGCGACCCGAGCTCTGGAACCTCTACAACGCCAAGATCAACAAAGGCGAATCGATCCGGGTGTTCCCGCTTTCCAACTGGACGGAGCTCGACATCTGGCTCTATCTCCTGCGCGAAGACATTCCTATTGTTCCGCTCTACTATGCGGCGGAACGTCCCGTGGTGGAGCGCGACGGTGTGCTGATCATGGTCGACGATGACCGTATGCCCCTCAAGGAGGGTGAAACGCCCATGATGAAAAAAGTCCGGTTCCGGACGCTGGGCTGCTACCCGCTCACCGGCGCCGTCGAGTCCAATGCCGAGACCGTGGAGGAAATCGTGCAGGAGATGCTTCTGACCACCACCTCGGAACGGCAGGGCCGTGTAATCGACAGCGACACCTCCTCCATGGAAGAAAAGAAAAAGGACGGCTACTTTTAGCCAGAGGCTGAAAGTAGCCGCGTTGAATACGTTCAATTCGTTAAAAGACGTTGAAATCGTGGTTAACCAATGAAGCTTGATCGGTTTGAAGATTTGGATGTGTGGAAAGTCGCTCGCGAACTGGTTAACGCGATTTATGCGATGGCACGTGAATCCGATATCGCAAAGGATTATGGCTTCAGGGATCAGATACAACGCGCTGCAATATCCATCATGAACAATGTGGCAGAAGGTTTTGAGCGTGGTAGTAACAGAGATTTCTGCAAGTTCCTGTTCATCGCCCGCGGTTCATCCGGAGAGGTGCGAAGCATGCTGTATCTGGCTCTGGATCAGCGCTATATTACACAGAAACAGTTTGATAAAATTTACGAACTTTGTGTCCGCGAAGCGCAGCTATGCTGGGGACTTATAAAGCACCTTCAAAAGAACAGTGGGTGGAAGACTGGAGTGCAAATGTCGCTGACCATGATGATTTTCGCCCTTGGTTGGGGAGCAGCGCCCACGATTTGAACGAGCGAAGCGATTGAACGATTTGAACGACTTTAACGGAGTAAATGAAATGAGCGAACCAACCTACAAAATTCAGGAAGAAGAGCTGATCCGGTCGGATATCAGCGAATACCTCAACCGGCATGAAACCAAGGACCTGCTCCGCCTGCTGACCTGCGGGTCGGTGGATGACGGCAAGTCCACCCTGATCGGCCGGCTGTTGTACGACACCCACATGATTTACGAAGACCAGCTCGACAAGGTGGCCAAGGATTCGAAAGTATACGGAACAACGGGCGAGGATTTCGACCCCGCGCTGCTGACCGACGGCCTGAAGGCCGAGCGGGAGCAGGGCATCACGATCGATGTCGCCTATCGCTACATCTCGACCGATCGCCGGAAATTCATTGTTGCCGACTGCCCCGGCCACGAACAGTACACCCGCAACATGGCTACCGGAGCCTCAACCTGCAATCTGGCGGTAATTCTCATCGATGCGCGCTACGGCGTGATTACGCAGACCAAGCGCCACAGTTTCATCTGCTCGCTGCTGGGGATCAAGCATGTGGTTGTTGCCGTCAATAAGATGGACCTGGTCGATTGGTCCGAAGAGACCTACAATAAGATTGTGGAGGACTATAACGCCTTCGTGGCACGCCTTAATTTTTCCGATATCCACTTTATTCCGATATCGGCTCTGAAAGGCGACAATGTGGTTTCCCACAGCGAAAACCTGGCATGGTATGACGGCCCCACCTTTCTTCATCATCTGGAGAGTGTAAACATTTCCACCGACCGCAACCTGATCGATATGCGGTTCCCGGTGCAGTATGTCCTTCGTCCTAATCTGGATTTTCGCGGGTTCAGCGGGACGCTGGCGTCCGGCGTGATCCGCAAGGGCGATGCGGTGGCCAGCCTGCCGTCGCGCCAGCAGTCCACGGTGAAGGCCATCTATGGCCCCGACGGCGAGTTGGAAGAAGCCTTTGCTCCGCAGGCCATCACGGTCACGCTCAACGATGAGATTGATGTGTCGCGCGGCAACATGCTGGTTCCCGTCAATAATGTACCCCACATCGGCAACGAATTTGAAGCGATGGTGGTATGGATGCACGAAAGCGCGGCGCAGTCGGGCAAGAGCTACTTTATCAAGCACACGTCGAGCACGGTGCCGGGCGTTCTCACCGATATCCGTTACAAGGTGGATGTGAACACCATGAAGCGGGATAAAAATGAATCGGATGAGCATGTGACCGACCTCCAGCTCAATGAAATCGGCCGCTGCCACCTGACGCTGCACCGGCCCATCGCATTTGATCCCTACGAGCGCAACCGGGCCACCGGTGCGTTCATCATCGTGGACCGTATCAGCAATGTGACGGTCGGTGCGGGGATGATTGTCGACCGTATCGTATCCAAGCCCGGCCACAAGAAGGGGCCGGTCAGCCAGAATATCGTCAAGAGCGACAGCCTGGTCAGTGACGAGGACCGTCAGAAACTGCTGAACCAGAAAGGGGCCACTATCTGGCTGACCGGATTGAGCGGTTCCGGCAAATCGACTATCGCCAAGCAGCTGGAAAAGGATCTGATGGAGCAGGGTCACCTCTGCTACATTCTGGACGGCGACAATATCCGCCATGGCCTTAATCGCGATCTCGGCTTCTCAATGGAGGACCGCAAGGAAAACATACGCCGGATCTCCGAGGTGGCCGCGCTGATGAACGATGCCGGCGTGGTGGTGATTACCTCCTTCATTTCTCCCTACATTTCCGACCGCGCGGCGGCACGTGAAGTGATCGGGGATGATGCCTTCATCGAAGTATTCGTCGATACCCCCATCGAAGTGTGCGAACAGCGCGATCCGAAGGGGCTCTATAAAAAGGCCCGCGCCGGCGACATCCAGCAGTTTACCGGCATCAGCGATCCCTACGAGGCGCCGCAGGATGCTGAAATCACCCTGGAGACCGAGTCGCTGTCGCCTGAAGAGGCGTCCGGCATGATCATCGGCGATCTCAAGGGACGCGGGATCATTAGTTAGGGGGGCTTCCGGCTGTTAGCTTTTAGCATTCAGCCCTTCGCAAACCTTTGTGCCTCAGCGTGAGACAAAGCGGCTCTGCCGAGCCTAATGACAGGTCTCACCCGGAGCTATCGGAGCAAGCAGAGAAGCATATAAAAACCTCCGGTACCTCTGTTGTCTCCGTGTGAGATCACCAAGCCCTGCCGAGCCGAATGACAGGCCTCACCCGGAGCTATCGGAGCAAGCAGAGAAGCATATAAATACCTCCGATACCTCTGTTGTCGCGGTGTGAGACCAATCAGCGCCGGATGCCGTAATCCCGCGCCTCGGCTCGGAATGTATCCGCATGCATCCGGCCCGGAATACTAACGAAAAAAAAGGCCTCATGGATTGATCCATATGGGCAAAGATGGGATATTCGCGCGATTGTAACTACATGGAATTATAGAGGAGCTACTGTATGAAAAAGGCGCTGATCACCGGTATTACGGGGCAGGACGGATCCTACCTTACCGAACTTTTGCTGGAGAAGGGGTATGAGGTTCACGGCATTATCCGTCGGGCCAGCTCGTTTAATACGAGCCGCATTGACCATCTCTACAAGGATCGGCATGAGTCCGGCGTCAAGATGTTCCTTCACTATGGCGATCTGACCGACTCGAGCAATCTGAATCGCCTGATTGAAAAGATTGAACCCGTCGAAATCTACAACCTCGCGGCCCAGTCCCACGTGCAGGTGTCGTTCGAAGTGCCGGAATATACAGCTGAAGTGGATGCCACCGGCACACTGCGCCTGCTGGATGCCATCCGCGAAACCGGCGTGCCGGCCCGTTTCTATCAGGCATCCACCTCCGAACTGTACGGTAAGGTGCAGGAGGTCCCGCAGACCGAAACCACCCCGTTCTATCCGCGCTCCCCCTCTGCCGTGGCCAAGCAGTATGGCTTCTGGATCGTGAAGAACTACCGCGAATCCTATGGGCTGCATGCCAGCAACGGCATTCTCTTCAACCACGAATCCCCGCGCCGCGGCGAAACCTTTGTCACTCGCAAGATCACCATGGCCGTCGCCCGTATCTCGCGCGGGCTCCAGCAATGCCTCTATATGGGCAATATCAATGCTTTCCGTGACTGGGGTTATGCGCCCGACTATACCGAAATGATGTGGATGATGCTGCAGCAGGAGACGCCCGACGATTACGTGGTGGCCACCGGAGAAATGCATACGGTTCGCGAATTTATCGAAAAATCCTTCGGTCACGTCGGGATCACCGTCGAATGGGAAGGGGAGGGCGTTGATGAAGTCGGCCGCAACAAGGAGACCGGCGATGCCATCGTACGCATGGACAAGCGCTACTACCGTCCCTGCGAAGTGGATCAGCTGCTCGGCGATCCCGCCAAGGCCCGAAAGCAGCTCGGATGGGTGCCCAGGGTCAAGTTTGAAGAACTCGTGCAGATCATGACCGACGGCGATCTTCGCCTGCTGGATAATCCCAATTACGAAATAGGATTTTGATGCAGCAGCTTGCAGTTTGAAGTTGGGAGTTGGGAGTTTGTAGTGACAGACTACAAAGAACTAAAAGTTTGGTGCCGGGCTGTTGATTCTGTGAGTAAAGTGTACGGGCTCACTTCCGGATTTCCGGATGTGGAGAGATTCGGAATCACGAATCAAATGCGAAGAGCTGCGGTAAGCATCCCGTCTAACATTGCAGAGGGTAGTGCCAGGCATCATGCTAAAGATTTTATCCACTTTCTTCGAATGGCCGATGGGTCGGCGGCTGAGCTGGAAACGCAATTGATCATCAGCTGTAAACTCGGATATCTGGAAAATGCGGATGAAATTCTGGAAGAAATTACTGTTCTGCGCCGCATGCTGGCAGCCTTAATCAAATCGTTAGGAAAATAGCCATGGAACCTCAAACTTCAAACTCCACACTTCAAACTTCCGGCATCCCTTCGGATGCCAGGATCTACGTTGCGGGTCATCTCGGCTTGGTGGGAAGCGGCATCTGGCGCGCATTGGAGCGGCACGGGTACACCAATCTGATCGGTCGTTCGCTGCAGGAACTGGACCTGATTAACCAGCAGGCGGTCGATGATTTCTTTGCATCCGAAAAGCCGGAATATGTGGTGCTGGTGGCTGCCAAGGTAGGCGGTATCGTGGCCAACAATACCTACCGCGGACAGTTTATCTATGAAAACATGATGATCGAGATGAACGTCATCCATGCAGCCTACAAACACGGTGTGAAAAAACTGCTTTTTCTCGGATCAAGCTGCATTTATCCCAAGCTCGCGCCTCAGCCGCTGAAGGAAGAGCATCTGCTCACCGGCCCGCTGGAACCGACCAACGAACCCTATGCCATTGCCAAGATTGCCGGCATTCGCCTGTGCGATGCCTACAACCGGCAGTACGAGACCAACTTTATCTCCGCCATGCCCACCAATATGTATGGCCCCGGTGATAACTACCATCCTGAAAATTCGCATGTGCTGCCGGCCTTTATTCGTCGCATGCACCTGGCCAAGGCGCTGGAACAAGATGATTGGGAATCCATCAGAGAAGTCTACAGCCACGAAAAGGCACAAAAAGCCACAAAGGATGATTCTTCAAACTCCCAACTCCAAACTCTAAACCGCGATGATCTCATCGCATGGCTCGCCGACTCCGGAATTTCCCAACTTCAAACTCCAAACTCCCAACTCCAAACCACACTCGCCTGCTGGGGCAGCGGATCACCGCTGCGTGAATTCCTCTACAGCGATGACCTGGCCGAAGCCTGCGTGTTCCTGCTCGAAAAGGTCGACTACAAGGATATGGCCTTCGAAGATGAGTCCGGCACGATTCAGGCGCACGTCAATGTCGGTTCCGGCAGGGAGATTACCATCAAAGAGCTGGCCGAGACGGTTAAAGACGTCATCGGCTACGCAGGTGAAATTGAATGGGATACAGCCAAGCCCGACGGCACCCCGCGTAAGCTGATGGATTCCTCCCGTCTCATGGCCATGGGCTGGAAGCCCGAAATCGACATGCGCGAAGGCATCAAACGCGCCTACGCCGATTTTCTCGAACGCTATGCGTCATAAAGCGGTTTGAAGATTTTGGTTTGAAGGTTGAAGTTAGTTTTTTTAATCTCGACCAACAGCTCCCCTGGCGTCCACTTCCCACTTTCTACAGTCTACCTTCCACAACAACCTCCCTCCGCTCCCTCCGCTATCTCCGTGTGAGACTATTTTAGCTAACAGCTAAAGGCTAACAGCCAACAGCCCTCTCTCTCCACTTTCTATAGCCTACCTTCCCCAACAAACCGCTCCCTCCGTTCCCTCCGTTATCTCCGTGTGAGACTATTTTAGCTAATAGCTAAAGGCTAACAGCCAACAGCCCTCTCTCCACCTCCTACATTCTACATTCCACAACAAACCTCTCCCTCCGTTTCCTCCGTTATCTCCGTGTGAGACTATTTTAGCTAATAGCTGAAGGCTAACAGCTAAAGGCTCTCCCTCTTCCCACCTTCCACATCCCACCTTCCACCACACACCTCTCCTTCAGCCAATTGCTAAACGCTAACAGCCGCCAGGCCATTAAAGAAATAATAAGAAATAAAACTTGTGTAAGTATCATATTCTTTATAAGTATTCGCTCCTAACCACAAACCAAGGAGGCATGATGAAATACTATACCATGATGACGATAATCGGATGCGCAGCGGCTTCGCTGTCCCTGGCGCGGGCTGATATGATGGTGCTCGAAGGGGTTGATGCATCAACCGTAACGACCGGGGATCTGATCGATGGTGTTGCGGCTTCACCGCTGACGGTGGGTGTGGCCGAAATTACCGGACTGCAGCTGACGGCACGATCCGGGGGAGCCGATCAGACCGTCAATGTAACGACCTCGAGCCTCGGGATCAATGCAGACGGGGCGGGGGACGATACGGACGCCTTTGATAGCGGCGAGCTGTTGTACCTTTCCTTTTCGGCGCCGGTCCGGATCAATCAGATGGACTTTAATGTATTTGATGCCGGGGAAAGCTTCATGCTGCAGGTGGCCGGGCAGTCTGCTCTGGCCATTTCCTACGACGATCTGGACAATAAAAGCAGCGACATCTATTCCATGAGTCTTGAAATCCCGGCCGGTACTGAAGTTCAGCTCTCCGCCGGTTCCGGCAGCGTGATCGGCCTGGACGGCATTGACCTTGCTGTCATCCCCGAACCTGCCACCGCCGGCCTCGTCGCCCTCGGCGGACTCGCTGTTCTTGTGGTACGCCGAATGCAGCTATGAACTATCTCGCGCTGAGCCGAACGATAGGCCTCACACGGAGCTAACGGAGCCAACAGAGACGTATGTAAACATATCTCGGCTATCTCCGCTGTTTCCGTGTGAGATAACCAAGTCCAATCAGGTCGAATGACAGGCCTCACACGGAGCTAACGGAGCAAGCAGAGAATAAAGCAAAAACTTCCGATATCTCCGTTGTCTCCGTGTGAGACAAATAGTCTAGCCAGACTGTCGTTAAGAGTTTCACACAGAGCTAACGGAGACAGCGGAGAGGCATATAAAACTGTCATCTCCGTGTGAGATAAATCAGTCATGCTGAGAAAAATGCAAACAGATCATATCACATCACGAATCATCGATGCTGCAATCAGGGTGCATAAGGAACTTGGACCAGGATTACTGGAATCCGTCTACCAGAGATGTCTTGTAATTGAACTTGTGGAAAAGGGAGTGGCTGTAGAATCAGAAGTAGTACTGCCAATCAAGTATCGAAATCATGAAATCCATGATGAAGGATTCAGAATGGACCTGGTGGTTGAAAATGAAGTGGTTGTCGAACTTAAGTCGACTGAAGCCATCAAACCGGTTCACAAAAAACAGTTGCTGACCTATCTGCGATTGGCAAATAAACCGGTTGGATTATTGATCAATTTCAATGTGTGCATGATTCGTGACGGTATCAGCCGAATCCTTAACCCTGATTTCCAGTAACCAGGTATATATAAACCTTTCTCTGCTGGCTCTGTTGTCTCCGTGTGAGACAAATGTGCATCCAAGCCGGTAGATTAGGTATCACACAGGGCCAACAGAG
>JBNKVA010000027.1:0-42410 GCA_050298955.1 Pontiella sp.
TTTGACGACGTCAATCACGGGCGGCTTGAGCGGCTGCCAGACGAAGGGCCGTATCGACCGCTTCCTGTGGAGAATGTACCACATGTATGCCGGGGTCGGCCTGGCCTGTTCGGCGGACTTCCCAGGTGTGGAGCCCGACAACCGGTATGCCGATGCGCAGGGCAAAGGCGATTTCAGAGAGGGTGCCGTACGCGCCATGGATGGCAATGACCGCATCACAGGAACTGACGAGAAGTGAGTTTCGGAAGGGTCCCAGGCCGGTGGGGATGGCGAGGTCTATGAAGCTGTTGGCGCTGCTGCGGTCACTGCCCGGCAGGATGCCGACCGTTTGGCCTCCGGCAGACTTTGCCCCTTCTGCCGCGGCCTGCATCATACCGCCCAGCCCCCCGCACAAGAGTGTTGCGCCTTTTTCAGCGATACAACGGCCGACTTCCTCGCCCAGCGCATATTCCGCCTCGCTGGTGGTGTTTGGTCCCAAAACTCCAACATTCAGTTTCATGCGATCAGTGTAATTGATCCGCCTTTGATTTACCACTCTTACCTTTCAATATGGTCGGATTGAAATCGTATGAATCAGGCGCATGCTCAGATTGGGAACGATACTTGCTATAATCATGAAAACGCATTGGAATTACCGGAAGGGTAGGCGATCATGAGAGTCTTTCTATTCATTACCATGGCTTTGCTGATAACCGGGTGTGCCTCTGACCGGCAGCATTCGGAATTTGAGACCAGCTCCGCGAAGCAGCAGAACAACTGGTTGAAGAAGCATCTTAAAACCGTCTGGCTGATCGAGGTCTATGAGGTTGATGAAGCCGGCCGCAATAAAATCGCCGATATTGATAACACGGGGTTAATCGAGGAATTCCGAACCTGCACACGCGTATCGGAACCGGCGGCGCTTTCCTTCGGATCCGGAGATCTTGTTTTTGTATGCATGCGAACCGATGGAACCATGTTGGAGTTGTGGTACGGGCCTGAAAAGCTGACCGGTGCCACGGGCAGCAATCTGTACGGGGTTCCTGCACCGGAGCTGCAAGCATTCGTGCAACGCATATGCGAAACGGCCCGGACAGAGACGGTGGAACTGTCGAACGGCTCAACCGCTCTTCTATAAACCGCGCTGAAAACCTGCCGGTTACAGACGGCTTGACAGAGTCAAGACGAGGGCTTCAGCCGATCGGCTTTGACGTGGACAGATGAATGGCATACGCTCCCATCGTAATGGAGGCGTTCGTACATACGAGAACCGTTCTGCTGGTATGCCTGCTGGCATGCGCCGGCTGTACATCCGTGAAGCAGGAGCATGGTGGCTACGCCTACAAAGTTGACATCGACGGCGCGGGCTGGAGTCTTGAAAAGCAGATCAAGGAAGCGGCTTCCGTCTGCCGGTTCAAAGACCACCCGCCTTCGACCGAAGGACAGCTGCGTTACCGGATGGCGAAGGATCAGGATCTGATCAAGGCGATCCTGGAATCCAACGGATTTTATGACGGCAGGGTCAACCTCTATCTGGATACGATGCAGCAGCCGGCGCTGGTGGAGATCAAGGTCTGGCGAGGAGAACAGTATCGATTCCGGGATGTGCGGCTGGTGTTTACGGACAATCGCGATGCGGCCCTGAAGCGGATCCGTCCGCGGATTCGGCGCCGCCGTCGCGTGGTGGCCGCCGAGCTGCGTGATGAGGAAAAGCGGATCGAGGAACAGATTCAGCGTAAAGGATATCCCTTTCCAACGCTGATGCGCCGGGTGGTTGACGTCGACCACGATGCTCGGGCTGTTGACCTAACGCTGGAATATGATCCAGGGTCCTTGGCCAGTTTCGGTGAGGTAAGAGTGGAGGGGCTGGAAGAGCTGAACGAAAAGTATATCCGGCGGCAGGTGCCGTGGCGCACCGGCGACCGCTACAATGCCAAAGACCTTGAGGATTTTGAACGCAAACTGCTGTATACAGGGCTATTTTCATCGGTCCATGTCGGGGTGCAGAATTCGGCTGAAGGGACGAATAATACACCGGTCCTGATCCGTCTGAGTGAGCGCGATAAACGCACTGTTCGACTGGGGGTCAACTATTCCGATATCGGGCCCGGCGCACAAGGGTATTGGGAGCACCGCAGCCTGTTTGGCGGCGGGGAAAAACTCGAGCTGTCGGTGGCGGCGAATCCCATCAAGATAAACAGTGAGGTTCAGCTGACCCGGGCGGGATTTCTGGATGCCAATCAATACCTGGTGCTGAACCTGTATACCGCCCGGGATAATCCCGAGGCCTATGATGCCGACAAGATCACGACATCGGCCATGGTGCTGCGCGACTTTACATCCAGAATCCAAGGGGGCACGGGCACGGGATACAAGCATTCACGGGTCGAACAATTGTCGGTTGTTGATGAGTATGCGTATGTCTTCTTCCCGCTTCAGCTGATGTATGACAGTCGTAACGACCGGCTTAATCCGGTACGCGGCATGCAACTGTTCGGCCGGTCCGCCTTTTTTAATGACATAATGGGGGCGCAGTCCTTCCTGAAGACGGGGCTCGAGAACCGTCATTATCTGATGCTCTGGGATCGATACCGGTTGTCGAGTGCCTTGCGCTTGAAGTTGGCCAGCATCGATGGTGCCGCCATTGAACGAGTCCCGGCGGATGAGCGGTTCTATGCCGGCGGCGGCGGATCGATCCGCGGGTATGAGTATCAGAAGGTCGGGCCGCAGGTAGACGGGACACCGGCCGGCGGCGATAAGGCGGTGGAGTTTTCCGCCGAACTGCGAATGCAGCCGGGCAGACGGCTGGGCTATGTGGCTTTCCTCGATGGCGGCACGGTTTATATCGACAAGCTCAGGGACTACAACCGTTCCCTGAGATATGGAGCCGGACTGGGTATCCGATGGTTTACGGGCATCGGTCCGCTGCGGGTTGATGTGGCGTACCCTTTGAATCCGACGGATGAACAGGTTGAGCGGGTACAACTGTATATTAGCCTGGGGCAGGCTTTCTGATGAAACGGATTCTATCCATTTTAGTTAAGGTTGTGGGCGTGCTCCTTCTTCTGGGCATTGTTCTGATCGGGCTGATGCAGACTCCGAAGGGAAAAGAGGTGGTTGCGGCCCTGCTGTCCACTGCGGCAAGCCGCTCGGATGATATTGATGTGCGGATCGGACGGATCCACGGCTGGATACCGATTGATATGCGGATTGAACGCATTACGCTGGGCGACCCCCAGGGCACCTGGCTGGAGATGGAGGATCTGCGCGGCCAATGGCAGATCGGGAAGCTGTTCAAGGGGATCATCCATATCAGCGAACTGGGAGCTGCGGAGATTAATTGGATGCGCTTTCCCGAAATCACCAGGCAGCGGCCGTCGAAACAGCGGAAGCCGGCCGGGATGCAGGGGACTTCGCTGGTTCTGGAGGGTTGGTCTGTTGATCGTTTGAAACTGGGGGCCGCACTGGCCGGTACGCCGCTGCAGTATGCCGTGCGCTCCGGCGGGATGGTGGTGTCTGAAGGGCATATCTCCGGCGACATTTCCATCAGCGGGGATGCGGATGGAGAGGTGCATTTTGAGACGGCTCTCGGTGCGGACGGTGGCCCGCGGATGTTGCTTCGCGCTGAACTGAAACAGATGCACAGCCCCACCTTTGGGCTGGATCGGATTTCGGGCTCACTGAAGGCCACGGTGGATACGACCGCTATTGATGCGACGGTTGAGGCGGATGTTGCAAAGGGGGATTCGAGCGGCCATCTGTCCACCCGGTTGACGTACCGGGACGGCCGTCTTCAGCTCAGCGAGGGTTCCTTTGACAGCGACCGTTGCACGGCCACCGGGGACATCGCCGTGACCTTTTCGAACAAGCTGATTCAGGTGGAAGCGGATGCCGCGCTCCTGGATGCTCAGCAGCACCGCTACACGGCACTCGGCCAACTGAGGGTATATACCGGCAGGGACGGTTGGTGGGTGGATGTGCCGGGCCTTAATGTGACGGCCTGGGATCTGGTCAGTCTCAATCTCGCCGGCCGCATTGATGAATCGAAAGTAGACATGAAGGCCGGGATCGCCGCCTTTGAAGTTGCCGAACTTCCTTTCGCTGTTGTCTCCAACTTTACCGGTCAGGTCAGCGGGTCGCTGCTGCTGAACGGATCGCCGTCCGCTCCGGACCTCAATGCTTCGCTGCAGGTTGCTGATTTTACAACGGGGGCCGCCGCGCTTGATGAATTGCCGAGTCTGGATTTCAATGTCGGCGTCGAACTGCTGGATGGCCAGTTGTTTGCCGCAACCTCTCTTTCGAATTATTACAGTGGATACCTGGTTGCGGAGGCATCCCTGCCGTGTTCGTTTTCACTGATGCCGCTCCAATGGTCCCCGGATCCCCGGAGTGTCGACGGATCGCTTGACGCCGTGCTCGATCTCAGCGTGTTCAACGGGCTGACCATGTTGAATAACCAATACGTGAATGGGTTCCTGACGGCGGAGCTCGATCTGGTTGACAGTGTGCCGTCCGGTTTCGTCTATGTGGAAGACGGCTCCTACGAGCATTATGCCGTCGGCATCCTGTGTCGGGATATAGAGGCTGAAGTGGAGGCGACCCCGGATGGATTCATCATTCGAAACGCGACGGCCACGGACGGGGATTTGGGACGGCTCAAGTACAGTGGAAAAATGGCCGGTGGCCAGCTTGATACGGTGCTCCGGATGTCCAGGGCCAGGATCATACGGCGCCCAGAAATCGAGGTCATGCTTTCCGGTGAGCTCGCTATGTCGGGACCGATCAGCCACCCCGCAGTGACCGGGAGGCTGGTCGTCGATCGCGCCGATCTTCTGCCGGATAACTTTGTCTCCTCCGCGCCACCATTACTGGAGAATTATGAATACGGTCAGGAAACCAACACGGTTTCCGCGGCAGGCAAGACCGCCGGCGCCCTGCCGATGGATATCGATATCCGACTGGACATGCCGGATCAGATTTACGTTACGGCATCGCTGATTGACTCGGTGTGGGGCGGCGCGCTCGATATCAAAAGTGTCGAATCCGGGTGGTGGATCAAAGGCCGCATGGAACCGCGCCGTGGCTACGTAAGCTTTATCGGGAAAAAGTTTGATCTGCTGGACGGTGCTGTCGAGTTAGATACCAACGTGCAGCACGTCCCGGTCATGAACAATCTGACCACCGAGTATTCACGAGGCGAACTTACCGTGCATATCGTGCTGAACGGAAGTGTGCTTCGACCCCAGTACCGTTTGCAATCGGTTCCGGCCATGCCGGAGGATGAGATCCTTTCACAGGTCCTGTTCAAGCGCGATGCCGGTGAAATCACACCCTATCAGGCGATCCAGATTGCAATGGCGGCCCGGCAGTTGTCGGGCGGTTTAAGCGGCCCCGGTTTCATGTATCAGTTCCGCCGGGCGGTGGGGGTGGATACGCTCGAGTGGCGGGAACCCAATACAACCGATGGCCCATCGTCGGTCGCGGCGGGAAAATATGTGACGCCGGAATTCTATGTCGAGGTCAGCAGCACGCTCGATTCAGGGACCGAGACCGGCATGACGGCCGAGTATGAGATCACCAGGCACTTTTCGGTTGAAACCAGCGCCGGCCCGAGCTTAAGGCCGGGGATTGGGCTTAACTGGCGAAATGATTACTGATCCGGGCAAACCAGTTGTCCGCCGGAGTGTCTCCAAAACCCGGATAAACGGCCTAAACACTAAAACCCTTACCCTTTTTTCGGTAAATACACTTGACGGATAAAGGAGTCACCATTTATAGATGATGAAAATTATAACAAAATGGAGCTTTAAGGAGACTTTTCATGAAACTATCTACCAAGGGACGATACGCAACCCGCATCCTTTTGTGTATCTCGCGTTTGCAGGGGGACCAGCCTGTACCGAAAAAGAGGATTTCAGAGCAGGAAGGCATTTCAACCGACTACATCGAACAGATCATTGTTCCGCTTAAGAATGCCGGCTTGGTTAACAGTGTGCGCGGTTTGCGCGGGGGCTTCCGCCTGGCCAAGGATCCGGCGGAAATAACCGTCTATGACATTCTCGCCGCATCCGAAGGCGACATCAATTTAGTGGGTTGCCTTGCCGAAGGCTGCAGCCGTTCGGACAGCTGTGTGGTTCAACGTGTATGGCAGGGAGCCAGCGATGTTCTTCGTGATTACTTTTCTAAAATCACGTTGCGCGAGTTGCACGATGACTACATTAAGCGGGTTGCCGACGAACCGATCATGTTCAATATTTAAAAAGGAGACTAAATTATGCCCATATACAACGACATCACTGAAACCATTGGCAACACCCCGCTGGTCAAGCTTAATCGCATCACCGAGGGGCTGCCCGCAACCGTGGCGGTAAAGCTAGAGTCGCGCAATCCGCTGTACAGTGTAAAGGACCGCATCGGTGCCGCCATGATTGAAGCGGCTGAAAAAAAGGGGCTGATCAAAGAGGGGACCACCCTCATTGAGCCTACCAGCGGCAACACGGGTATCGCGTTGGCTTTTGTGGCGGCAGCCAAAGGCTACAAGCTGGTGCTGACCATGCCGGAAAGCATGAGCCTCGAGCGCCGCCGTCTGTTGCAGGTGTTAGGCGCCGAGTTGGTTTTAACACCGGCGGAAAAGGGAATGCCGGGAGCCATTGCCGCCGCGGAAGACCTGGTTGAAAAGAACCCCGATGCGATTATGCTTCAGCAGTTCGACAATCCGGCCAATCCGGAAATACATCGGACCACAACCGCCGAAGAAATCTGGAAAGATACCGACGGTAAGATCGATATTTTTGTTGCCGGCGTCGGCACCGGCGGAACCCTTACCGGCGTGGCATCCGCGATCAAGGCCAAAAAACCCGAACTGCATGCCGTGGCTGTTGAACCTGAAAAATCACCCGTGATTTCGGGCGGCAAGCCGGGGGCTCATAAGATTCAGGGGATCGGTGCTGGATTTATTCCAAACAATCTGGATACCAGTCTCATCGATGAGATCATTCAAATCAACGGGGACCAGGCCGGTGCCATGTCGCGTCGCCTCGCCCGGGAAGAGGGCATCCTCTGCGGCATCTCTGCAGGTGGTAATGTGCACGCGGCTGTAGAGCTTGCAAAACGGCCCGAAAATGCCGGGAAGCTAATCGTGACCGTAATATGCGACACGGGTGAGCGCTACCTGTCGACGTGGCTGTTCGAAGAAAACTGAGCAGGATTTTCATGCATTGAAACGCCGGGGCGCCGAAAGGTTTTCCGGCGTTTTTGGTTGGTTGAATCAGGGAGCCGGAATGCCGGAACTGCCGGAAGTTGAAACGATTGCGCGACAGTTGAGGGCGCGCGGCGTGGAGGGCTGTGCAATTACGTTTGTAGAGGTGAACTGGTTGCGTACCATCGAGCCGCTTACGATAACACAATTTGAAAAGCAGCTTGTCGGCACCACCATCCGGAACATTTTGCGGGTGGGGAAGTGGTTGTTGTTCTCGCTCGATTCCGGCAGAACCCTGATGATCCACCTGCGCATGTCAGGGAGTTTCTCCATGGAGCAGGGATCGCACGACCGCATTGTTCTGGGCCTGTCGGGGGGACGGACGCTCTATTATCGCGATACCCGGAAATTCGGTCGCTGGAAGCTGGTCGATGACCCCATGACCCTTCTCAAGGGACTGGGGCCGGATGCGCTGTCCGATGCATTTAAGTTAAGCTATTTCGTTGAGGAGATGCGCCGGCGCCAGCGCATGATCAAGCCCCTGCTGCTCGATCAGGCTGTGATTGCCGGCCTGGGTAATATTTATGCGGACGAAGCATTGTGGGAAGCCCGGGTACATCCGGAGCGGCTCTCGAATACCCTGAACGATGAGGAGCTTGAAACGCTGTTCAAAGCCATACGGCATGTGCTCAGGATCGGCGTCCAAAACCGGGGAACTTCCCTGGGTACCGGTAAAACCAACTACCGTGACCTGGACGGAGAATCGGGTGGACACCGTGAGCGGGTTAAGGCCTATGGAAGGTCAGGCGAGCCCTGCTGTCGCTGCGGGAAGCTATTGCAGCGCATTGTTGTGGCGCAGAGAAGCACCCATTTCTGCCCTGACTGCCAGAAAAAATAACGGGCTTCCTGTATCGATCCTTAGATATCTGTTTCGCAAAAGCAACATAGTCAACAGGATGTAAAAAGGTTAAAAAAGTATCCACATTCCTATTTACAATCCGTACGAAAGTGGTACCGTATCGTCGTTTCAAGGGAAAATAAAGGGAGTCATGCAATGATCAAAGTTGGAGAAAAAGTTCCTGATTTCGAGTTGAGCATCTATCACAAAGATGAAATCAAGGACGTCAAGCTTGCGGACTACAAGGGAAAATGGCTTGTACTTGTTTTTTACCCGGCTGATTTCACGTTCGTATGCCCGACCGAACTGGCGGACATTTCCTCGCTTTATCCCTCGTTTCTGGAAGCCAATGCTGAAGTTATCAGCGTCAGCACCGACACCGCATTTGTTCACAAGGCCTGGCACGATAACTCCGAAGCCATCTCCAAGGTCAACTATCCGATGGGTGCCGACCCGACAGGATCTGTCAGCAAGCTGTTTGATGTTTACATCGAAAAAGACGGTCTTGCCCTGCGCGGAACCTTTGTGATTGATCCCGATGGAATCCTTAAAACCGCCGAAGTCCACGACCTCGGCATCGGCCGCAGTGCAGCGGAAACCTTCCGCAAGCTCGAAGCCGCACAATTTGTACACGAACACGGCGATCAGGTTTGCCCCGCAAACTGGAAGCCGGGAGCCGAAGCCCTCAAGCCGGGCCTCGACCTCGTAGGAAAGATCTAACTTCCCCTGGTTAGTTAACACACCCCACCCCATGGGGGCGGCCCGCAACGGGCCGCCCCCTATTTTTTCCGCTGCAGCGGAAAGTGCTTTCTGGTTTCACCGTGCCTGCAATCCCGTTAACATGGCAGACATGCATTTTAAATTCTCAGGAAGGGTATGGTGTCGGGCTGCGGTTGCCGCTGCGCTCGTAACACTTTTTTTCGTGCTGACCTACCAGCCGCTGCCGCAGGGGATGGACTATGCCGGCGAGACCCGCGCGGAGAAAGTCCGGATGCTGGTCGATGAAGCCTGGGTTGATGAAGAGGGAATCCGTCATGTCAGCCAGCAGATTTTCGATTCCGTTTTTGAGGTCATCGATGCGGCCGAGGATTACATCCTGCTGGATTTCTTTCTGGTGAATGATTTTCTCTATGCACCCGGTCCCGGTATGCGACCACTCAGCCGGGAGATAACCGAGCGATTACTCACCAAACGTGCAACCCATCCGGATGTGCAGATTATTTTTATCACCGATCCGGTAAATACCGTCTATGGCTCGGTCGCATCCGCTCAGTTTGAGTCCTTACAGGATGCCGGAGTGAATGTGGTCTGGACCGAGCTGGATCACCTGCCTGACAGCAACTTTATTTATTCCAAGCTGTGGAGGTTGATCGTTAGGCCATGGGGGTTGGCGCCAGGCAATGTTTTGCCAAACCCAATGGGTGATGGGCGGGTTTCAATGCGCAGCATGCTCAAACTCCTCAATTTCAAGGCCAACCATCGTAAGCTGATCGTTACTGAGAAATCCCTGATTGTGACCAGTGCCAACCCCCATAGCGCAAGCAGTGCGCACTGGAATGTCGGGTTGCGTATAGATGGAGCGGGTCAGGAACTGGCTTTTGAAGCCGAAAAGCCCATTCTGCGTTTCTCCGATGCGGAAGCCGTTCTTCCGGATGCTGGTCGGGAAAAAGCCATGCAGCCCGATGCCGGAAAGGCTGCAGCGCCTCCATTGCGCTATGGCGTGGAACTGCTCACTGAAAGAAAAATCAAGGAAAAGGCTATTGCGCTCCTGGACCAGGTGGAGCCTGAAGGGCGCGTAGAACTGGGTATGTTCTACCTATCCGACCGCGACCTCATCACAGCCCTGTGTGATGCGCGTAAGCGGGGGTGCCGCGTTCGCGTCATTCTCGATCCGAACAAAGATGCCTTCGGGCGCACGAAAAACGGTATTCCGAACCGGCAAACGGCATATCGCCTGGTCAAGGCGGGTATTCCCGTGCGATGGGCCGACACCCATGGTGAGCAGTTCCATGTAAAGATGCTATATCTCGAACGGCCGGACGGTACGGCCGCCGTGCTGCTGGGGTCGGGCAACTTTACCCGGCGCAATATGGATAATTTCAATGCTGAATGCAGTGTGGCATGTACAGCTTCGGCAGATGACACGGTCATGGTGCATGCCCGGGATGCATTCGAACGTTGGTGGAGCAATCCTGCCGGGCGGGTCTATACGACAGAGTATTCAACCTACGCCGATCCTTCGCTCCTGAGAAGATCCCGTGCGTGGTGGATGGAAGTGACCGGATTGAGCAGCTTCTAAGGTCGTGCGCTTTCCGTCCCGGTGCGGCTAGTCGGTAAAAAAGTCGAAGATGTTCATGAGGGCGCTTGTATCGGCTCTGTAGATCTCCGTGTATTGGCATCGGGTACAGGTCACGGTTGAAAACTTTTTGTTCTGCACGTCAAATACTTTTGCAAAGCCGCCGCCGGTGGCCTGAAAGCGGTCTGCATCAAACTCCGTGTTGTCACACTTCGGGCATTTCCATTGATGCTGCATAGGATCTCCTTGTTTAAGAATTATGATGTCAGGTTAGATGTTTTGATTGTAAATGGAATTATAAGTGAAGGTGATATTTATACGTCATGTGCAGGTTGCGGATCCGATCGCAAGAGTTCATTCGATCACCGTGTCCATTCGCAGGCGGATCAGAAGTTCCACGACAGGATGGCACTCCATCCGACGACATCTTCGCCGTAGATACCTTTGGCGCCGAGCCGGAACTTTTTAATGATCCAGTCGTGCCGGGAGATGTCGGCTTCGACGGCGAGGCCGGCATCGAAGAAATAGCCGAATATGAGTGCGTCACGGTGGGGGCCGGCAAAGCTGGTCCCACCGAGCAGAGTGATCAGTGAGAGCGGATAGCGGTTGAACTTACAGCCGGTGGGGTGCGTGAACTCGCTTTTGAGAGCGAGCGTGGTCATATAGCTGCTGAACTCGACGTTCCCGCGGGAGGTATGGAACGTATCGATAAGGTTATGGCTTACCCCGCCGTAGACATAAAGTTGGTTTTCGCCCAGATTGCAGTGGTAGTCCGCCTTGATCGCCCCGCCGGTGAGGAGGGCGTCGGAGGTCCAGTTGAACAGAATCCCGTCCGCCAACGGCTGCACGTTGGTTGCCGAGCCGGAATAGGCCGCGTCATTTTCGATGCGCATATAGCCCAAGGCGAGGGAGGGATTGAGCGACAGGTTTGTGGTCACCGAAATCTTCACACCGGACGTGAAAATAGCGCCTGCGGCGTTCCACTCAGTATCGATGTTGCCGTCGCCGTTTACATCCAGGTTTCCCCCGTACGTGAGGAAGGGCAGATGGACTCCGGCAAAGGGGTTCCACCGGCGCTTGTCTTTCCTGAATACGTGTTCACCGCCGAATCGCGTCACATGGAGGACGGGATCTTCACCATTCTGGTTGTCGATATAGTAACGAGCGGTGGCGATATCGGGATTTTCGGCAAAGTTGATCAAGGCGGCATAGCCCGCACCCAGCTGCTTTGAAATTGCCGGATCGAGCTGGGCCTGCGCGGGAAAAACAGCCAGTAAGAGCAGCAAGAGACCAGCAATTTGTCCGCGATGCATTGGCATTGAACCTTCCCTTAACGCATGCGGTGGATTTCGACCGCGCCGATGCAGGTGAAAACCAGAATGGCGATCCATGCGCCGGCCCAGGGAGCGAGGATCAGCTGCTTGGCGAGGTATTCCATAGAGAACTGGAGGGCGTAGAAGCCGAAGAACATGCCGACGGCGAGCATAATACCGGCAAAGGCGCCCTTGCGGCCGGTGTGCGCGCCGACGGGAATGCCGATAATGGTGGCAATAATGCAGATGAAAGGCATGGTGAGTTTGTGGTGGAAATCGACTTCGAGTGAATTCAGCGTTTCGGGGGAAAGGAACTGGTGGGTATTGATGTACTTCCGGAGTTCGAGCGAGGATTGAAATTCAGCAGGTTTGGCTTCTCCGAGGAAATCTTCGGGAATCTCCGTCAGGTTGCGCATTTCCCGGGAGAGGAAGGTCTCGGGCTGGCCGACGCGGTTGTTGTTCCGGTCGAAGCGTTGGATGGTTCCGTCTTCAAACCACCATCGGTGGTCCAGCCATTGACCCTTGCGTGCAGTGATTTTCAGCTCGTCGGAGCCGTCGGGCCTGAGCTTGCGCAGCGAGATGCCGCGCATGGTGAAGGTGCGGGTATCAAAACTTTCAATGTACCAGCTGTTTCCAGCGGAAGGATTTTCATAGGGGATTCGCTGAAAGTAGACATCCTCAGAGGCATCGGTATGGCTTTTGAGAAGCTGGCTGGCGCGGTAGGCATATTTCGGGCCGCTGTACTCGTTGACGATGGCGGTAAGGAAAAAACAGATCGAGCCCATGAACATATAGGGGCGAACGATCCGGTAGATGGAAACACCGCTGGCACGCATCGCTACAATCTCGTTGTGGCGGGTGAGCATGGAGAGGCTGTAAAGCGTGGCGAGGAGGAGGCAGATCGGTATAATGAAGATGAGCCGCGAAGGGAGCAGGAGGCTGTAGTAGTGCAGGAGCATCCAGGGCGAGGCCTTCGCGCGAAGCAGCTCGGTGGAGTTGTCCATGAGGTCGGCTATGATAAACAGCAATGTAAAGGCCACTACCAGGTAGAGCAGCGGCTTCAGCAGGTTCATAAACAGGTGTCGGACGAGAATTTTCATAGTTTGGATGGCGATACGGTAGCGGTAAAACGGATGGACGGCAAGCGTTGAAAAGCGGTCGGTGGGCGCGTAGGCTCTATCTTGTTCAACATGGAGTTTTGATTATGTCTTCTATTGGAAATGTGGGTGAAAGCCGAGTGCAGGACCCGGTCACGATTGTCATATTCGGCGCATCGGGCGACCTGACACACCGCAAGCTGATTCCCGCACTGTTCATTGCCTATACCCAGGATCTGCTGCCGGCGACATTCACGATCGTAGGTTTCGCACGCAGAGATTATGACGACGGGATCTTCCGCGGAATGCTGGCGGATTCGATCCGGAAGTTTTCACGCATTCAGTCGGACGATGACGCGGTTGAACGCTTTGTGCAGCATATCCATTATCACAAAGGCGACCTCTCGGAGCCGGCGGCCTATGAGGAGCTGAAGCAGCGGTTTGGCGATACGGAAAGCTATCCTGAAAACCGGCTGTACTATCTCTCCATTATGCCGTCGCTTTTTGAACCGTCCGTCCAGTTGATGAAGAAAGCCGGCTTGATCGCCAGGCCGGCCGATGCGCATTGGACTCGGGTGGTGATTGAAAAGCCGTTCGGCCGGGATTTACAAAGCGCGATGGAGCTGAATGCGGAGTTGCTGCGGCATCTGGACGAGTCGCAGATCTATCGGATTGATCACTATCTCGGGAAGGAGACGGTGCAGAATATTCTGTCGTTCCGGTTTGCGAATGCCATCTTCGAGCCGGTGTTCAACCGGAGCTATATCGATCATATTCAGATTACCGCCTCCGAGACCGTGGGTATGGAGATGGGGCGCGGGGGATACTATGACGAGTATGGCGCATTACGCGACATGGTGACCAACCACCTGCTGCAGCTGCTCTGCCTGGTGACTATGGAGGCACCCGGCGACCTGTCGGCGGAGTCGATCCGCAACGAGAAGGTGAAAATCCTCAATGCGATGCAGCTGGATATCCGAAAGAATATATCGGATGCCGTATGCCGGGGACAGTATGGAGACGGTGTGGATGCGGCCGGCAAGCCCATCAAAGCCTACCTCAAAGAAGATCGCATTGACCCGCAGTCGAATACGGAAACCTTTGCGGCACTTCGGCTTTCTATCAATAACTGGCGCTGGGCGGGCGTGCCGATCCTGCTGCGAACGGGTAAACGAATGGCGAAAAAGACTACAGAGATTGTGGTGCAGTTCAAGGTGCCGCCGCTGCAGCTGTTCCAACAGGTGGAGTGTGAAGACGATGTCTGCGACATCACCCGAATCAAACCCAACACACTCATTTTTCAGATTCAACCCAATGAAGGTATTTTCCTCCGGGTGGGTACCAAACGACCCGGCATGCGCTTTGTGGTCGAGGATGTGAAGATGGACTTTTCCTATTCGGGAACCTGGAACAAGTCGCTGCCGGAGGCCTACGAACGCCTGCTGCTGGATTCACTGCGCGGGGATTCGACCCTGTTTACGCGGTCCGATGAGGTGGAGGCCGAGTGGCGCGTCATGCAGCCGGTACTGGATAACCTGGAGATACTGCAGCCCTATACCTATCCGCCCGGCGAGTGGGGGATGCCTGAATCGGACTGGCTTTTCCAGGGTGTGGAAGGCGAGTGGAGGAACAAGTAGTGAGCGGGAGCAAGTCTATAGCTGTCAGCAATTAGCTGATCGCTGCTGAAGGTGTTAGCAGGATGTGGCCCTTTGGCTGGGTCAGGGGCGGGGAGATGAGTTGTGGATGCACTGTTTGTTTATGTGACGACGGGGGATGAAGCCGAGGCAAAGCATATTGCGAAGACGGTGGTCGGTGAACGGTTGGCGGCCTGCGCAAACCTGCTCGGCGGCATCGAGTCGGTCTACTGGTGGCAGGGCGAGGTCTGCGAAAGCCGTGAAACCGCATTGATTCTGAAAACCTCCGTCGAGCGGAAAGCGGCTCTGATTGACCGGGTCAAGGCGCTGCACTCGTACGACTGCCCGTGCGTGGTCTGTTTGCCGATTGCCGACGGCAACCGCGATTTCCTCAATTGGATCGCCGACGAGACGTAGCGTTATCGAACGTCGGGATCGTTGATATAGATGTCGTCGGCAGTTCCATCGATGCCGTCGGGGCCAACGCAGTAGAAGCACTGGCGTATCTCGTCGAAACGATAGTTCGATTCGTTATAGACATCCTTCAGTTTCAGGCTGATTCCAAGCCTGCTGTTGATCTCCAGCGCCAGCAGGTCACTTGCGGTTTTCAATTCCAGCGTCTTGTCATAAACATTCTGCCAAACCGGAACCATGAGGGAGACCAGCATGTGTCCTGATGGGTTCCAGATGCGGCTGAGCTTGCTGCTGTTTTTCAGGGTGTCGTCCACATCCTTCAGGAGCGGCCTGAGGTTCTTGCGCTGACGGCAGGCATCGATCAGTGGTTCATATATGTTCTTGAACAGGCGCAACGTCATGTTCGGCTTGAAGAAGAGTTGTCTGGGGAACGTGGCGTGCTTCTGCAGCGGCGGATCGAAAGCCGCCTCTATAGTGATGTCGTTATTACGCAGCGCCAGCACCATGGACTGTGAATTGAAGTATTCCGCTATGAGCGGGCGATACCAGGAATATTCCTCCCGGCTGATCGGGGGGAAGGCGCCCTGCAGCATCTTCAGCTCACGGGGTGTGCAGTTTACTCGCCGTACCACATGGTCGGCAATCTGGATGTCCAGTTTGGCGCAGGCTACGTTGATGGCAAACGTGACGAGCGTGGTTGAATAGGGCAGGCTTTTACGGATTACGGAATAATGCCGGGTCAGGTCTTCGATACCCTCTTCTGTCAGGCCTTGCTGGATAAGCAGCGTGGCGTGCAGGCCGTACAGCAACGTGGTGTACCGCAGGGTTTGGTAGTCCGGTACGGAAAAAGAAGACGGGTCGATGGGTTTTGCAGAATTATCCCAGTCCGTGATGAAGGGATGCCGGTTGAGGTCCTGGATATATTTGCGCCCGTCGGCAAAATTATCCCATGCCCGGTTGATGAGCTCGGAGTGGGGCAGGACATTGCTCCATGTGCCGGCCAGCTGTAGGACGGGGGTCGGAAGTGTGACTTTCAGTCGGTTGGTGCTGGTTGCGCTGTAACGCATCAGCGTTTCATAGCTGTCGGCAACCTCTTCAGGAACCGTCAGATCATGGTAGGTGAACTTGCTGGCCGGCAGTGGGCAATCGTAGACTGTTGCTCCGATAACCCCGGCCAGCGTAATACCCGCCAACCCCCATGCCGTCTTTGATTTACTAAACAGCATGAGCGTGTTGTAGCAGAGCCGATGATAAAAATCAAACTTTTGATAAATACTTGCTGTTTGTGTTTTAGCATTGGAAATTATGCCGCGATGTCTACACGGTATAAAATCAAGGTTTCGTATGACGGTACGAACTACGCGGGCTGGCAGGTGCAACCCCGGCATCGAACAGTCCAGGGTGAGCTGGAACGGTTGCTGACCCATATGACAGGCGCGAAGAAGTCTGTGCGGGTGGAGTCGTCCGGCCGCACTGATGCCGGTGTACACGCCCGTGCTCAGGTGGCGCATTTCGATCTGGAGGATCCGGTCGATCCAAATTATTTCCGGAGGGGACTGAATGCCCAGCTGGACCGCGATATCCGTGTATTGACGTTTGAAAGAGCGCCGGCCGATTTTCACGCGCGCTTCAGCGCGGTTGGCAAGGAATACCGCTACTTTATCTACAACGGCCGGATCATGCCGCCCACCAAACGGCTTTACTGCCTGCACGAAGCCCGCCCGCTGCGTGTTGAAAAAATGCGGGCCGCCGCCGCACGGCTGGAGGGGGAGCATGACTTTGCACCGTTCTCTGCCAATCCGAAGCGGGAGCTCGACGGCACGGTGCGTACCATCCATTCGCTCTATATACGCAAGCATGGAGCAGAGATTGCGCTGGAAGTGCAGGGTAACGGATTTCTCTACAAGATGGTCCGCAGCCTGGCGGGATTCCTTGTGCGCGTCGGCATCGGCGATCTCGAACCGGAAGCCGTCCATGACATCCTGGATCATGGGAAGCGCACGGCGGTCGTTCCCACGGCACAGCCCCATGGACTGTTTCTCTGGAAGGTCTTTTATTAAGGCAGAGGGCCTGACGGGACCGCGGGGAAAAGTCGCGGGTCGGAGCCCTGGCCATTGATCGTTCAGAAGGTGCAGTACCCCTCGATGCAACCGGTCTTTTTGTTGATCTCATATACAGGCTGTGTATACTTGAAAGACTGTGCGTATTGTTAAAAGGGAGAGTGTGGCATGAGACGATTGCTGGTTCTGATTGGACTGCTTATCTGCGTTGAATGTGTGGTGCGGGCTGAACTGCGAATGTGGACCGCCGCCGATGGAAGTTCCACCATTGAAGCAAGCTTTTTCCGGGTGGTCGACGACAAGGTCGAGCTTGTGCGGAAGGATGGCCGCCGCATCAAGGTGCCCATTGCCAAGCTCTCCGATGGCGACCGGGAATATATTGCGGAACAGACCGGAGGAGAAATGCCGGGAAAAAGCAGTGCAGATGCGGGTGCGCCCAGCCTGCCGTACGAAGTGGGAAGAGTGATGGGGCCAATCGAGGCGGATACCGAATCGCACTACTACTACTATGTTCCCAAATCGCTTAAGCCGGGCCGCAAAGCGCCCTTGTTATTCTATTCCAATTCAGGAGGAGGAACCCCCGGACACCTCCAGCAGATCATTGAAGGTGCAGAACTCTGCCAGTGGGTTCTGGCCATGTCGCTCGAATCCCGCAATGGGCGGGACTTTGAGGTTAACCTCGATTGTAACGAAGAGGCGGTGGAGCACATCTATAAAACGCTTCCGGTCGATGAAGATCGGGTTTACTTTACCGGAAATTCGGGCGGAGCGGCCGCGGCATTCGGTAATTTTGACAACCTGGATGGCTACGGAATGATGCCGAGTATCGGTTATATCCCCAATGAAATTTCGCCACCGCGATGCGATACGTTCATCATTAACGGGGCGTGGGATTTCAACCGGTATATATCAGCCCTTGCCCACAAACAGATTGGCGATTCGGCCATCCAGCGGTTCTTCCCGGGCGGACACTGGGATGCCCCTGCGTGGATCATGAATGAGGGCATCGTCTGGCTTGAAGGGCGTTATCTGGCGGAGCGGGGTAAAAAATATCCCGATATTCAACAGGCATATGAGCAGGCTGTGCTGGAGTGGATTGTTTCATTGAAAGAGCGGGAACCGCATCGGGCCTATTACTGGGCTCTCTTTCTCCAGGATGAACTGAAGCTCACGGCAGGAAGCTCCGTCCGGGTGGCCAGTCTGGTGAGAGAACTTGGCGCTGACCGCAATAACCGATTGTACGTCGAGGGAATCGTGGAGATTAATGAGTTTGCGGAGGACGAGCTGTCACAGTTCGGGCATCAGTCGCGCATGCATCACAGCGATCCCGGTGTGGTTTCAGAATGTGAATCCATGCTGAACAGATATACAGGCGTCCCTGTCATTGAAGATATCCTGAAAGGACTGATGAAGCAGACGGATTCCTTATGACCGGGGACCGCTTAAGCGGGGGATGCTGAGTCGGTTGCGATTGACTAAAGGATGGGGGTTGGTGTTGAAGTGGGCAATAAAACGGCCAAGGCGGAGTCTTCATCTGCCGGTCCGGGACGCGAGTCTGCTCCGGCGGCGGCTTCAGCCGGGCCTTGGAACAGGCCTGCGTGCTCGATTTGCTGATTTCGCTGTAACCTTCGCCAGTAGATCAGTGAATCGGAGCTGGACGGAATTTAATATGCAGGATTTGTCATCCACCGGCAGGGCGGCTATAATTTGTTTATGATTCCAAAATCCCTATACACGCCCCTGTTAATTGCTCCGCTGCAGTCGCTGCAAAGCGGGGTGACCGAGTAGAATCCCATGAGTATCAGACCGGACCATTCATCTGGTGATTTGCAGATCGCTGTGCTGCCGCAGAACGGCGCAGATACCTATTTCATCAATGCCCGGGCCACCCAGGACAGCATGCCGGAAGTCTTTGATCGTGTGGCGAATGCAGTCCGGGAACGCGATGCTGTAATTGCCTTCCAGTATCTCTTTGGCGGCCGCCAGTTTTATCCCCACGCGATTTCCGCCACGCAGCAGTTGAACTGGCCGCTGACGCTCCTGCACGGCGATGCCTGTTCGGGTACCACGATTACAGGTACCCAGTTCATTGCTGTCGCCGGCGCCCGGTTGCATCCGGTCCTCGATGGGCCGCGCCGGGTGGGGTACTGGTATGAAAGCGACGATGCATACTATTGCCTGCTGGGGGATATCCGGGCCGATGATCTCTCTCTTCCGCGGGAAAAGCAGGCCTATGCTGTATTCGAAAAAATGGAACGGCTGTTGCGGCAGGCCGGCATGGAATTTACCGATGTGGCCCGCACATGGATTTATCTCAGCGGACTGCTCCAGTGGTACGATGAATTCAACGCGGTGCGGACCCGCTTCTTCAAGGAACGCGGTGTATTTGAAAACATGGTGCCGGCGAGTACCGGTATCGGAGCGGGTTCAGCGGCGGGCGAAGCGATGGTTTCCGCGCTGCTGGCCGTTAAGCCGAAACATGAAGGTGTGAAGCTCTTTGCCGTACCCTCGCCGTTGCAATGTCCTGCTCTTGACTACCTGAGTTCCTTTTCCCGCGCCGTCGAAATTCAGCAGCCCGGCTCGCGCCTGTTGACGATCTCCGGCACCGCCAGCATTGAGCCCGGTGGAGATACCACGCATGTGGGCGATACTGACAAGCAGATCGAACTAACCATGCAGGTGATACATGAAATCCTGA
This sequence comes from Pontiella sp., assembly GCA_050298955.1. Classification (GTDB taxonomy): domain Bacteria; phylum Verrucomicrobiota; class Kiritimatiellia; order Kiritimatiellales; family Pontiellaceae; genus Pontiella. The sequence goes on from JBNKVA010000027.1 coordinate 19,588, forward strand.
AGTCGCGAGGTATGGACTGGCATAACGCCGTCCGTGCCATTGCCTACTTCAAGGATATGCATGATGCGCATCTGCTGGAGCAGTATTGCGCCGAAAACAACCTACCTGATCTGCCCGTGGCCATCTCGCATGCCGATGTCTGCCGTGACGATCTGCTGTTCGAGATGGAGCTTGATGCCGTAGATGTGGACTAGTTGCGTACGAGCGCTGTTCAGGCCGGCGGGGATAACGCCCTGAGATGGTGTTAGATGTAATTCTGGGTCGCATCAGCATTCGCTAAACCGGGATCATCATTGTTCGGGAAGCGTGCATAACCTAAAAAATCAGCCCTGCAACTCAACGAGTTGCAGGGCTTTATGTTTGGTGAGCCGGCCGGGGCTCGAACCCGGGACCCTTTGATTAAAAGTCAAATGCTCTACCGACTGAGCTACCGGCCCAAAATGGGCTTCCCTGCAAAACCGCCAGACAGGCTTTTCCGCAAAGGAGGAGTTTTTCTACAGAATCGCCCCATACAGGGCAAGTGCGAATTATTTGTTTTCTTTTGGTTTCCCATAAGATGTTTATCGACTAGCATGAAAATGTGGCGCGAGCAGTACAAAAAGGGAGTTCGAAATGAATGTTGTGGGCCTGATTTTAGGGGGTGGTGCGGGCAGCCGATTGCAACCACTGACGAAGGAACGCGCGAAACCGGCCGTACCGATTGCCGGCAAATACCGTCTGGTGGACATCCCGATCAGCAACTGCATCAACAGCGGTATCCGCAAGATTTTCCTCCTGACCCAGTACAACAGTGTTTCCCTGCATCAGCACATTGCCGCCACGTTCCGGTTTGATCAGTTCAGCGGCGGCCATGTACGCATTCTTGCTGCGGAGCAAACACCGGATTCGGACGGATGGTTCCAGGGGACGGCCGACGCCGTGCGGCGTTCGATCCGCTATTTCATGGACGACCGGCCGGATATCGTGGTCATTCTGTCCGGCGACCAGCTTTATCGGATGGATCTGAGTGATATTATACAGTCTCATGTCGAAAATGAAGCCGACCTGACCATCAGTACGAAGCCGGTGAGCCGATCCGAAGCGGGATCACTGGGCATCATGCAGACTGATAAGAATGGACGCATTGTGCGGTTTGCCGAAAAGCCGGGAGATACACCGCTGCTGGATGAGCTGCGTGCACCGATGTATGAAGAGCCGCGGTATCTGGCCAGCATGGGTATCTATGTGTTCAATATGCCGGTGCTGGACGACCTGCTGCACCAGAATCTGGAGTCCGATTTCGGGAAACATATCATTCCCGGAGCGATCGATTCGCACAAGGTGTACAGTTATATCTTTGATGAATACTGGGAAGACATCGGTACCATCCGTTCATTCTGGGCGGCCAACCTGGCGCTTGCCGACGACCTGCCGCAGTTTTCGTTCTATGAGATGGAGTCCCCGATCTATACCAATATGCGGTATCTTCCGCCGTCCAAAATCAACCAGTGCGATGTGCGGCACTCGCTGCTGTCCGACGGATGCATTATTTCCGGCAAGCGGATTGAACACTCCATGGTCGGGTTGCGCGCCAAGGTGGGGGCGGGATCCGAAATCGAGGATTCGATTATCATGGGAGCCGACTATTACGAACATGGCCCTGTTGAACATCCGTCGGGTATCCCGATGGGTATAGGACAGGACTGCTTCATTCGGACGGCGATCATAGACAAGAACGTCCGTATTGGTGATGGGGTGACGATTACCCCAGATGACAAACCCACGGACGTGCAAACGGATCTGTACTGGATCCGCGAGGGAATCATTGTAGTTCCCAAGAATACCGTTATTCCGTCCGGAACCGTACTTTAATCCGCATTTTTGGACGGACAATCGGGGCTTGCGCCCAGGAAAGGCATAGGGTAGGTTTTCCGTTTTACATCTGCACACCAACACACCGCCACCCACGCTAACCGACTTGACGCATGCGTGCGGAAGGAACGACGGTGTATGTGCATGGAACAATGAAAACAGAACAAAAAGGAAATCAACATGGGTTTATTCAACCTGTTCAAGCCAGCTCAAACCGTGCTGGTTGTCGATGTCGTGTCTCTGCACGATTCCCTCGGAATGAAAGGCAATGTCGCACCTCGTAACCAGCTCCAAACCTTCCGCCGTCTGGCCCGGTTTGCACAGCGTGAAAAAGTAAGCGTCGTGGCGGTCTCGTCCGGCTCGCCGCTCAACAAGGCTCCGGCGGGTAAGAAGTTCGAGGGAATTACCGTTCTCTACAGCAAGTCGGCCAAAGACCATGCCGCCTTCCTCGCCAGGAACACGCGTTCCAGAGGTGCAGGTGCGGTTCTTGTTACCGGAAACGTCGAAGCGGAAAAGCTGCTGGGTCGAGCCGCTGACAAGATGCGCATCAGCACGTTCCGGAAAGCGTTTGATGCCGGATCCACTGACGCGGCTCCGCAGGAACGCAGTTCCGGTCGCGGAAATCGTTCGTCCCGGAAAAACCGGCAGAAGCAGACACAGGGGGAAGGCCGGCAGGAACGACCTCAGAAGCAGTCATCACCGAACGATGCGATCAATGAGTTGATCGATCTGGTTGATTAGGCACTGCCATGTCGGCGCCCGGGCGCTATATTTTCTGTGATATCGACGGCACGCTGCTGCGCGCCAAGGGGTCGGGACGTATTGCTTTTGGCGAAGCATTCAGAGAGGCCTACGGTGTTCCCGTCGATATGTCCCACATCAACTTTGCGGGGGCCACGGACATCCGCGTCGTAGAGCAGCTGCTGCGCGAAAAGGGACTGCAATCCGATCCGGCCAGAACCCATCGTTTTTTCGAGCTGCTGCCCGTCTATCTGGAGCGATGTATGACCGACATGCCGCCTACGGTATATCCCGGTGTGGAGCTGTTTCTGGAAAGAGTTTCCCGGCACTGGAACCTCGGATTGGTGACGGGTAATATCCGCGCCTGTGCGTATCTTAAGCTGAAGCATGGCGGGATTGAGCGCTTTTTTACCGATGTCGGAGGTTTTGGAGATGATCATGGCGATCGCAACCGGATGGCTGCACTGGCTCTTGAGCGGGCCGGCAATCCGGCGGGTTCATATCTTCTCGGCGACACGCCTTCGGACATCGAGGCTGCCCGCTCAAACGGCATGATCTCGGTGGCCGTCTGCAATGGCCAGTTTGACCGTCCAACGCTTGAATCAGAGCATCCGGACCTCATTGTCGATTCGTTCGAGGATGCGGAACACCTGTTCGAGGCTCTTGAGGTATGAGTGCCGGTTTTGACCGATTGACACCCGACCGCATCATCGAAGCGGTTGAGACCGCCCTGGGCTGTGGAATGACCGGGCTGACGGCTCCGTTGCCCAGTTACATCAATCGCGTCTATGAATTGGAGACGGTTGATGAGCAGCGGCTCATCGCCAAGTTTTACCGACCGGGGCGCTGGACCCGTAAAGCCTTGCAGGACGAGCATGATTTTGTAGTCGATTGCGCGGATGCTGAAATTCCGGTTGTGGCGCCCATGGAACTGACTGCCGGGGAGACGATAGGGGAGGCTGACGGCATTCTGTTTTCGGTTTATCCCAAGAAATCAGGTCGTGAAATGGATCTTCATACGGACGAGGGCTGGCGCCGGCTCGGCAGTCTGGTGGGCCGTATTCATCTGGCGGGTACCCGTCGACGTGCGGATCATCGGTTGTGCATGCATCCCGAAACAACGACGATGCCGGAAATCGAGCTGCTGCTTCAGGGGCGCTTTATGACACCGCATCAGGCCAGTTGCTTCAAGGACGTCACCGACCGCATTCTTGAACTCGCGCACCGCGCCTTTGATGGCATTGAGCTGCAGCGCATACATGGAGACTGTCACCGGGCGAACATCCTGGAGCGTCCCGGCGAAGGCCTGATGGTGATTGATTTCGACGACATGGTGATGGGGCCGGCGGTACAGGATATCTGGCTGCTGTTGCCGGGGAATGCCAATGACTCGCGGCATGAAATCAACCTGATCCTCGAAGGGTATGAACAATTCATGGAGTTTGATGACCGGCAGCTGCGTTTGGTGGAAATTCTGCGGGCCATGCGGATCATCTATTTTCTGGCCTGGTGCAGCACGCAAGTGGATGATTATAAGTTCCGGTCCCATTTCCCGGACTGGGGCAGTGAACTGTTCTGGCAGCGGGAGATTGCCGATCTGGAGCATCAATACCATGCGATCCTCAATGACGAGCGATTGAAATCGGGAATGTTTTGACCCCTCTCCCATAACGGGCAGAATGAGTATTTCAATGAATGAAGATTATGAGCAGAAGCAAAACATATAATATTACCTGTCCATCCTGCGGACTGCAACAGGAGGTTGAACTCTATGAAGCCGTCAATGTCAGCGCGGATCCCCAGTTGAAGGATGCGCTGATGAAAAACTGGCTGAACCGGGTTGAATGCCCGGATTGCGAGGGAACCTTCCGCGTGGACATGCCGTTGCTTTACACTGACCCGAAACACAATCTCATCATTCACTGGATGCCGGAGTCAGAGGAGGTTTCCCGCGATAGCATACTGGATGAATTTGACCAGACGCTGGAGCAGATCAATGAACTCGTGCCGGATGACGTTCAAGTGCCTCGCGTGCGGCTCGTGTTGTCGCGCGTTGAGCTGGTTGAGTTGATCTTTATGATTGAGGCAGGCTTCAATCAGCGGGTCGTGGAATACGTCAAATACAGCATCTACAGCCGCAACATGGAAAAGGTTGATCCCCATCGGTTCCGGTTGCTGCTCAACGTCGAGGATTCCACTGACGATGAACTGTGCTTTGTGACACAGGATGTCCAGAATCAGGAGCTGGGTAGCGTGCTGCGCTACGGAAGGGCGGCATACCAGTCCATGTGCGAGCTGTATGAAGAGAACCCGGACGAATTTATCGAGATGTTTCCGGGACCGTGTATCAGCGCCCGCAATCTGCTGCTCGAGGATGACGTACGACCGCTCGGTCCCGAGAGCTAGAACTTGTAGAGCAGGCTGGTGAGCAACGCCTTGTCATAGTAGCCGCGGTCGTCATAATAGACTTCCGTATCACGGTCGAGCCGGTATTCCATGCGCAGAAAAATGTCGTGCACCAACTTGTTTTCCAGACCGGCGGTAAAGATAAAGTGATAATCCTTGAGATCACCAAGGTGGGTATATTTCTGAATCAATGACAGTGATTGGATGATCTGCCAGCGCAGCGACTCATCAAAGATAAACTTGGGCTGGGTTATGCTCAGTTCTTCGTCCATCTGCGTTACAGCGTTGAACTTCATGCGGTCATACTGGTGGTAGCCGCCGCCGGCGGATGTGGAAAACTCAAGGGCGGGCAGGGCAATCCACTTTACACCCATTTCGGCGGTTTGGAGATATTCGTTCGTGATTTTCCGGCGGTAATCCCGCTGATACATGGTCTTGGCCGTTGCGTAGTAATTTTCGCGGAAATCGTGGGTATAGTGCTGGGTGACATTAAGGTAGTCATCCTGCTTGTCATACTCGTCCCGGCTGTAGCGGTAGGTCCATTTCCAGTGAAGTCTGTTTTTGTTGGATTGCCACGCCATGTCGCCATAAAAACGATAGGTTTCGTACTGGTCGGTTCCGGTGACGCCTTCGGCATTCGACTTGACCGATTCGCGTATGGCAATCGACAGTCCGGTTTGACCCGACCACCGGTCCACAACCGTCTCCTCGATTTCCTCGGGTGAAATCTGCAGGGGGCCTACAAATTCATCCGGATTCAGCATCTGGACAGCAGGTTCCGAATCCGACGGGGCTGCGGGTTGCGTAGCGACCTCACCATGCTCATCGGTCTGGAAGCGTACTTCGGCTATATCCTTGTTTTGCAGGCTGACTGCTCCGAACGCATGGGATTTGAAATAGACGTGCTCGGAGGTTTCCTCGAGTATCTGGCCGGTGAGCACATCACCGTTTTTTAAAATGACGGTATCTTCCGCCAATGCTGTCCAGGAGACAGCACACGCAGCAAACAGCAAAATCGATAGAGTTTTTTTAGTCATGAAATCGGGTTCTGTTGGGTTGGAAGGCAAGCTATAGGTTTAAGGGGATGCGCTCAATATGAAAAATACCCCGAAATGGGGGCATTTTTCATATGAATTTTCGTGGAACGCTGATTATCGGGCCGGCGGAGCATGGATGCAGGCCTTGTGCAACGCATGGGCCGCTTCCATCCAGACCTCGGCAAAGGTGGGATGGGCATGCACCGTATTGCCAAGCTCCTCTGCGGTAAGCTCTTCACGGACAGCCACCACCATTTCACTGATCAAATCGGTGGCGTGCGGTCCGGCGCACTGCGCGCCGATGATGCGATCCGATACCTTCTCGGCGATGATCTTTACAAAGCCTTCCGTTTCATTCGAGGCCATCGCTTTGCCAAGCCCTCGGAAGGCAAACTTGCCGACATTGGTTTCAATGCCGAGTTTTTTAGCTTCGAGTTCCGTCAGCCCAACCAGGGCAACCTCGGGGGAGGTGAAGATCACACCCGGGATGACGACTTCCTCGATTTTTTCCTCGTCCTTGAGTGCGTGTTCTACCGCATAGACGGCCTGCGATGTGGCGGCGTGGGCCAACTGCATCCGACCGGATACATCACCGATACAGTAGATGTTCGATACATTGGTACGACTGAGCTCATCGACCTCGATGTAGCCGCGTTCATTGAGGACGATGCCGGCGGCTTCGACATTCAGCCCGTCCGTTACCGGACTGCGGCCTATCGCGACCAGCAGCATATCCGCTTCGAGCCTGGTGTCGCCGGCGGTAGCCGTCACACCTTTGTCATTGGCGGCTATGTTTTCCATGGCGTCACCGGTGAGCAGCGTCATGCCCAGTTCATCCTTCATGTGTTTCTTGACCACCTGACGAACATCTTTGTCGAGCAGCATCAGGACATCGGCCAGCAGTTCGACGACTGTCACCTTGACGCCGAGCCCGGCAGCCATGCAGGCCAACTCGCACCCGATGTAGCCCCCGCCCAGAACGAGGAGACTTTTGGGGAGCTTGTCCAGTTCCAGGAATGCGCGGCTTTCGACGATGCGGTCATGTTTGGGAATGAAGCCCGGTACCGTGGATGTGGATCCGGTTGCAATGATAATAGTCCTGCCTGTGATTTCCTGAATGGAGCCGTCGGATGCCTGAACCGCGACGGTATTGGCATCACGGAATGAACCGGTTCCCTCGAGGATGGTTACACCATGTGCTTTGAGCAGGGAGCCGATTCCGTTCTGCAGGTTTAGAACAACCTGATCCTTGCGCTGCTTCATGGCAGGATAGTCGATTTTAGGCTTCCCGACACTGATGCCGAAGCTGTCGGCATGCAGAATTTTCTGATAAACCTCAGCGCCGGCAATCAGGGTTTTGGTAGGAATACAGCCGCAGTTGAGGCAGGTTCCGCCCAGCCATTCCCGCTCAATAATGGCGGTTTTTGCTCCCAGTTGCGCCGCTTTGATGGCGGCCGGATATCCTCCCGGACCGGCGCCGATTACGATTACGTCAAAATCCATAGTGTTTCTCTCCTTAAATGATGATCGCAGTATTGGGATTTTATAGGGATAGAGTCAACTTAAAGGCGATTGAATCATGGAAATGCGCCTGAAGCGGAAAGCTTTTATTCCTGGATGGCATTGGTATTGCTAATAATTACTGGCGGATAGTTGTATCCAGTTGGGAGCGTTATACGGATGAAAAGGAAATACGGTTTTACACTCATAGAGGTCCTCGTGACGGTTGGTATCATTACTTTACTGGGGTCTCTGGCCAGCTATGCCATGATGAAAGCACACCAGAAATCAGTTAAAAAGCAGGTGGAGGTCCAATTGAATATTCTCTCATCCGCTATCCTGCAGATGGCCTGGGATACGGGCCGTTGGCCCAACCGTACGCTCCGGACCCAGCCTGGCAGCACAGAGGTCTGGAATATTGCCGGTCCCCAATGGGGACTTTTAGCAACTGACGGATTCTATAACAACTGGAAAGGTCCGTACTACGAAGGGGCACTTCTGGATCCATGGGGCAATCCTTATTTCTTTGATCCTGACTATACCGTGGATGGAAATGTGCGCGTTGTGGTCGGATCTTTCGGGCCCAACGGTGTGGGTCGGAATTTATACGACGAGGACGACATCTATATTCTGCTGGATGATTAAGACCCGATCATTAATCTTTACGCTTCAGTCGCTTCAGTCGCTTCAGTCGCTACCTTGCGTGATGCCCTACACACGATAGGTAGTTTCACGATCGAGTATCTAACGAGATAAATGAACATCGAGCGCGTGTACATGTGCGTGCAGGGCGGTTGATTTTCAGGATCTTTCTCCAGTTTCGGACACAAAAAAGCCCCGGTTTCCAGGGAGTAAGAAACCAGGGCTTGGCTTTTCGGGGGAAGTGGTTATTCCTGCCAGGCGGTAATGGCGATGTAGTCAGTCGTCGTTTCGTCTTCAGGAGGCGAGGGGACGGATTGCTCATAGGCCGTCAGGATGTCTGAACTGCCGGATTTTTTGATATCTCCATTTACAATGATCTGCCCGTTGATCGTGCCGTTGGCCGTGTATTCAAAACCTCCGGTCTTGGCATAGATCAGTCCGTTCAGCGTGCCGGTTGAGGTAACAACAATCTCTCCATCGCGTGAAGCAAGGCAAAAGGCCGAGGTCGTCGGGTAAATACTGGCCTGGCCGGATATATAAATGTTTCCTGTTGCGATTATCGAACCGGTAATGACCGCGTGTGCACCGATATAGACGTCGCCTTCAACCCAAAGTATGCCGCCGTTCGGGGCATAGGAGGAATCCGTGGCAAATCCATTGTAGACTTCACCAAATCGCTTTGCCCAGTTATAATACGGTGTCAGGTCGACATCCGGAATATCCACGGTACCGACCGGCTCTTGCGATGCGGTTCCGCCTACGGTGACTTTGCTGGAGTTATATTGAAGGTCCGGTGCGGTAAGATCGCCTCCGACATCCACATTATTGCTGACCCTGATTTTTGTAGCGGAGGAGAGACTGATTTTTGGATCGGTAGCGCCACGCAAGTACATGGCGCTGTTGGAGTGGAACTTGGCTCCGTCCGGCGCGTCGATGGTGCTGCAGCCTCCGAAATCCATCTGTCCGCCTGATAGAGCCGCATACTGAAAGGCTTCGCCGTCGAGCACATCGCCGTCAGGAGAGCTTCCGCCTATATCCTGAACACTGATGATCGACTTCGCTTCGGCTTCTCCGCATGTTCCGACGGAGGTTACGATGGCAGACAGCTCGCCAATCGGATCGACATCCACATGGTAACTTGATGTATCATCCGAGGCACTGACCGTGTATCCGGGCGCGGATGCAATCTGGCTTCCTGTGTCGGCGCTGCTGCCTGAACCCCCGAAAGCGGACGGGTCAAAGCGTGCAGCCCAATTGGTTGAAAGGATGGCATAGGCGAGCTCGCAGCCGGCTTCCGCCATGGCTTTGGCCCGGATCTGATCGCTCAGCCGCCGGGCAGTAAAAGCCCGCTGCGAGGAGGAAAAGGCCAGCATGGCGAGAAGCGTACTGATCGATGCAACGAAAAACAGAACGACGAGCAGGGTGAAACCGCCCTTGTCGGTCTGGTGTATGTTGTTTGTTTTCATGGTCTTCTCCTTGATGTTACAACCCGGTGTTTCGCGGCCGGATATCCGCTATCAGGGACGAGGTCACGCGTTTGGTTGTTTTTCTCAGGCTGTAGATATCCTTGTAGATCATTAAGTCGATCGACAGTGCCGACTGCAGCGGAACACCGTCCACCCTGACTTCCACGATGCCGTAATCCGGCCCTTTCGTCATCAATCCACTGATGTTGACCAGCTGCATCTCGCCTTTCCAGTCGATGGTGAGATCCTTCAGCTGTGGGGTGGATAATCGGTCAGAACTTGAATACAACTCTGCCTGGAACTGCACATAGCGCTTGTAGGACGAGCTGATTGAACGCGGGTTGCCGGAGGAAGATGAAATGGTTGCCCAGTCACCGGCATCCGAGAGGTCGGGCTGGTCGCCGGTCCGGATCTTGGTTTTCAGAAGTGTGCCGGAGGGCAGGTTCGCGTTCCAGGAAAGATCACTATATATAGGACTGTCGAGTCGGGTATCGAAGATCTGGGAGGTATAGGTGCCTTTTTCAGGATAGCTGACCGTAATGGAGGAAAGGCCATAGATGCAGTTGGTGAAAGAACCCGTCGACCACAGATACCCGTCGGCATTGGCTGTCCGTTGGTTTTTCCAAACTGCCGGGTAGCAGTCGGTTGCGGAGTTCGCGATCTTATACATCACCAGGTAGTTGTTGGTGGCGTTGATTTCCATGTTGATCCAGTCCGTGGTGATGGGTTCCCCCGGATCGAGTACATGGGTTTGAGGGAGACCCGAGAACAGGGCCTGATAGCGGATCCCGTTTTCGAATCCAAGCGTTGTCGTCTCGGAGGAGTCCATTTTACCGATAAACGCGCCGTCGATCTGTAGGGTGCCGTTGGTGGCCGCCTGGAAGGTGAGTTTGCACCGGTCGCCGTTATAGGCGATCCAGTTACCGTTTGTAAGCAGCTCGGCACCATTGACATACACGGCCACCCAGCTGTCTGCGAGAACGTTGTTACTCAGCGAGCCGGCGATCTCCGTCCCCGTCTGCTTCGACGCCTGCCATGTGACGTCATTGCCCTCGAGCTCAACCACAAAGTCCTTGGGGCTGAGGGCTTCGTCAAATACGACCCGGGTATTATCCGCGACGTATCCTTCGGCTCCGAAATTGGTCTCTTCCCAACGGTCGTTTTCCAGTGTCAACGTGAACGAGTCGCCGACGGAAGAGGCCGGGAAATAAAGGTGGTGATTGCCCTTCCATGAACCGCTGGCCACATACTGGGCCTGCGCGGTTGCACCGGACTGGGCGGTAACCGGAAGCTGCGCTTCGGCTTCGCGGGGGCCGTATGAGCCCGATACGGTGAGCTGGTCAATGCCGACTTTGTATCCTGAGGAGGAGGCGTTTTTTCCGGCCACTTTAAACTGAAACGTATGTGAACCGCTATCCAACAGGGCAAATCCAAGACTGACGGCTTCGCGCTCTGATAAATCTGAATAGGCATCGAATATGCCCTGCCGGGGTACAATCGTCCAATCCAGCAGATTTTCAAACACAACGGCGGTCGAAGCGTTTTGTCCGTTGTAGGTGTTATCGCCGTAACCTTCCTTTACGACGGTATCCAGCTGTTCCTGCCGCTCTGCATCGCTCATTGAGTTGTCACGATTAAAGAATGTGGTGACACGCAGCTGGTGCGGGCTGCTGGGCCAGATGTGGTAAACCAGGGTTCTGTCCCAGATGATTGCGCCTTCGTCGTCCAGTTCGAACAGGCCGTCGCCATCGCTGTCCTCCGCCAGGGGGAAGCTGATCGCCGTGTAAGGGCCGGGGCCGGCCGGGTAGTAGAAAATATCGTCGAGAGAGGAGAGGCGCAGGTCGCGCTTCAGGCGCTCCATGGCCATCTGGACATCGATGTCGAGCTCGCTCTGCACATCGCTCTCGTTCGTTTTTTTGATAGTAAACATGAATCCACCGATGGCGATGCCGAGTGTCAGCGTAATGATGGTGACCGCTGCACTGGCTTCGACCAGCGTGAAGCCTCGTTTCAACCTGTATGATGTATGCGTCATAGATGTTTTGCTATGTAGGTGGAAATACTTTGTTCTGCAGGTGCAAACTGCAGTGTTTTCCGGTTCTGGATATCCACGGTAATGGCCAACTCGTAGAGATTTTTGCTTATTGGAGTCACCCGCGTGGTCCTCCGGAAGTGACCGGCGAGGGATGGTATTCCGCTTTCATCGACAATCACGGCATCTTCATCCATGTCCGGAACCTGTTCAAATTCAAACGTACGGGCCAGCTCCATCCGGTCCTTTGCCAGATTGGCTGCGATGTAGTGATCCCGGGACGAGTCGAGCAGTTTGCGGTGCGAAACAAGCAGCTGACAGCTTCCGGCCACAAACATCCCGAACAAGGTCAACGCCACCATCACCTCTACGATCGAGGTTCCGGCGCGGCTTTTGCTTCTCTTGCATTCGGTTGTTGCTCTTGTATCCATCGGGCCGATTCCATTACACAGTAAATCAATACATTAATAGCAATCTACATGCCACGCCGGCCGGTTTCTGAGGCAAGACAGGCCACTTCATCCAGACTGGTTGGAAAAGGGGCTATCTGCGGCGGAATCTTTTTCGGCAGAAGAGGTGTGAGCCTCAAAAGCTCGCATACATGCGAAAAACGGGCTGTTTTCCTGAGAAAATCAGCCCGTATGGGATCACCGCACTGGTCAGCGTTTAATTCGGTAGAATCGGTGTCTGTTAGTGGGCTCACCGCCGGAAGTCGCTGTTGTAAAGTCATCGGTAAAGACACTTTCGCCACCGATGGCTTCCAGCATACCGTTGCTCAGGAAGGGCTGCCAAACTACGTTACTGCCCAGTATGTCCGCATATTCGATCCAGTAGGTGTACCCGGATATGGAGTTGAAGGTAATTCCCAGCTCGTTGCCCGGCATCCACTCCATGGCGTTGACATAAAAGTTTTCAGGCCAGAAGGCTTCTGTCATCAGCACCGGCGGGCACATATCATTTGCCAGCCACAAATCATAGAGCTTCTGTCCGTCATCGGTGGTGGTGTTTTCGCTATGAAGGAAGTCGATGAATTCCTTGCTGGTGCTCTGGTAATAGAGCCGCACATGGGCCCGCACGGCGTTGGTCGGGATGTCGTAGAAGGTCTCATCCCAGTACTGTCCGTCTTCATAGTGGTGTCCCACCGGGGCTCCGCCAAAGCTTTCATACGCCGCATTGCTGAAGCCGCGCGGCGGAATGCGGTTGTCTTCGTAGACCTGGTTGTTCAATACGAAGTGGAAGGAGGGGCCGGGGTCCACACCCAGGACGGAGGCCAGATTGGTGCCGATTCCGGGATGAATTTCATAGACGGTGGTATTGGTCACGGTGAGTACCGCATTGGAATAGTTATAGGATCCGAGCTCCTGGACGACATTGGACGAGGCGTCATAGAAGCGGACGTTGATCCAGATGCGCCGTCCCTCGGGATAGCCGCTCGGGAGTTTGTGTCCGGTATCGTTTACAACCCTTACTTTGAGCTGATCGCCCACCGGATCTGCATACATGCGCGCCGCTTTTTTGAGCATGTATTCCGCTCGATGCGCACCGTTGCTCATGGCGGCGGCCTCGGGTGATCCGGACGCGTAGGGGAAATTGCTCACCGAAGGAAGGACGCGCAACAGCCACGAGCTGCCTCCGGTCATGTCGTGCAGGGGCAGGTCTTCACGCAGCGGGGCATTGGGGTATAGGTTGGTATTTGCACCATACCCCGCGATATCCGGCATGTGGCAGTCCTGACAGCTGGAAACCATACCGCCATTTTTGTTGCCGGCAAACTGAGGCGCAAAGACGCTGTTGGTATAGTCACTGTGCAGCCATTCACTGTAGGTCCGCTCCACCGGCATTAAAATCTCAGGAGAAAAGTTGGTGGCTGCTGCGTCGAACCTGTTTGTCACGTATTCCGCATTGGTTCCGTCGCGCTCGAATGCCGGATTGCTCACGTTATGGCAGGTTCCGCACAAGGCGGAATTGCTATGGAAGGGGGAGACCAGGTCGGCATGCTCACTGACCGAGTTGGTAAACGGACCGCGCCGGTGGGAATTCGGGTCGAAGACATACATCCCGTTACCGCCATCGGGTTGGAGCGGCTTGTTCGAGAGGCTGAGCAATATCTCTTCGTCCTCCGCCGGTGAAATGCCGTCTTTGTAGACGGGGTCGACCATCCGGTGGCAGAAGTCACATGCCACGCCGAACATGTCATCGGCCGTCATCTGGCTACCGTCGGTCGGGGTGGAGCGCCCGTCAAGCCAGCCACGGGAGTTGTGGCAGCGAAGGCACAGGTCGCCCGAGTCGGGAACATCCTGCTGCGCAACCGCCATATTGGCCTTGAAAATAGGATCATATGAGGCATGGGCCATCATGCTTCCGAGCCAATTGGCATAGGGTTCGTGTTCCTCACTGTAGTTGCCGTGACAACCGGCGCAACTGTCCGGCGTGGCCTGCGCCAGTCCGGATTCTTCAATCGGCTGGGTGCCGGGCTGGTCAAAATCACGCAGGGTGGATGGAAATGCATGCGGGCGCTCTATATTAAAAACGTCACTGTAGCCATATCCTTCATTGCTGGCATTGTCGTATGCCTCCACAAGTACAATGGCGTTGGTGGATGGACGATCAGACACGAACCAGATGTAGTTGCTATGACTCGGTCCCAGCAACGGCTTGGCAATGTGGGAGTACGTAGAGCCGCCGTCGAGCGAGAGATAGATTTCATAGCTGGCTATGCCGCTTCCCGCTCCATCACTTGCGGTCCATTCAATCAGAAACGGGGCATTTCCTGTTACCACGACTCCACTGGCTGGACTCGTAATGGTAACCGTCGGAGCGGTATTGTCCTCGCCCGTAGACGGGGTTAGAAAATCCGAAATCTCCGCCAGGTCGACATTGCTCGCGGTATCATCGTTTGCAGAACTCAGACCTGGAAAAGTGGGCGCATTCGGAAAATAAGCAGCATTTCTGATCTCTGCAATGTTTGAAAATCCATCCCCGTCCGAATCGACGCCTTCAATGTCCAAGAGTGCCTGAAGCGTCTTTCCGCCAGCCTCAAACGCCGCGCCGTAGGGATTTCTTGGACCACCGCCATCAAAATTATAATGGCAGACACCGCAATGGTTGTCGTTGCTTATAAGGTCTTCAAGTTCAGTTCCTACCAGTTCGGGGTAGGCATCTTCGAAGAAAATTTTTCGATAGGGGTTTCTGGCATCACTGTCAATCGGCAGCGCTGATAGCGCACTGAGCAGCACAATATGGATCACAAATGACAGGCCTGGACTTTTCATCGAACGCTCCTTCAGTTTGTAACAAGTTACGCATAAAAACTACTTATTGCAATCTGTAAGCCTATGAATATAAATAGATTATGTAATATATAATGGTTTTTATCACCTATTTTGAATCCATATCTGTGCCACAAAAAAAGCCCCCTGAGGCAGGGATCGTATTTCTATGCCGAGCTCAGGGTCCGGCTGCGCGCTGGAATCCAGGTCGTCACCGCTGGCAGCATGATACGAGTCGGCCTGGCTCAAGATGCCTCCTCCTTTAGCGATCTGCGATGTTGTCGACAGGGGGCAGATGAGCGACCTGCATGAAATCAGACCGGATTTTCTGACGCAGAGTTCAGCTGTTAAGGCATACTTATGCGTTAAACGCGGATGTTTGGCTCGCTTTTTCGGGGTCTGGAGCTGGAAATGCGGATTGGATGGAATGGCGGTTTGAATTAGGCGCCCGAATGGTGTAATCCGTTGACGCATTAAACCGAAACAAAGGAATTGAAGCATGGAAAACGTAGTGATCATTGGGGCCGGTGCGGCCGGATATACGGCGGCCATCTATTGTGCCCGCGCCAATCTTGAGCCGCTGGTTATCGAGGGCATGCAGCCCGGCGGTCAGCTGACCACCACCACGGATGTTGAAAACTATCCCGGCTTCCCGGAAGGGATAGACGGAACGGTGATGATGGACAAGTTCAAGGCTCAGGCCGAGCGGTTCGGTGCAAAATTCATGCAGTATGATGCCGTTCAGAAGGCTGACTTTTCCAAGCGCCCCTTTAAACTCGAGATGATGGCGGGCGATCCTGTGGAAGCCCGGACCGTGATCATTGCCACGGGTGCCACGGCCAAATATCTCGGTCTGGAGTCCGAACAAAAGTTTATGGGACGCGGTGTTTCGGCCTGCGCCACCTGCGATGGTGCATTCTACAAGGATGTCCCTGTTGTGGTCGTGGGCGGTGGGGACACGGCGTGCGAGGAGGCCATCTTCCTGACCCGCTTTGCTTCCAAGGTTACACTGGTGCACCGTCGTGATGAACTGCGTGCCTCCAAAATCATGGCCGATCGCGCCAGGAACAACCATAAGATCGAAATCGCCTGGGACTCGGTAGTGGATGAAATCCTGGGCGATGATACGGGTGTCACTGGGGTTCGCATCAAGAATGTAAAAACCGAAGAGATCACGGAGGTTCCGGCCAAGGGCTATTTTTCCGCGATCGGGCACAAACCCAACACCGATCCGTTTGTCGGCCAGCTGGAAATGGATGACGTGGGATACCTGATTGCCGACGGGGTCAAAACCAAGGTGGAAGGGGTCTATGCTGCCGGCGATGTCGCGGATGCCATCTACCGGCAGGCTGTGACCGCCGCCGGAACAGGGTGTGCCGCCGCGCTCGAAGCCGAACGTTTCCTGGAGGCACAAGGGGATTAGGCAATGACCATCCGTGTGTTGAAACCCTGCTGTTTTTGGCGGGGTTTTTTCGTGCTCAACCGGAAGGTTCCGCCTTGGTCCATTGTCCGTGCGGAGGTAATATGGATCGGTGATGTGAAGCGGTGATTCGGAGGTGCAGGTGAAATACGAAGGGTTGTGGGAACCGATACGGGTTGAACGGGATGAAACCCTGTCTGTTCAGCTGGGCAGCCTGCTGCTGTGGATCCATCGCGGCGAGCAGGAGTGGCATATCGCGTCGGAGTACCGGTCGGACCGGTTGGAAGAATTGTCGGTTGCGCGCGGTCGCGAAATGGCCGAGCTGAACTGGACGCGCTGGGTCATTAATGAAGAACTCGAAGAGATCCTGCTCCGGCCCAGCATGCCGGACCGCCCCGTCATCGTACGCCCTGAGATGCCGATCTCCCTGCTGCCTGAGCAGACCGTCCGTTTTTATATCGGTGTGCCGGTGTGGATCTCGGTCTCGCTGGGTCATCGTTACCGCAACATTACCGAGATTCCCTCCATGGTCCTTTCCAATTCCTGGTTCGGTCCCACCACCGAGGGTGAACTGTGCTATGCCATGCGGACAACGGCCAAGCTTCGTCAGGAGGATCTGCAGTTGCATCCCCACCGTGCGATTGTTCCATTTGAAATCCGGAATGTCTCGAATGAAACGCTGGACTTTGCGCGCATCTGCCTGCATGCCCACAACCTCCGTATCTACCAGGGCCGCGAACGGATGTGGACCAACCAGGGTCGCGCAACGTATCGCGGCGAGGAAAAATGGAGCCGGGTGGTCTATGCCCGGGGGGTGCCGCCCTTTGAGGATGCCGAGCGTTTGATCGGCAGGGCACGGGAACCCGTGGCACGCGGCGCGATCCTGCGCACCTTCGATAACTTGAAAAATCTAGCGGATCTTTAGGGGGCACAGCATGGACACATTTCTTGCATGGTTAAATGATCATCAAACCAGGATCTGGACCAGCACCTTGCTGTTGCTGATCGGATTGCCGCTGGTGCAGCTGATCGGCTATCTGATCCGGAAAGGATTGCGCAGGAAAGTGACCGATCAGGCCGTGATGCTGTTGAGCAAGGGTGTGGTTTATCTTGGCTCACTCATTATCATACTCACGGTCCTGCAGCAGGCGGGCCTCAAACTGGGAACGTTGCTCGGCGCGGCAGGCATTGCCGGTGTGGCCATCGGTTTTGCCGCTCAGACCAGCCTGTCGAACCTGATCAGCGGCATATTTCTCGTCTGGGAACGGCCGTTTCAGGTGGGCGATGCGCTGCAGGCCGGTGCCGACATGGGTATCGTGTATTCAATCGATCTGCTTTCCATCCAGCTGCGCACCTATGACAACAAGTTGATTCGCATCCCCAACGAAGCGCTCATCAAGAATCCCTTTACCAATATTACACGCTTCCCGATCCGGCGCATGGATATTCCAATCGGCGTGGCCTATAAAGAGGACGTGGAGCGGGTGATGAATATTCTCAGGGAAGTCGCTGACCGGAACCCATACTGTCTTGACGAGCCGGAGCCGGTGATCATCTTCAAAGGCTTCGGCGACTCGGCCCTGGAGCTACTGTTTGCGCCGTGGTTTTCCAAGACCGACTACGTTGCCCTGCGCAACAGCCTGTTGATCGAGGTGAAGCGACGCTTTGATGAGGAGGGTATTGAGATTCCCTTCCCGCATCGCACCCTTTACACGGGCTCCGCGACCGAGCCGTTTCCGATCAAACTGGTTCCTTCAGAAGAGACCCCTGTTTCCCAGGACTAGTGGAGGAGGGTATTGAGGCGGACTTCGATGTTGTAGAAACCTTCCGACTCTGCACCATGGAGCACATCTGTGTAGCTGCTCTGCGGATGTTCGAGATTGCTTTCGAGTAATTCGAAACCCTGCTGCAGGTTCGTGCTCCAGCTGACATCATAGTAGCGGCCCGTGACAGAGAGCCAATCCACGACGAAATAGTTCGACTCAGCGGATATGCCATGCCCCGTGACGGCAAAGAACGAAGCCTCATTAGTTGGATCCGTGAAGGCGATGAACTCCTCGCGATTGTTGTACTCGTCGCCGTCGTCGTCCGAATACCAAATGCAATTGGATGGAGCTCCAAAATACAGGCTTTCCCACCAGTCAGCAATGCCGTCTCCATCCAGATCGAGCGGGTCGGGGTCCTCGACCACCATAATCACCGGCACTGTGATATTCGGGGTGTCCGGATCGTTGCTCGCGATCACAACCGCTCCTGTATAGGAACCGGGACCAAGATCCGTCGCATCAACATTCACTGTCACATTCACGGAGGTTCCCGGTGTCACATTGTTCGTGTAGGGAGGTGAGGCTTGCACCCATGATGCTCTGGTTACGGCGGCGGCATGGGCTAAGTTCAGGCGTCCGCCCGATGCACAAATTCCCGGAAGCGTTGAATCCACCGTATCCATTAGGATCTGCCGAATGGCCTCTGCCGAGAGAGAGGGATCGATCGAAAGCAGCAGTGCGCATGCCCCCGCAACATGCGGTGCCGCCATCGACGTTCCACTTAGATACTGGTAGGAGCCTCCAGGCACACAACTGTAGATGCTGCTCCCCGGGGCCGCCAGGTCGGTTGAGATTGCACCGTAATTGGAGAACGATGATCTGGCATCGTTGCGGTCGCTGCTGACGACCGCGATTATGTTGTCGGAGACAAAACTGCTGGGATAGGCCGGGGTCGAGTCGTTGTCCTGGCTGTCGTTGCCTGCGGCGGCCACGAAGGTGATGCCGAGGGTGCCGGCGGCATCGATAGCATCCTTTAAGGCCTGGTCGTATGGGTCGCCGGACCAGGAATTGCTCGTTACCTTGGCGCCCATCTGCTTGGCGTACTCGATGCAGGAAATGGCGTCAGCCGTCGAGCCGTATCCGGTTGCGTCCAGGAACTTGAGCGCCATGATGCGCACGTTCCAGCAGACACCGACGACGCCTTCGTCATTGTTGCCTTCAGCTCCAACGGTGCCGGCGCAATGCGTACCGTGATGATGGTCGTCCATCGGATCACCGTCGTTGTTGACAAAGTCGTAGCCATGCACGTCGTCGACGAAGCCGTTGCCGTCATCATCCAGACCGTTCCCGGGGATTTCGCCTGGGTTGGTCCACATGTTGTCGTCGAGGTCTGGGTGGGTGTAATCCACGCCGGTATCTATAACGGCCACGACAATGCCATGATTTCCGATAGCTACATTCCATGCTTCCGGTGCATCGATATCGGCGTCGGGGGTGCCTCCGTTCTGACCGGTGTTATTCATCCCCCAGAGGGCGTTCATGCTGGTGTCGTTGGGGATGGTATCGGCATGCCAGAGAAAATCGGGCTGGGCGTATATCACGTCCGGCGCGCGGCTTAAACCCTGGATCGCACGCATGACATCCGCCCCTCGTCCCAGTTGCACTAGGCACAGTCCGGGAACCAGCGAGAACCGCTTGCGTATGTCCCCGCCCACGGCGGCGGCTTTGGAATGCTGCGCGGCGATACCGAGGCCGGGTGCGAATCGTACCAGCAGACGCCCCGGTTTGTATTCCACTCCGGTGATGATCTCGCTTTCGTTTCCGCTGGAAGACGGGGCGGCCGGCTCAGTCTGGGATGCTGCGGGTGTTTCGTTGCGGCCCGTTTCAATCGTACTCGCCGAAAAATCCAGGTTGCCATCCGCTGACAGTGCGTTCGACACGATCAGGGCTCGATGCTGCATATGTCCCGGTTGGTTGGTCACCACAAAGCCTTCTGCCGGTGTTACGGCAATCTGGGGGGTCGTGAATACGGTGAGTTGGGTACTCCTGCTTTGCGTGACACCGGTGGTGAGGTTGCTAAAGGTAATGGCGGCTGCGTAGTTTCCTTCCGGTAGAGTATTTGCGGCGGATGACAGGCTTAGCGTAACGGATGTGGATTCGCCGGTTGTCAACGTGCCGCTGGAAGGGCTCATGGATAACCATGCTTCATTTGCGGACGCCTGCCAACTCACGGAATTTGAGCTGCTGTTTTGCAGTTGATAGTCATGGGTTGCCGGTGTGAACGGTCCCCCCGGATGTCCGCTGGTGAAGAAGGCGTCGTCCGGGGTCACTTCCAGATAATCGAGCAGGCCGTTACCCGACAGTGCGATACTGGCCTCCGGTTCATCGTTGTCATTGCTGTCAATCAGCACGGTTGCCGTATGGGAACCCTCGTTGTCCGGTGTATACACAATGTCAAACACCAGGTTGCTTCCCGGAAGTATATGATGCGGAAGGGACGGCAGTGCGCCAAGCGCGAAGCCGGGTGCGGTGGTTTCCACAAGCGCGTTGCGGAACAACAACGCGACGTCCCCGTCATACAAGCCGTCATCCATCGCGTATAGGTTGATGCCGACGATTCCTTTATCCGATACGGCCACGAGCGGCGTTCCGTCGTTCCAGTCCGCCACCCATTCGGTATCGGGCCGGAGGCTGACATCGACGATCAGGTAGTCGGAAAGGGCGAATACACCCTCCATGAGAGGGTGGCCGACGGCATAGGCTCCCAGCGACCAGGGGAAAAAATCAAGCAGGAGAGGGCCTGAGACGAACGGACTATACCCTTCACTCGCAAACCGTCCTCCCAGCCCCAAACCGAGGTCCGTGGCAAATGTTGACTCGGCTTGCACAACGGCTCCTCCAGTATCCGCATAGTCGGCAAGTACATCGCCCGTCGCGGTCGGATCCTGGAACGGGTCGTTGCTGAGTACAGCGACCGCATCGTAGCCGGCAAGCTGTGTAAGGGTTGGCGTGGCCGCCGATCCATCAAAAAAATCCGCGGTGGCGATATCGGGATAAGACGCAAGGGCAGACCTGAGGACTGATGGATCGGAACTGCTGGCCAGAACGAGCACATCAATCCCTGCCGTTGCACGGTTGGAGGTTGTAATGGATGCTCTGCGCAAGGCAATCCCGGCCACGACGAGCGTGTTGCTCACATCGCTGTTGGACAGGATGACCTGTTCCGTGCGGCTTTGTCCGATAATCGTATCGCCGTAGGGTAGATTGCGATCATTGGAGGGTGGGATGCTGTCCGCAATGTGAAGTTCTCCCGGCCTGGCAAGCACCTCGAGTGAAACGCTGCGTGATACGGCAACGTTGGAAAACTGGTTCGTAAACAGGAGGTTGTCGGCATACGATCCTGGCGCCAGCGCCAGGGCAGCGGAGTTGATCGTCACTGTTATGTTGCTCGATGCAGCAGGAGCCAATATGCCCGATGCAGGGGAGACGCTCAGCCAGTTTTCACTGTGGCCGGTGGTCCATCCGATGGTGTTTGAAGCGCTCAGATTCGATGCCGTGTAAACGATCTGCGTTGGACTGAACGGGCCGCCTACATATCCCGAGGATGCAAATCCCCAAACCGGGCTGATGTCGAGACTATCCACAGCATCACCTTCCAGGCTGACATCATCAATGTTCCATCCGGGATAGGTAACGGAACCGTCGGTGGGTCCCATCCCCCAGCGAATGTAGACGGTGGGCTGCCCATCAGCAATGGCTGATATGTCGTAGCTCTGTTCCTGCCAGGAGGCATCGCTGAGTGCGTAATCCGCATGTGACCAGACCGTATTCCAGTTCGAGCCGTCGGTGCTGGCCTGGATTTCCGCATGGTCGAAGATGTAATCTTCTACACCCAGCCAACGCTGGAACCTCAATACCACGTTCTCTTGCATGGAGCAGTCCAGCGCGGTCGTGGTCAGCCAGTGTTGTGACATGTTGTTGGAGTAGTCGCCTGCCAGATTGTAGCCGTACACATTGGTTCCGGTATGGCCGGCTGTAGGATCCATGTTGTGGGAGCCGCCGCCTAACGGTTGGCCAAACGCCCATCCCCCCTCGGTGACCCAATCCGGATCGTTGTCCATGGGAAAGGAGATGAACGTTTCCGCCAAAAGAATGCCTGGAACGAAAAGTATCGCCATGCTCGTGCTCAGCGCGCCGGCCATATGACGCGTCTTCCCTCGGATCGATCCGGCAGGGCGGCGTTTGGATTTGATCGTTTTCATTTAACCATGAACCATCAAAACGAGGTGGTAACTGTTCGCTTATTCAAGCAATTAACAAGCCGAAACCTGGTTTTCCATGATTTCGTGAGCTGCACAACGCTTCAGGAGCGAGGCGATGATATCGAAAACCATTGGAGCTGGCAATCCGATCTCTGGTTGGGACGAGAAAAAGCCCCGGTGGCTGGCCGGGGCCTGCTGGGCATCACGAGCTGTATGG
Organism: Pontiella sp.; assembly: GCA_050298955.1. GTDB lineage: Bacteria > Verrucomicrobiota > Kiritimatiellia > Kiritimatiellales > Pontiellaceae > Pontiella. The sequence continues at coordinate 42,197 of JBNKVA010000027.1, forward strand.
GAATGAATTGCCTCTGATGGCGCGCCAACGCACACCATCCGGCATTTTTTGTGAGACTGTACCTCGGTGTCGCCAGCTACCTATATAGACACAAAACCCTCGAAAACGTTCCGATATATGCGGACTCAAAAGCGTTTATTCATCGCTCCAGGATTGGAGTGCATGCACCACGGGTGTCTCGGCTCCTCCTCCCCAGTGATCAACCCACTTGACC
>JBNKVA010000028.1:0-141149 GCA_050298955.1 Pontiella sp.
ACGGTCCTGAACAGCAAAGGGGAATTTGAAGAAGCCAAGAAAATCCATCGAAATGTATACGAAAACCGACTCCGGATTCTGGGGACGCGGCACCCCGATTCCCTGCGTTCCATGCGCGGCCTTGCGCAAGCGCTGTATGGTCAGGGAAGGTTGGAAGAGGCCGAGAACCTGCAGCGCGATCTGCTGGAATATCGACAACAGATTCTGGGGCCGGATCATCCTGAAACCGTTGCTTCCATTCATGATCTCACGCAAACCTATTGCACTGAAAAAAAATGGAAAGAGGCCGAGCCGCTTTTGCGCCGGCTGATGGAATACCGGCAGGGAAGCCTCGGTCCAAACCATCCGCAAGCCCTTCAAAGCATGCGGGAGCTGGCGGATGTGTTGGATCGGCTGGGCAAGCTGGATGAAGCGGGGCAGCTATATCGACGTTTGGTTGAAACGTGGATGGCTATCCGGGGCGGAGGCTATCCCGAAGCGATGGATGCACAGCATGCACTGGCGAGCGTCCTGCACCGGAAGATTATGTATGCAGAAGCAGCAAAAGTGGCCATGGAGGAATTCAGGATACGTGCCGAGCACCAGGGTCTTGATGATCCCGATACGCTCGCTGCTCTGGATCTATTGGCTCTAATCCAGTATGACCGTGGAAAGTACACCCTGGCACGGCAATACTATCGGCGGGCAGTCCAGATCAGAAACGACTCCCTGGGTTCCGAGCATCCGGATACCCTTGCTGCCAAATACCGGTTGGCGCAGGCTTTGATCACCACCCAGTCATCGGCCGAGGCCGAACAGATTCTCCGGCAAACGCTGGCTGCACAGCGGCGCGTCCTGGGAGATACCCATGCCGATACCTTGCGAACCATGGGCGTGCTGGCCAGCGTGTTGCGGGATCGGCATCAGGAAAAAGAGGCCGAGGCGCTTGATCAACGGGTGCTGGAATTGCATGAACAGGCCCGGCGTTTACCGGGTGCTGGATGATGAACGCGATCAGGAGATGGGTGGAGACAGGTCATGAATAAACGCTGGATGGTAGCGGGGCTGTTGATTGCAGTTGCGGTATACTCTCACGGTGTTGAAGTCACATTTCCGAACGCCGATTTTGACCAGACTACAGTCGAAGTTGGTCCTGGCGGGTTCGATGTTCCCGGCAGTGATGTTCCCGGCTGGATGAGTTACGGGCCCATGGTCGAATCGGGCGTGGGATTTGAGGGTGCCTCGTGGTGTCCCTATGAGAAATACTCTGCTTTCATGAAATCCGGCGATGGCGCCTACATGCTGAGTTCTTACACGATTCAGGAAGGCGACTGTTTTAAGATTGAGTTTTATGCCAAGGCTTGGTGGATCTATAATAAATCGAGATGGAAAGTTACGCTGTTTTATGGCGAAAACCCTTCTGAAAACACGATCGGCACATACCTTACGAGCAGGCTGTTCCCGGGTAATAAGAAATCGTCCTGGAATCAATATCGTGCCGCGATTGCGGCAACGCCTGAGTCGGTTGGTCACAGGCTCGGAATTCTCTTTGAAAGTGCGGGGCCACCCGGCACTTTTGCGAACCTGGATGAAGTTTCGGTCGATGCGGTGAATGCTAATACCACTCCATTTGTATACGTGGAGGGCACGCCGACCGGGACGCTGTATGCCGATACTGTGACCATCCTTGCGACGGTGATTGAGGGTGCCTCTACCGTCGATGCCACCAATACCTTTCTGGTGCTCGATGGAATGACGAATCGCGTGCCGGCGAAGAATGTCTATCGCAGCAAAGCTCCGGCCATTACCATCTGCTATGTGGCCAGAAGACTGACTCCCGGTGAGCATGTCACGAAGGTGGTTGTTGCGGGAGATCCGGATGGGACAGCGACCTGGGAATGGAAGTTTACCGTGGGTGAGGCCCGCGATCGATCGCGCCCAGCCACGCTCTATGTTGATCTCAACAGCACCAATCCTATTCCTCCATATCTATCGTGGGAAACGGCGGCGACCAACATTCAGGATGCGCTGAATGAAACATTGAATGACGACACCGTGTTGGTCGCCGATGGCACCTACAACCTCACGCCCAGTCTGGATGTGCTTCGAGGAACGCTCAAAAGTGTGAATGGACCCTCCTCAACGATTCTCAAAGGAAACGGCAAAGGCCGGGTGATCTATTTAGAATCGCGCGGCCCGGTTCTCGTCGATGGGTTCACGGTTACCGGGGGAATTACAGCAGGCGATCATTCCCACGGGAGTGGGATACTTGCCATGGTTCGGCAGCCCGTCACCATTTCCAACTGCATTATTGAACATAATACTTCAGGCAGCTATGGAGGAGGAATCAGCGTTTCTGCTTACAAGGCGGGAAGTTCCATAACCGCCACAATTTCCCATTGCATTGTCCGCCATAACGAGGCGAAATTAACGGGAGGAGGTATCACATTCCGTCTCCTGGCAACAGATACGAGTTCGGTGACCATCGAAAACTGTCTCATTTATAACAACAGAGCCGAAGCCGGCATGGGCGGTGTGGGCGGCGTGGGCGACGTTGAAGAGCGATCGCATATGGACATTCCCAAAGTGGTAAACTGCACCATTTGGGGAAATGAAGGCTACGTATGGGCAGGAGGGGTGGCGCGCTGCTGTGTCTACAACTCCATCGTCTACAATAACCATGCAGACCGATCGCAAGATATCTCAGAATGTAAATCGGTCTTCAATACCTGCTCGCCCCGAGCGCCCAACAATCATGGAAACATCCGTGCCATTCCCGTGTTCGCCAATATCGAACAGGGGGATTTCCGCCTCTTACCCGATTCTCCCTGCATCGAAGCAGGTGACAACCAGCATGTGACGCAAACCACGGATTTGGCCGGATATCCACGCCTGATGGATGCCGACCGGGATGGAGAATCCGTGGTGGACATGGGGGCGTATGAGTATGTGGTCCTGCCGGTGGAAATCGATATCCGTCCCCGCTCCGGGAGCAATGTCATCAATCGAAGGGCGCGCGGATTCCTGCCGGTGGCGATCCTGTCCACCGAATCCTTTCATGTTTCCGACATCGATCCCGGCAGCATCCGCCTGGCCGAGGCCCGGCCGCACCGTTGGATCCTGCAGGATGTCGACAAGGACGGCGATGTCGACCTGCTCATGGCGTTCAAAGCCGGGCGGCTCAGGCTGAAGCCCACCAGCACCCAGATTCTCCTGACGGGCCAGACCAAGGACAAGCAACCGTTCATCGGAAAGTCGTCCATCGTTTTGATGGACGATTAAATGGAGGGGCGCCGGCCTCGGCGACCGGGCATCGAGGCCGATGCCCGCTCCGAAGAACCCCCTTTACTAAGGTTTCGGCGCGACATGTCCGCGTTCTTTCAATGCTTGTCGTTTTTCACCATGGGGTGGTTAAGCGGCAACTATAACGGTCGGTGAAGTCCACGCCCACCCCGCGCCTGGCGGGGGAAAGTGTACTCCGGAAATGGTTAAAAAACCTTCCCCTTCTTGAAGCAAACCTCCGGCGTTTTGCGCACATACAACTGAAGGGGAGAACATCCAAACAGGAAGGGAGTGAGGATGATGAAGACGAGACATGACTATATGCGCTGGCTGGGGCTAGTACTGATGATCGGTTGCTTTGCATTTGCAGGTTCGACCGACGCCAAAAAGGGTGGAGGCGGCAAGCCGCCACCGGAACCACCACCGCCGGAGGGACCGGCGTATCAACTCATTGCAGTGGATAGTGCAGGATTCGGTTTCTACACATCATACCCCGGTTATCCCAATATGATCAGCGATTCCGGCGCACTGGTCGGCAGAGGGGCATATGTGATTGTGGATGAATCGAGTACAAACACGGTGTGGACGCCTGCCGTCTACCCTCCGCGAATCGTTGGGGGTGAAGTGAAGTATGTCTCGGATGACATTGTATGTTTCTTGAATGTGTATGGTGTCGCAGAGTCAGGAACCTGCTTCGCCATGAACGAGGCGGGAATTGCTGTCGGAGCTTTGAGCGGGCCGTGGCGCGCCTACCTGTGGCAGTCCGACGGAACAGCGATCCCCGTGTTGTCGAGAACGGATGACGTTGATAGTGCCGCCCTGGACATTAATAACACAGGTTGCGTGTTAATGGGTGTAAATCAGCCAACCGAATTATCGGGGGTAGTGGTACCGTTGGACCAGGATGGCGACGGCGCGCCGGATACCTGGTTTGAGGATGGGGATGGAGATGGGGTTAATGATTTGTTTTTCCTCATCGATGCCGGGCACAACTTTAATCCGCTGGTCATTAATGAATATGGCCAGGTGGTGGTTTATGAATACCCGGATGGGGCCAGCTACTTGCTCACACCGGATTCCACCGATGCAGACGGCGATGGCAATCCGTGGTACGCCGACGCGGATGGCGATGGTTTCAACGACCTGCTGGCCACCCTAGTAGCACCCGATCCAGCCACGGCAGCTAGAGCGGTCGGCCTGAACAATCTCGGCCAGGTGGTCGGTACGTCGGAAGGGCATCTCGTGCGCTGGGATCTAGATGGGAATGGCGATCTGAGCCCCGCCGATCTGGGACTCGTTGCAAACGCGTATCGAATGGACATCGGGGGGATCAGTGATTCGGGCCGCATGGCGGGTGTGAGCCGGGTTGACGCTGGAAGGAGAAGCAAATCCGGACCCTGGTGGGTGACCGAAAACGACACTATCTATGAGTTGTTTGACCTGTTGGTTGATTCGCCGGATTGGTCGGGTGACCTCCTGCTGCGACAGATCTATCACCAGTATTACGGGATCAACCGCTATGACTGGATTGTGGGCCGGGCCCATTACAACGGATACCTGCAAATGTTCGTTGCCGTCCCGGTGGAACAGCCGTAGTCACTCCGCCTCTTGCAAGCGAAACGGGGCTGCGTTTAAAAGGCAGGTGAGATAGCGCCTGCCTTTTTCAGTTCCAACCGCTTGTTGAAGCCTCATTCTGATCCCCCGACGGTTTGTTCTGCCTTTGCAGGCGAGCTCAACATCATGGGTTGGACGGTAATCCGAAGTGTGCATTTCTTGACGACTGATTGACTTGCGATTAAAGTCCTTGTGTCGCAAGAAAGGACATGGCAACCGAATGGGTTCCTATCAGACACTTCCGGAAATGTTTCTGAGACAGGCCGCCGGCCATAATAACAAGCGGGCCTTCAATGACCGCACGGACGGCCGATGGCATCCGGTTCCCATGTCGGAGATCGTGCTTCGGGCCTCCTCCCTGGCAGCTGAATTGAATAGTCGGATTCCGGAGCACGGCGCCAGTGTGGGTATTCTTGCTGCGCCTTCTTCGCAATGGGTGATCGCGGATATGGCGGTTATGCTGGCGGGGCATGTTGCAGTACCTTTCTTTGTCGATTTTTCCGAGAGCCATTTCCGGCATAAGGTCGAGGATGCTGAGATCCATGCCATCTGCGTATTCGGCAAAACGCTATGGGAGCGCTTCCGCCCGTTCGCTGACCGGTTCGATCTGATCATCACCGACCAGGTCGTGGACGATGTTGCGGCGGCGGTGCATCTCGATGCGTGCTGTTTTGATGGGGGGCAGCGGCTGGCCGCCGAGCCGGGATTGACGGAGCGGTTGCTGCAAGCCATCGATCCGGATGATCTCGCCGCCATTATCTACACCAGTGGATCCACCGGCACGCCGAAGGGCGTCGAGCTGACGCATCGCAACCTGGTTGCGCAGTTGTACGACATCGAAGAGCTGTTCCCGATCCGAGCCTGCCGGGACCGGGCGCTCAGTCTGCTGCCGGTGGCCCACAGCTTCGAACGCATCGTGATTTATCTCTATTTAGCACGCGGCATGTCCGTCTACTTTGTCGATGACATAGACCGCCTGGGTGCCATGTTCCAGGAGGTCCGGCCGACAATGATGACGGTCGTGCCGCGTCTGCTTGAACGAACCTACGAGCGTATCGCGGAAAAATCCGACCTGGTGTTCGGCCCGCTGGGCGCACTGGCCCGCTGGACGTGGCGGCATGCGAGCCGGTCGGAGGGGAGCGGGAATTTCCCCCTGGCTGATTTCGCAGCAGACAAACTGGTCGGATGGCAGATCCGCAAGGCGCTGGGGGGCAAACTGCGTACGATGGTGGTCGGCGGGGCCCACATGCCGGACGATTTGAATCGCTTCTTCGTACGCATGGGGATTCCGCTGTTCGAGGGTTATGGCCTGACTGAAGCCTCACCGGTAATCAGTTCAAATTATCAGGGCAACCGTAAGCTCGGTACGGTGGGGCGTCCGCTGCCCAGTGTCAGCGTGCAGTTAACCGAAACCGGCGAGGTGCTGGCGCATGGACCGAATATCATGCGCGGTTATCGCAATCTGCCGGATGAGACCGCCCAGGTGATTGATGAAGACGGGTGGCTGCATACCGGTGATCTGGGTCAGCTTGATGAGGAGGGCTACCTGAGCATCGTTGCGCGGAAGAAGGAAATGCTGAAAACATCGACCGGTGAAATGGTCTTTCCGCAGCCGATTGAACGCGCATTGTGCCGCAGCGAACTGGTTGAGACGGCCTGCCTCATTGCCGAGGCGCGCAAGTTTTCCAGTGTGCTGCTGTTTCTGGATCCTGATGCGTTAAACCGGATGAAAGAGCGATGCGGTGCTGTCCATGAAACAGATGACGGCTTTGCCAATTCCTTTGCCATGCACCATGAAATTCAATCCCTGATCCGGTCGGTCAATTCGAATCTGAATCGCTGGGAAAAGATTCATGCCTACGCGCTGCTGCTGGAACCGCCTTCGATAGAAAACAGCCTGCTGACTCCGACGCTGAAAATACGTCGGCACAAGGTGGAGGAAAATTATGCGAGAGTGATTGAACTCATGTACACGGAAAGCGGTGAAACGGAGGATATAAATGAATTCGCGATTGGCCATTGTTGACGGCGTCCGCACGCCTTTCTGCAAGGCGGGCGGTAGGCTGAGGGGGGCGCAGGCGGACGACCTCGGTGCGTTTGCGGTCAAGGAGCTGATGGCACGCACCGGCTTTCCTGAAAACGAGATCGATGAAGTGATCTTCGGCAGCGTGGCGCAGCCGATCAACGCCGCCAATATTGCACGCGTGGTGGCGCTCAAGTCCGGTCTGCCGAAGGCCCTTCCGGCCTTTACCGTACATCGCAACTGTGCCTCCGGCATGCAGGCATTCACCAGCGCCGCCCAGATGATGGCCGCCGGTGATGGCGAAGTGATGGTCGTAGGCGGTACGGAGTCGATGAGCAACATTCCCTTATTGTACGGGCCGGAAATGACGGCCCTGTTCCAACGGCTGTTCAAGGCGAAAACCATCAAACAGAAAATGCAGGCGGTCGCCCCGTTCCGCCTGCGGCATCTCAAACCCATAGTCGCTTTGGAGCAGGGGCTGACCGATCCCGTCTGCGGCCTGATCATGGGGCTGACTGCTGAAAAGCTTTCGCGCGAGTTTCTGATCACACGCGAGCAGCAGGATGAATACGCGCTCGAAAGCCATCGCCGCGCGGCGCAGGCCATGGATGCCGGGAGGCTGGAGGAAGAGATTGCGCCGGTTCCGGTTCCGCCGCGCTACTCGGAAATCCAACAGGTAGACGAAGGTCCGCGCCCGAATCAGTCGATGGAGGACCTGCAAAAGCTGCGACCCTATTTTGATCGCAAGACCGGGACGGTAACGGTCGGTAATGCCTCGCAGGTAACCGACGGAGCGGTCGCGGCTCTGGTGATGTCCGAAGAAAGAGCACAGTCTATGGGCCTGGAACCGTTGGGCTACATGCGCGCCTATGCCTATGCTGCGCTCGAAGGCGAGCGCATGGGACTGGGCCCGGTATATGCCTGTGCACGGCTGTTTGAAAAGACCGGCCTGGGGTTGAACGATTTTGAGCTGATAGAGTTGAACGAAGCCTTCGCCGCCCAGGTCATTGCCTGCGAACGTGCGTTTGCATCGCACGAATTTGCGCAAACGCACCTCGGGCGCGACCATGCTCTGGGTGCGCTTGATCGCGCCATCCTCAATGTGAACGGAGGCGCAATTGCCCTCGGCCATCCGGTGGGCGCAACGGGGGCGCGGTTGATCATCACGCTGTTGAAGGAACTGCGCCGGCGCGGGCTGCAGCGCGGGCTGGCCACGCTGTGCGTGGGCGGGGGACAGGGCGCGGCACTCGCATTGGAGGTCAACTGATGAAGGCCTTGAATTTTCTTCCGCCCGACGACGCCGGTATCGCCTACCTGGAAATTGATCTTCCGGATGAAAAGGTCAATATGCTTTCATCAAACGTGATGACCGAACTGAAAGCACTGCTGTCCGGCGACCTTGCTGACAAAAGTATCCGTGCGCTGGTCATCAGCAGTGCCAAGCCCGGGGTGTTCATAGCGGGGGCCGATATCGGGGAAATCGAACGACTGAAAAACTCCGAAGACGCCTATGGAAAATCCCGTCAGGGCCAGGCGGTTTTTAACGCGCTGGAGAGCCTGCCGTATCCCACCATTGCCGTGATCGACGGGGCCTGCCTCGGCGGCGGCCTCGAGCTCGCTCTGGCCTGTTCATTCCGGGTTGTGACCGACCACCCCAAAACCAGACTGGGCCTGCCGGAGGTATCTCTTGGTATTCTGCCGGGCTGGGGCGGGACACAACGGCTCCCGCGTTTGATCGGTCTCATTCAGGCATTGCAGATGATTCTTTCGGGCAAGCCGGTTTCGGGGCCAAAAGCCGTTCGGCTTGGTTTGGCCGATGCGTTAGTGCCGCATGAATTCGTCGCGGAAAAAGCGCGCGCATTCACCGGCCGCTGCCTGAAAGCCGGCAGTCGCCTTTCCATCCGTCGGAAGCGACAGTCGCACAGGGTTCAGCGCGTATGGCCTGTCCGTACGATCGTGATCAGCCGGGCACAGAAGCAGGCCGAGAAAAAGAGCAAGGGGAACTATCCGGCCATCCCGGCGATTCTGTCGCTCATGGAGGATACCTGCTCATCCGGGCTGGCCAACGGCCTCGAGCTGGAATCTCAGGCCTTTTCCGGACTCATTAACACGCGGGTCAGTCGTAACCTGATCAGCCTGTTCCATACGGATACAAATCTAAAGAAGGACCGTGGCATTGATGCCGAAGTCACACCCCGTCCCGTCCGTCGGGCCGCCGTGCTCGGTGCCGGCGTGATGGGAGGCGGCATTGCCTGGCTCTTCAGTAAAAACGGCCGTCCAGTGCGGGTGAAGGATGTTTCGTGGGAGGCCGTCGGAAAGGCCTTTGCCGAAGCGAACGACTATTACCGTCAGCTTGTCAGGCTGCGCAAAATGAAGCCCGGCGAGGTGACACTGAACATGCACCGGATCAGCGGAACGCTCGATTACTCGGGATTTTCCGGTGCCGACATCGTCATTGAGGCCATTGTGGAAAAGATGGCGGCCAAAAAGGCTGTGCTGGCGGAGATGGAAGGCGAGGTCGCCGAAGGCACTGTCATCTGTTCCAACACGTCCGCGCTCTCCATCAGTGAGATGGCGACGGTGCTGAAACGTCCCGAACGGTTTGTCGGGATGCATTTCTTCAATCCGGTCAACCGCATGCCGCTCGTAGAGGTGATCGCCGGCCAACAGTCGTCGGCCGAAGCCGTTGCGACGGTGGTCGCGCTGGCGCACGAGCTGCGGAAAACACCGATCGTGGTTAAGGACAGTCCCGGCTTTCTGGTCAACCGCATCCTGCTCCCCTACATGAATGAGGCGGCCCTGATGCTCCAGGAGGGCGTCGCTTTTGAGCGAATCGATCAGTTGGCGGAAAACTTTGGCATGCCGATGGGGCCGTTTGCGCTGGCTGACGTGACCGGCATCGATGTCGGTTACAAGGTGATCCAGGAACTGGAGTCGGTGTTCGCGCCGCGCCTGCAGGCCGCGCCCGTGCTGGATCGATTTATTCAGGCCGGTCTGCTGGGGCATAAGTCGGGCGGCGGTTTCTACCGCTATGAAGGTAAAAAGCGCTCGGTCAATCCTGATGCGGTGAAGCTGCTTGAAGGCTTCCGCAGGAAGGACGTGCCCGACGATGAAATCATCGACCGGCTGATCCTGATCATGCTGAACGAAGCTGCGATGTGTTTAGAGGAAGAAATTATTGAACGGGTGGATTACCTGGATATGGCGCTCATCACGGGCATCGGATTTCCGCCATTCCGGGGCGGCTTGCTGCGTTATGCCGACCAACGCGGATTGTCCGAAACCGTCTGGCGGCTCGAAAGCCTGAAGGGGGCCTACGGGGATCGGTTCAAACCGTGTGAACGGCTGAAGAAGATGGGCTCGCAGGAAATGAACTTTTATGAAGCCACTGGTAAAGGAGTCGGCCATGAGTAAGCCTGAACATGATGACGGGATGGTGATCGATACCTCGAAGATGAGCGAGGGCAAACGCGCAGCGCTCGAGGTGGCGGAGGCGTCGCGCCAGACCACATGGAGCCAGCCGAGCTTCTGCAGCGAAATGTTCATGGGGCGCTGGCGCGGGGATTTGATGTATCCCTTTCCGCTGCAGCCGGAGGACGACAAGGCCGCGGGCGACGTACATCTTGAGCGCATCCGCACGTACCTCAAGGACCATCTCGATCCCGACGAGGTCGACCGCACCCGGCAGATCCCCGATGAGGTGATGAGCGGTCTGGCAAAGCTGGGGGTTTTTGCGCTCAAAGTGCCCAGGGAGTATGGCGGACTCGGTCTGTCGCAGGTCAACTACAACCGCATTATGATGATGATCGCCTCCTATTGCGGATCGACGGCGGTGCTGGCCTCGGCGCACCAGTCGATCGGCGTTCCGCAGCCGCTCAAGATGTTCGGCTCCGACGAGCAGAAGAGTAAATATTTCCCGTGGTTTGTGGATGGAAAGATCTCTGCCTTCGCATTGACCGAGCCGGACGTGGGTTCCGATCCGGCGCGCATGACGACCGAGGCCAGAATCTCGGAAGACGGCACGCATTACATGCTCAACGGGATCAAGCAATGGTGCACCAATTCACCGGTGGCCGATGTGTTCGTGGTCATGGCCAAGACCGCGCCGAAGATGATCAAGGGCAAGGAACGCCAGCAGATTACTGCATTCATTGTGGAGAAGAGCATGCCCGGCGTCGAAGTCGTACAGCGCTGTGATTTCATGGGTCTGAACGGGATGCAGAATGGTAATCTTAAATTTACTGACGTCAGGGTGCCGGTGGAAAACCGCATCGGCGATGAGGGGCGGGGACTCAAGTTGGCGCTGGATACGCTCAATATCGGCCGACTCACCCTGCCGGCAGCCTGCACCGGGCTGGGCAAGCAGTGCCTTTCAATTGCACGACGCTGGGGTAATGAACGGGTGCAGTGGGGGCAGCCTATCGGTCAGCATGAGGCGGGGCGCGAAAAACTCGCGTTCATCGCCTCGACGACCTATGCGATGGAGGCTCTCACTTTACTGACCTCGCGCTATGTCGACGAGCAGAACATGGACATCCGGCTGGAGGCGGCTATGGCCAAGTACTTCTGCACGGAGTATGGCTGGCAGATTGTTGATCAGACGCTTCAGTTCCGTGGTGGCCGGGGGTATGAAAAAGCCGATTCGCTCAAGGCACGCGGCGAGGTGCCGTATCCCGTTGAGCGCTTGATGCGCGATGCACGCATCAACACCATTATCGAAGGCTCATCGGAAATCATGCGTCTGTTTCTGGCTCGTGAGGCAATGGATCCGCACCTGCGCATGGCCGGTCCGCTGATGAAGCCGGGTACACCGATGGGCCGGAAAATCAGCACCGCGTTCAAACTGCTGGGCTTCTATGCGCTGTGGTATCCGCGGCAGTGGTTCTGCCTGCAACCCATGCGGCTGCCGGCGGGATCGGGACCGTTACTGAAACATGTCCGCTACGCCAGCCGAACGTCCCACAAGCTGGCAAGAGGGTTGCTGCATGCCATGGCCCGCTATGGTCCCACGCTGGATCGCAGGCAGATTGTGCTCGGCCACCTGATGGATATCGGCACGGAACTGTTTGCCGTCTCGGCTGTGTGCAGTTATGCGCTTGCTGAAAGAGACGAGACGGAACGTGCAGCGGCCATCGAACTGGCCGATTTATTCTCAAAGCAGGCCGCACGCAGGATTAAGGCACACTTTGCAGCGCTCCACTGCAACGACAACCGTGCTATCGACCTCGTGGCAAAGAAGGTGTCGGCCGGGGCCGTGAAATGGTTGGAGAAGGGCATTGTCTGGATCGGGCCGGATGAATGAAAGCGAGGCTGATGAGTTGTGGCTAGCCGAGTGTTCAAAGCAACCAGTGCGATGATGGGGCTGTTGGAGCGGTTCCTGAGGCTCTCCATTCATATCGAGGGTTTGGATAATATTTCCGACCGGCCGACGCTGTTTGTAGTGAACCATTTTACCCGCATGGAAACCTTTATTGTACCCTACGTACTGGACAAGCATACGGACAAAGAGCTGCGGGCGCTGGCCGATGCCAACCTGTTCAAGGGATTCTTCGGTGCGTACCTTCGGCGCATGGGTGCATTTTCAACCCATGAGCCCTTGCGTAACCGACTGATCATCGGCGATCTCGTGACCGGCCAGCATGACTGGGTCATCTTTCCTGAAGGCGTGATGGTCAAGAGCAAGAAGGTGATTCATCACGGCAAGCTGAAGATGACCACGATGAGGCCGCGCCGACGTCCGCACACGGGAGCCGCGGTTCTGGCGCTGAAAGCGGCACTGGTGCGTGAACGTTTTCTGAAGGCGTGCCGGGAAGGGAATACGGAAATCCTGAATGAACTCGGAGAACGTTACGGGCTCGAAAAGGATGCGTGCCTTGCCAGTCCCGAAATTGTCATTACACCGGTCAATATCACGTTTTATCCGCTGCGACCGCACGACAACGTCATTTCGCGAATCGCCACCGGTCTGGTGCGCGATATTCCCGATTATCTTGTGGAGGAGCTCAAGACAGAGGGGAGCATGCTGCTGCGCGATACCGATATGACGATCTATTTCAGCCCGCCGATTCTGGTTGATGACTACCTCTCGCGCCCGCTTGCCCGCGTGCGCAAGCTGCCCTGGCTGGGTGAAACCCGTCGCGAAAACGTAGTGCTGGCCTCGCAGCGATGGCCGTTGACCGAGCGCTTCATGAAGACCATTTATTCCACCACTGCCATCAACATGGACCATCTGTTCTGCATCGGATTGCGTGAGCTTAAAACCAGTACGGTTTCCGTGGTCGATTTTCACCGGGCGCTCTATCTTGCGGCCATGACGATCCAGCAGCATGACCATCGTCGAATTCATAAGACGCTCTACAACGACTTGATCCGCATCCTGTCTGATGAGCCGCACCCGCCGCTGGAAAATATCTATGAGCTGGCCAAGAAAGAGGGGATCGTTGAACGACAAAACGGTGTATATCTCGTGTCGCCGCGCAAAGCGACCCGGCCGGAATCCCTGTCCACCTTGAGGTTGCGCGGCACCACCCGGGTCATCGCCAATGAAGTCGAACCGTTGTCGTTCGCGGTACAGGCGGTGGATCGCTATGTCAACATGCCGCCGGCACGCATGCGCGAAGAGGTGGTACAGCGCCTCTCCGAATCCGACCTGGCGCATTTTGAAGACGACTACACCCGGTATTACAAGAAGGGGCTCTCCAAAGCCCCTTCCATTGGTCGTCCGTTTTTCCTTCGTCAGGCGGGGAATGAAACCGGCATTCTGCTCTGTCATGGCTACCTGGCCGCCCCCGAGGAAATGCGTCCCATGGGCGAGTTTCTTCATGACGCCGGGTATACGGTGTACGGTGCGCGGCTGAAGGGGTTCGGAACCAGTCCTGAAGCCTTGCGCGATGTGTCGTGGGAAGATTGGATGATGTCGTTCAATCGGGCCTATGCCATCCTGCGAAACTGCTGCGAGCGTGTTGTTCTGTGCGGTTTTTCAGCGGGGGCTCTGCTCGTGCTGTTGAACGCCGCCCGGAAGCAGGGCCGGTGCATTGACTCTATTGTCTGCATCGATACACCCCTCATCCTCATGAACAGGAACGCCTGCACGCTGGCGCCGGCCGCACTCACCTGGAATAGGCTGATGAAACGAATCGGGATAGATGCCGGTATCTCGTCTCACATAGAAAACCTCTCCGAAACCCCGGATATCAACTATTCGGAGCATTCGCTGGAAGCCGTCGGCGAGCTTTGCAAGCTCATGTCTGTCTGTCGTGATCATCTGGCCGAAGTGGAGCAACCCTGCCTCCTCATCCACGGATCCGCTGATCCGGTGGCCGATCCTGAAAGCATGGAGGTGGTATACGAAAACATCTCATCAGCCGAAAAACGGAAGATCTCTGTCGAAGCCGATTTTCATAATCTGGTGCAAAAAGCGGGTCGGGAAATAATTTTCCGGCAGGTGCTCGATTTTATCCGCGAACGCGAAGTTCAACCTGCAGAGGAGAACGTGGCATGAATGATTTCAACGAGTATGTCGGGCTGATCGATATCGGCCTGCGCAACGATGTCTATGTGATGGAACTCAAGCTTGGCGAACAGCACTGGAACCGGTACGGCCATGCCCACGGCGGCGCGCTCTTTACACTGCTCGACACCACCATGTCTCGTGCCTTTTTCGATACCCAGCCGCCCGAAAGTAACACAGGGGTTACACTTGAGATGAAAATTAACTATCTCAAGGCTGTAAAATCGGGGCATCTGACCGCTTATGGATCGCTCGTCAATGCCACTCGCCGGACAGCGTATGTCGAGGGCCGCATCGAGGACGAATCCGGTGAACTGATAGCCAAGGCCAGTGCGACCATGTACCTCACGAATCAGGATTAACTATGCTTCTGATCAGGGCATCGGGAAGGGGTTGATCAGCGTGCATATCCACGCCAACGTCCAGGCGATTGTGCGCACCCAGTTCGTGCGGATCAACCGGTCAATGGTTGCCGTGTCCCGACCCATGCGCTGCAGGCGTTGGTGGCAGGGTGCGGAAATGGCGAATGTTACAATCCATGCCGCGGTAATCGTGCCCGCATATACGCCTGTAAGAACACTCCACCCGGCAATGACCCTTAGTGCCGCACCGCCGGCCTGAATCAGCATGAGTGGTATGACAAAGAACGAGATGTATCGGACATAGCTCCTGTGCCAGGCCGTGAACAGCGATTTATCAATTCGATGATAGGCCGGATAGATGATGATCTGCACCAGCCAGATGAGAATCAGCATGGCGGAATCCGCCATCAGGAAAAATGCTGAAATGTGCGCGTCCATGACTGAAGCATACGCAGAACGAAACGGGAAACTCCAGCTTCTCTTGTAATCTGCGGCCAGGTTGGCACAGTATGGATGCCATGCAGAAGGGATCATCCAGGAATCAAATGCAAAGACGATCAAACCCGGTGGAATCTCCGATGTGGTGGAATGACGCCGTCTTCTATCAGATCCTGGTCGATCGCTTCCGGCGTGCCGGTTCAGATACGCTGCGGGGCGATCCGATGAAGCCGGAATTCTGCGGCGGCAACCTGCGGGGTGTGATCGAGGCGCTGCCGTACCTCAGCAACCTGGGCATTGATGCCCTCTGGTTATCGCCGATCCAGCCGACAGCAGCCTATCACGGGTATCACATGACAGATCTGGAGCGGGTGGAGCGACGCTTCGGCGGTAAGGCGTCGTTCAAGGCGCTGCTGCGTGCAGCCAGGCCGGACTTCCGCATTATCATGGACTTTGTGCCCAACCATGTGCACTGCACGCACCCGTTATTTGCTGAAGCACGCAGGCGAAAGAACAGCCGCTATCGTGATTGGTTCTTTTTCGACGACAAGGGAGGCTATCTCTGCTTTCTGAATTTTTGCGAGCTGCCCAAGCTGAACCTGAATAACCCGGAAACACGGCGGTATGTCATCGACTGCGCGCTGCATTGGCTGGAGATGGGAGTCGATGGGTTTCGGCTTGATCACGTGCTCGGTCCTTCGATGTCGTTTTGGAAGGCCTTTCACAAAGAGGTAAAGAACCGTTTTCCGGATACCTATCTGCTCGGCGAGGCGCTGTTTCTCGGTATCGGAGGTCCGCACATGAAAACGCTCGGACTGCCGCACAAGCGCAGGCACCTGCAGAAAGAGAAGCGCGGCGAATCGGTAGCCGACGACATCATGCTCGAATACCGCAATGTGCTGGACGGCGTGCTTGATTTTGGTTTTCGCGAGATCATGGTGCATGAAGTCGCACACGCGAAACAAATGCCATCGAAGAAGCATGTTCAGGGGATGCTCAACGAACATTATGCCAAATTCCCTGACGGCTTCAGTCTCCCCTCGTTTCTCGACAACCACGACATCAACCGCTTCATGTTCGAGGCCGGGGATCGAATCGGCCGGCTGAAGCTCGCCGCTGAAATTCAGTTCAGTCAGAAACAACCGCCCATCATCTATTATGGAACCGAAGCCGGCATGAGCCAGATCCGCGACACCTGGGGGCCACACGCCGACCTCAACGCCCGCCAGCCCATGCCGTGGAACAACCCTGATCCGGAACTTCATGAGTTCTACACCAATCTGATCCGCAAATATCGGTTATCATATAAGCATGGCTAATGAACATATATGGGCGGCAACGCGAGACGGGCGGTACACCCTTGATAAACCTCATGTAATGCGATAAAACTTTGTGCACACAAAGGAGAATATTCATGTCTGTTATAAAAGAGCTGAGAGCTGAGATTGCCCGTGTGGCACGCAGAGAAATCAGGAAAGAGCTGGACCCGATCAAGCGGGTCAATGCGAGCCAGCGCAAGTATATCGCCGACCTGCGACGCGAAATAACCGACTTGCAGAAAGACGTTAAACGACTCCAGAAAGACGCTGGACAAGCGACTGACGAGGCGCCGGCTGAGAAGCCGTCGCAACGCTTCTGGATCAGCGGCAAGGGTGTTTTTTCGCTTAGAAAACGTCTCGGACTCACCCAGGTCGATTTTGCCGAACTTCTCGGCGTCACACAACAGACCGTGGTGCGCTGGGAAAAGAGCGAGGGGAAGATTGCGCTTCGTGGCGAAGCGGTTCAAGCACGCCTGCAGGAGGTTCGCTCGATGGGCAAGAAGGAAGCGCAAGCCGCCCTGGAGGGCTAACACCTCCTTTCGAAAGCCGTTTGAGGCAGATAAGACAGGCTATCCGGCTGCTTTTTTCTGCATTCATGCCTGCGGGTTGGCGGGGCCGGTCGCATAGGTGGGGGGGCAGCTGCCTGGCAGAACTGTCGCGTATAAAAGAAGCAACTCGCATATATGCTTCCGATACATTCCTGGGTGGCGCAATTCATCATAATTTTTCAGGTATGCGGCCGTAATTATTTTTGCCCTGATTAAATCCATTGCAGATGACGCAGAGATAGTCTGATTGTAGGTTGCAGATGTTATGAGAGCGAAGACCATAGTCAGTGGGCTTGCTCTTATGGCTTTGGTTCTGTGGCCACAGGGGTTGGTCCGGGCAGCACCTATCCGAAATGTGATACTCTGTATCGGGGATGGGATGGGGGCGGAGCAGATTAAGGCGGCGCGCCTCTACGCCGGCTATGATCTCTCTTTTGAATCGTTTCCCTTTCAATCTATAATGACTACGGAGTCAGCTGATTCTTTGATTAGTGATTCGGCGGCATCAGCCTCGGCGATGGCGACGGGGATCAAGGTAAATAACGGTGTGATCAGTCTGCAGTTACCCGGTGATGGTCTGTTGGATACCAATCGCTATTACCGGCTGATTACGGTGGAGGGAGACGGCTCTGCCCCCGGGAGTACCGGCCAATGAGGAGGGGCAGGCTTTGAAGGGCCTGCCCCCTGCATATCCGCTCACTTAAACGGTTAGTCTTCGTTTTCGGTCCTGGCCGCGTCGATGACCTTCTGCGCCATGTGCGCGGGGACCTGCTCGTAGCGGCTGAATTCCATTTCAAAGGAGCCCTGTCCGCTGGTGATCGAACGCAGCTCCGAGCAGAACCTGAACATTTCAGCCTGCGGTACATCGGCCGTGATCGACTGCAAACCATCCTCCGGGCCCATGCCGAGAATGCGGCCACGCTTCGTGTTGAGCAGACCGGAGATATCGCCCATGAACTGGTCGGGGACGATCACTTTCACATTCATGATCGGCTCAAGCAGGACCGGGTTGGATTTAGCCATTGCGTCATGCAAGGCGCGCGATCCGGCAATTTTGAAGGCGACTTCCGAGGAGTCGACATCGTGGTAGGAACCGTCGTACAGCTCGATCTGCACATCAATGACCTGTGACCCGACGAGCGGGCCCTTGTTCAGGCCTTCGACAAAACCCTTCTCGCAGGCGGGAATGAAGCCGCCGGGGATGGAGCCGCCGACAATCTTGTTGAGGAACCATTCATCCTCTTCGGATGCCTTGGGCCGAATGCGGACATAGCATTCACCATACTGACCGCGGCCACCGGACTGCTTCTTGTGCTTGTAGTGCCCTTCGCCGCTTCCGGTAATGGTTTCCTTGTAGGCGACCTTCGGGGTGTGGTGAGTCATATCCACGTTACTGCGGTTCTTGATGTGCTCCAGGGTGACTTCGAGATGCATGTCACCCATGCCCCACAGCACCAGCTCGTGCGTCTCGGTATTATGATCAAGGCTGATCGATGGATCTTCGTCGGTGGCGCGATGCAGTGCCTGGCCGATTTTATCGGCGTCTGCTTTGTTCTTCGGTTCAACGGCATACGCGGTGACCGGGGAGGGGAATACGATCGGTTCAAACTTGATGTTGCTGCCCACCGCACAGATCGAGTCGTTGAGGTAGGTGTTCTTAAGCTTGGTCAAGGCCACGATGTCACCGGCTTTGGCTTCCTGGGCTTCGGTGGTCTTTTTGCCATCCACAAAAAGGATGGTACTGACCTTCTCTTTATCGCCCTTGGTTGAGTTGTAGATTTCCATGCCGGGTTTCAGTATGCCGCTGTAGATGCGGACAAACGTCATCTGCCCAATGAACGGGTCGCTGAAGCAGCGCCAGACCTGACCGGAAAACGGCTGGTCCTCCTCCGCGGAAATCTCATTGCCTTCGGCGCATGTGACGGGATAGTCGTGAGGTGACGGGAAGAGCCGGCTGATGGAATCCATGGTCTCCTTCACGCCCATATCGGCTTTGACCGAGGTGGCGAACACGGGAATCAGATGTGCGTCATGCACGGACTTGCGCAGTCCTTCTGAAAATTCATCCGCCGTGAGCTCCTCGCCCTCGAAATATTTCTCGATCAATTTGTCATCGGTTTCTGCCGCCAGCTCGATCAGGTGGTCCTTGATGGCTTTGATGCGTTCTGCAAGTTCTTCCGGGATCTGGTCGTTAGGCGTATTCAGGATGTCGACGGCCTTGCCGTCGGATGTGGGAAGCACCATCGGGATGCATCGGTCATCACCCCAGCGCTGCTTGATCTGGGCCAGGGTGGCGTCAAAATCAGTGTCGTCCTTGTCTAGACAGGTGATGGCAATGCCGCGGGGCAGGTTGCGCTTCTCTGCGGACTTCCACGCGCGCTGGGTGCCGACCTGGATGCCGGCGGAGGCATCGACCGTAATGAGAGCGGCATCGGTGACTTCGGCGGCGCATATCTTCTGTCCGATAAAGTCGGCGAAGCCGGGGGTGTCAATCATGACCAGGCGGCGGACTTTCCGGCTGGCCGCCGTGTAGACGCCGTCAAAGGGCTTTGCCCAGATCGAGAAGCCGTGTGCCTTTTCTTCGTCGGTCCAATCAGCCACACTGGTACCGTCTTCCGGAGAGCCCACGCGATCCACCTGACCCAGCTTAAACAGGATGCTGTCGATCAGCGATGTCTTCCCGCTACCAGTGTGGCCCATAAGAGCGAAGTTGCGGACATTATCAATGGGGATGTTTTTCATTTTCCTCTCCTTGCTGTTCAGTTGTGTATCCTTCACGCCTGCCGCCGTCGCGACATAGTGGCGGGAAGCATCAAAAATACCCACGGCTTTACGGCTTTTCAAATCAATATCGGTGAGAACTGTTTTTTTTGGGTATGACTAGGAGATTGCAATCGGAACGGTTTTTCCCAAATGTTCGGACTCCTCATGAAAACCAAAACATCCAGATTGGAACTGATGGCTCCGGCGGGCTCCTACGAATCGCTTTCGGCAGCGATTCGCGCGGGGGCCGACTCCGTCTATTTCGGGGTCGACAGGCTCAACATGCGTTCGCGTGCCGCCAGTCCGTTCCACCTGGGCGACCTGAAGCGTATCGCACGCATCTGCCGCTGGTGCGGCGTCAAATCGTATCTGGCCCTCAACGTGATCGTTTATGACGAAGAGCTGGAACTGATTCCTGAGATCTGCAATGCCGCCAAGGCCGCGCACATTGACGCCGTGATCGCCTCCGACATCGCCGCCATTGAATATGCGCATTCGATCGGGCTGGAAGTCCACATATCCGTGCAGGCGAATATATCCAACCTGGCGGCCGTTCGGTTTTATGCAAGGTATGCCGACGTTATGGTGCTGGCGCGGGAACTGGACATTGATCAGATCAGGTCGATTGCCGAGGCCATTCGCAAAGAAAATATTCGCGGGCCGAAGGGCGGGTTGGTGCAGATTGAACTTTTTACGCACGGAGCACTCTGCGTGGCCATCTCCGGCAAATGCTACATGAGTCTTGGATGCTACAACCAGTCTGCTAATCGCGGAGCCTGCTTCCAGAACTGCCGCCGTGCCTATCGGCTGGTGGATGTAGAAACCGGCGACGAGCTTGAAGTTCAGAACCGCTATATCATGTCGCCGAAAGATCTCTGCACCATTCAGCACCTCGACCGTTTGGCCGAAGCCGGCGTTGCCGTCTTCAAAGTGGAAGGCCGCGCCCGGACCGCGCAATATGTGAGCACCGTGACCTCGGCCTACCGCAAGGCGCTTGATGCAATAGAAGCCGGATCCTATGAGCCGGAGAATTTTGATCCCCTGGAAGCCGGCCTGGCGGAGGTTTTCAACCGCGGTTTCTGGGACGGGGGATACTATCTCGGAAATAAAATGGGCGAATGGGCGGCCTCCGGCCATTCGCAGGCTACGAAAAAGCGCATTCAGCTGGGCGTCGTCTCAAACTATTTCAACAAAATCGGCGTCGTCGAGTTCACCCTCTGGCAGCAGGAACTGCTGCCCGGCAGTGAAATCCTGATCGAGGGCCCCACCACCGGTGTGGTGGAAACCGTTGCCGAAACCCTGCGAGTTGATGGCCAACCCGCCGACAAGGCCGTCAAGGGCGACAAGGTCACCATTACCCTTCCCGCCAAAGCCCGTCGGCAGGACAAGGTGTTTCTACTGCAGGATGTAGAGTCATAATTCTATTTTGATCTGGGCGAAATAAGGGCACGGATGCGGGGCATGAAGGCGCCGACCTGTCCAAAGAGGGGTTGGCCGACGCCGAGACGCCAGAGGATGCGTCCGGTAGAGATGGGTTCTATCTCACGAACCTCGCTGAATTGCGGCAGCATAATTGCGGCGGCGATGGCCCGTGCAATTCCGGAAGCCACGAATACCACCGGGAGCGAGGAGAGCAGGGTGACGCGAACCATTCCAAGGTTGATTTCCGTGGGGGCATGCTCAGCGATAAATGCGCCGATCAGCATGCCGCCGATGACCGAGAAGCATCCATTGGCCATGCTGTAATAACTGAAAGCGCGGGCGCGGCGGGTTTGCGGGACGGAGTCGTAGACAAAGTTGGTGGCGGCGAGGTTGAATCCTGACCAGGTTGCTCCGGATACCAGTTGTGCGAACAGCAGGTAGATGTAGTTCGCCGAAAATACCCACTGTAGCGGCAGAAGTGGAAGCAGGCAACTGGTGGCCACCAACACAGCCCGGTTGCCGTGGCGGTCGCCTATGCCTCCCCACCAGCGCACAAACAGCGTCTGCGATACGAGAAATGTCAGCATATTGAAGGTGAACTGCAGGTAGGACCACTCAAGGTCCCGTAGCATGTAGACGGCAAAGAAGGGGCCGGCGATGTTGGCAGTGCCGTTCATCAGGCCGATTGTACAGGTAAATCGCGTAAAGTTTGATGTCCGGAAGCTGCGAATGAAATCCAGAAACGAGAAGGTGTCTTCGAATTCCTGATCCTTGAGTGGAGCATCGTAGTGATGTCGGATCAGCAGAAAACTGGTGTAGCGGGCTATGGCAGCTGTTCCGAACAGGAATCCGAACCCGACCGCCGTATAGCCTGTTGCTTCCCATGCATTGGTAATGATGCCGGCCAGTAAAAGTCCCGTGACCATGGCGTAGGTACAGATTCGGGAGCGGTTTGAAAAGTAGCGGCCGCGCTCCTCAGGCTCTACTACATCGCCCATCATGCTGATCCATGGTGATACGCATATGCCGAAAGCAAAGAAGTAGAGGGCGATGCATACAACCAAGGCCGCTATACCGCCAACCGGCAATAACAGCGGAAGAATAAACAGAGGGATAAGGATAACAGCTTGTACTATGGTACCGTTACCGATAATCGGTTTGCGTCGGCCGATGCGATCAAGCAGCAGTGCGCCGATGAATTGGGCTGCCGCTGTAATGAGTACAGGCGCGGTGCCTATGAATGCCATGACCAGGTTGCCGGCGCCGAGGAAGAGGGCATAGGGGGCAATGTAGGATTCGCCCATGCCCCACATGATTGACCAGAGACTTCCCTCCCAAACGGACAAGGTCTGAGTGCGCAGTCTCTGAGAGGCTGTGTCATCTTCCCCAATGTTTTGGGTTAGCTGTCGGATGTTCTGGAAAACGCTTCTCATACAGCAGCGCATGTATACTGCCTGAAGGCGGAACTACAAGACTTTCTCCTTCAGGTCATTCAGCCGATGCGTAATCACGTAATCGTGGAAGATCTGTATGAGGCCCTGGCGGGCGAGGGCTGTGCAGTAGATCTTCGGCGTGTGGTCGGGGCCGAAGAGGGCATAGGCAGTCTGGCGAACAATACTGTTCATCGGCTCAGCAGGCAGCTGATTCAGGTTCAGGTTGGTTTCTCCATTGGCGGCGCGATAGGGAATCAGGATGTTGGTGATCATGGCATTCGCGCGCGACTGCCCGACCAGTGCGGTGGGTTTGCATGATTTTTTCCAACTGATATGGGTGGTCCAGAAGGTATCTGGAAAATCGCGGAGCAGCGTATAATCAGAAATCAGATCAGGAATTCTGAAGGCATAATGCGCCGCGGCCATGAGCCGACGAATCGGATGGTTGGCCGGTCGAATGCCGGCGAGGTTCCATTCTGACCGGAGCAGTGAAAGTTCCTTTATCTCGTCGGACTGTTTCCACCAGCCATCCCATATAACGCGAATAAACTTACGGGTTGCGGTAGGCCATGCCGGATCGGGGCTGCGCGCGAGCAATCCGGATAGACCAAGGAGCAGGGCGTAGGCATCGGCCGGGTGTGATGTCAACGCGTGCACTCGGGCAAGCGGAAGCAGGGTCGCGAGTCGACGGAAAACCGGCTTGTTGTTCTTGTAGCCCAGTGCCGCCATAAGTTCTTCCCACAGCACCTGAGAGGGTTCCTTTGCCTGCATGGCAAGGACAAGCCGCTCGGCTTTCAGTCGCAACCGTTCCACGCCGGCGTTTTCGATCAGTTCGATCTTTTTGTCCGGATGCAGGCTCTTCAATGGAAAGTCGCCCGATGGAATAGAGTAGGGATAGGCGGCGGGGTCAATATTCTCGAATGAGAAGCGGGAGTTGGCGGCAAGTTGTTCCTGCAGAGGGATCTGGATCAGGCCCGGGATTTCCTCTCCCTGAAAATAGACGATATGAAACCGTACCTGATCATACCGTGGATCGCCAGCGTGCCCGTGCTGATACCAGCCGTTGGCGTGAATATGGATTTCGAGATCGCCGCAGATCCGGCGTTTACCCTTCCCGATCCGCAAGATCGCGTTTCGAAAGTCGGGCCCGGCTTCAAGATTCCAGTCTCCGGGGTGCTCAACATGGACGGATTCGCCGTCAGTTGTTTTCAGCTCTTTGGGGCGATGTCGGGCATCCGCCCAAAGGCACTGGAGGTGCCGCTCCTGGTAGGGAAAGGGGCTGAATCTGATTGGAGATTCGCAGATTACCCCCGGCCTGATGTACTTGCAGTGCCCGGCTGTACGGGTGAAAGCGGTATTATGAATCTTTATGTTCAAGTTCATCAACAAAGAGTAGCAAAGAATAGAAATAGTACAAGGGTGCTCATTTAAGTTGAAGCGTTAAGCGAGCCGGCTAGTATGGACAGGCATATGAATACATTGCAGGCAGACCGGGTGGTGAAGGCCATCGTTGATGGTGTCCATGACTATACAGAGATTGCAGAGCGGGCCGGTATCGATCCGGGTGTTCTGGTTGAGTATGAGCCGGTAGTTGACCGGGCGATTCAGCTCATGCGCGGTTTTTACAAGTAT
Organism: Pontiella sp.; assembly: GCA_050298955.1. Classification (GTDB taxonomy): domain Bacteria; phylum Verrucomicrobiota; class Kiritimatiellia; order Kiritimatiellales; family Pontiellaceae; genus Pontiella. Next base: position 24,326 of record JBNKVA010000028.1, read on the forward strand.
GGCCATGAAAACATGAAGCCTGCCGGCCTGCCGCCTCCGCTCAATCCCTTTTTTGATAGAGGTAAGGGCATTGAGGAGCAGTCGCCGGAATATTTCGCGTTTGAAGCCGTGCAGCGAAACAACATGGATCGAGAGCGGTGCATTCAAACCTGCCTGCAGCTGGGGCTCAATCGTGCCGATGCTGAGCGGGCGCTGGAGAATGTGTGCATGCCCTGGCGGGAGGAAAACGGCTGGCGCAGCTATGCCTGCCAGGGAGCGGACGGGCATTACATGCTGCAGGACAAGGCACCGGTTAAGCTGAAAAGGCATCTGGAGCGGCTTTTGAGCGAGCTCGTTGATCAGTAGGCCTGGCGAAACGCGAAGGCCGCCGTATGAGCTCTCGAATTACGCTCATTTTTCCTCACTTGTTCCCATCTCGTTTTCTGGCCAAATATACCAAGCTCGATGCCGGTATTTTCCGACTAAAGCAGCACTCAAACCTATGGCTAAAGGGCAGGATAAACGCCGAAATAGCCCCCTCGATAATCGGTGATTTGAGACGTAAAAAAAAATCCGGCTTTTGATTTTGACGTTCTAAAATCACTCCTATATACATCCGGCTCTTTTAAACAGGCAGGGGTATGTCTGTTGATGTAAGTCCTTATTATACAAGGGCAAAAGAGAACTCTTTACCGTATTGAAAAGAGATGAACGATGGCTGTTAATGGTGGAAACCATTAATATTCATTTGAGCGGAAGCCGCATGTAGACAGGCATCTCAAATTTGAGAGCCGCATGGATGCGGACCATCGTTGATCCAGAGTGCGCTACGCTTCGGTTATGGAGTCGTGTGGTAAATAGGCTGACCGGAAATTCTGTCACTTTTCGGCACTTTGAATCATACGACCTCTGATCGGCGCTCATTGGTAAAAGTCCTTTCTGCCTCATCGACCTACCCCCCTGCGTGAATTTTGGCATACGAATTGCGTATTGCCTAACAAGTGTATTCGAGTTTCGGATGTTCCGGCGATCGGTTCCGAAGCAGCTCTGGGGGAGAGTCCGAATACGTGAATAACACTATTAGGAAGAAATCGATGAAGAAAGAACATGCAACACCGGGGGTGCTCCTCGCTCTCATTCTCTTTGCCTTGGGTGGGCTTGCAGCAGATGTATGCGCGGCCAGCTACCCTGCACCTGAATATATCGGTCCAACGCCGGTTCCTCCATTGCCAAGCAGTGTCTTTGCCGCATACGAACCGCCGATCGACCTGGGCATAACTGCTGCCAGCAGTCCCACCATATCGGCCTGGACGCGCGCCACCGGTCCCGGTGAAACGATGGCGATCGCGGGAGGTGGAACACCGACAGACTACGTGGTTTATGGTCCCGGATCTACCAACGTGATACAAGCGGCTCATTGGTTCGGAACGTATGGTGCGGCCATACTTCCGAGTGGTCTTCCGTACGACGAAATGTACTTGATGTGGCCGAAATCGGGCGGAAGCATCGGCAAGCCCATCACGATTAACAAGACAGAAGGATGGTGGCTGACCAAAACCGCGCATGCCGGGGAAACGTTCAGTATATTCGGGCAGAACCTGGGTTCCGACTGCAGGGTATGGGTGGAGGAAAAAAGCGAGTGGCTGGACGCTGTCGCATGCAACTCCTACAAGGCTGATTTTATCGTTCCAGCGGATTATGAAAACGGAACCTACTCCCTCTGGGCCCACAATCGATCGGGTGGAAAATATGGTTTTTCCGCCAGGCTGGAGCTTGAGGTCGAACCGCGGGATCAGTGGGATGAAAATCCTGCCAACTGGTTCAACGTTAAGGATTACGGTGCGAAAGGCGACGGTGTTTCGGAAGATTGGTACGGTGCCATAGAGGCCGCTATTGCGGCGGCAGATGCCGTGGATTGGTCGACGGTGTATTTCCCGCCGGGAGACTACAGAATTGGCAGCAAGCTCCGGTGCGGTACGTCGGCCGGTGTCGACAAAGTACGGCTTGTGGGTGCAGGGATGGATCTTGTGACGATACAGCCCCATTCCAGTTTTGTGAATTCATCGTGGAGAAACTATCTCCTGCAAGGATGTCAGATTGATTTTCAGTTGAAGGGGATGACGCTTAAGCCAAACAGCTACGGGGGGCAGCAGGTGGTTCGGCTCGACCCGAACTCTCACAATGTTTTGTTGGATGGAGTCCGATTGGACCAATCTGACGCGGTCATGGATTATCCGAAGCGTCCGGAATTGCCCCTGAACACGGAAACGAGTGATAAAATCCTGGGGATCTATAACGGTCATGATATTCGCATTGAAAACAGCGAGTTCATTCAGAAGGCCAGTTTTGCATTCGATCCGGGATCGTCACAAATATTCATTAGCAATTGCACCTTCATCGGCATCTATGACGCCAATACCCTGATTACGCTGCGGGGCTGTCAAGATGTCAGTATCGTGGACTCGACGGCCTCCAATCTGGACTCCTCGGCCTCTGAAGATGTGCCGGACACGTGGTGCCAGGGCCGTTGGCTTCATAGCAAAGGCGGCATGAGAAATCTCTACTTCAGCGGGAATACCACGAGGGACATGTGTCCAAGAACGGGGTATCCCGACTCGAATGTTGGCGAGCAGCTCATGTTTGAGTTTGCCTATACCCACTTTCAGGCCAAGCCGACGAGTGTTACGTCTACTACCATGACCTTTGGGCAAACCCCTCCAAGTATCATCGTTGGCCTGGTTGCCGTAATTCAAAGTGGAACCGGCCAGGGACAAAACCGAATTGTTACGGGTTTGTCTGGAAACACCGTAACGGTCTTCCCTGCCTGGGATGTTACTCCGGATTCCACCTCCACGATCATGATAGGCGACTACACCAAGAATGTCGTTGTGTATGACAATCATTTTGATGGTCGCCCGCGTGCGCTTGGGAGGTCATTCGTCGGCAATGCCGGGATCGAGGCATACGGTGGTTGTGTGGATTTGGTGGCAGACGAAAATACATTCACTGAGGTCCGCTTCCCATACAATGTGCAGAGCAGGGCGACCACCGGATTGTTCGAGCCGAACTTTTTTAATCTCTTTAAGAACGGCTCCGTTTCGAATTGCTACCATGGATTTGCCATGTACACAGAGCGGGATGCAGACCATGTCTGGACTTATCCACAGGTTCTGGGGAACGTCTATCGCAAGAATACCATTAAAAATCCGGTGGCCGAACCCTTGCATTACCATGGCAGCTGGGGCGGGCAAACGGGTGAGCGCATAGACATGCAGATATTCGATCAGAATACCTATACCAACTATCCCGGAAGCCTGATTGAATATGATCGGATAGACGAGAGTGACGTGGTGCATCAGGTAACGATTGAGGCATCAGATATATCTCCTCCTCCGCCGGACGGCCCGCCGGATCCGGTACTGACCGGTGTTGAAATTTCCGGTCCGACGGATATGGACGAAGAGAGTTCTGCCCAGTATACCTTTACGGCCAGCTGGTCGGATGGAACCTCCACGACCGCAACGCCGACGTGGAGCGAAGACTCCTCCTATACCTCCATAAGTCCCAGTGGGCTTTTGAGTGCGGGAAATGTTGCTTCGGATCAGCATGTCACCCTGACGGCCACCTATGGTGGAATGACGGCCACCTTCGACGTGACCATTCTCTATGTTGCGCCGGTGGTGACGGGGATCACGATTTCCGGCCCGGTGAATGTAACTGAAGAGACCACCGCGCAATACACCTGCACGGCCAGCTGGTCCGACGGCACCTCTACGACGGTTTCACCAACCTGGGGCGAAAACTCGAGCTTTACGACCATCAATTCGAGCGGACTGCTCAGCGCCGGCAATGTGCCCGCCGACCAGAATTTCTCCATTACCGCCAGCTTCGGCGGACAGACGGACACGCACAATGTGACGATCATCTATGTGGCCCCTTCGCTGGCGGGCATTACGATCTCCGGCCCGACGAGTGTGGATGAACAGACGACTGCGCAGTATCTCTGCACAGCGAGTTGGGATGACGGAACCACTACGACGGTTGCGCCGACCTGGAGCGATAATTCGGGCTATGTGTCAATCAATGCGAGCGGGTTGCTCACGGCCGGCAATGTGACTTCTGATCAGAATGTAACCATTACCGCCAGCTTCGGCGGCCAGACCGATACGCAAAGCGTCTCGATCAAATACGTGGCCCCGACTCTGAGCAGGATCACGATCTCCGGCCCGACGAGCGTAGATGAAGAGACCTCCGCGCAATACAGCTGCACGGCAAGCTGGTCCGATGGCACCACGACGACGGTGTCGCCGAGCTGGAGCGAGAATTCGGCATACGCTACGATCAATGCCAGTGGTTTATTCACGGCCAGTACGGTCTCGACCGATGAAAACGTGATCATTACTGCCAGTTATGGCGGCAAGACCGATACGCATGCTTTGGCCATTGAGAACATTCCTGCAACCTTGACCGGCATTACGATCTCCGGTCCGACGAGCGTGGATGAAGAGACCACCGCGCAGTACAGCTGCACGGCGAGCTGGTCCGATGGCACCACGACGACGGTGTCGCCGAGCTGGAGCGAGAATTCGGCATACGCTACCATCAGCGCGAGTGGTTTGTTCACGGCCGGAACGGTCTCCACCGATGAAAATGTGATCATTACAGCCAGTTATGGCGGCAAGACAGACACGCATGCTTTGGCCGTTGAAAACATTCCTGCCACCTTGACCGGCATTACGATCTCCGGTCCGACGAGCGTGGATGAAGAGACCACCGCGCAGTACAGCTGCACGGCGAGCTGGTCTGACGGCACCACGACGACGGTTTCGCCGAGCTGGAGCGAAAACTCCGTCTATACCTCGATCAGCAGCAGTGGATTGTTGACTGCGGGAAATGTCCCGGCTGACCGAACGGTGACGATTTCGGCTTCGTATGACGGCGAAAGTGATACGCATGTCGTTAATGTGCGGTACGTTGAGCCACCGATCGAACTTACGGGCATAAGCATTAGCGGCCCGACCGAGGTGGAGGAGAATGCAACAGAACGTTTTAGCTGCACAGCCCATTATTCCGATGGCACGAGTGAAACGGTTGCTCCGACGTGGTCGGAAGATACGTCTTTCACATCCATCGATACCGCGGGAACGCTAACCGTCGCAAATATTGATAGCGATGCGAGTGTGACTGTGACGGCCAACTACGCGGGATTTACAGCTACACGCACCGTATCGGTCTGGATGGTCGGAACAAAAATCGTCTATCCGCTGAGTGGATTTGAAGGATCATTGGTCCGTGCCCGGCTTTGGGATGAGAATGCCCAGGCATTTTCCGCCCTGGGTGAAATGGAAAATCCCGATGAACTCGTTCTTGAAAACCTCAATACAAACCAGTGGTACTGGATTGTATTTGAAGAATACAACGAGTCAGACGGCGAGTGGGTGCGTGTTCAGGCAAACTGGATAAGTATGTAATTTGGAGGCATTAAAATGAAAAAGATAATCGTGTTAATGGCAATTTTGATGCTGGGGGCCTCGGCCTTTAGCGGACAGGTTGGTCTGCCGCAGGAACAGATCGCACTTCCGGTGGTGCAAGGCAGTCACCTGGTATGTATCTGGGACGAAGCGGGTCAGGAATGGATGCAGGCGCATGCCAGCTATGATCACTCCGGTTCGTATCGTTTGCAGCTCCCTGAATGGGGAAATGGTACTGGATCGGCCTGTGGGATGAAGCGGTTGGCGAGTATGTGTTCGGAAAATGGGTAGGGCATTTCATAACGAACTGACGCGCAGTCATCGATCTATGCGATGAGCGTGGTGACGAAATTTCGTCACCACGTTTTTTTTTGCATTCCCGGCGGGTGCATCAGTCAACCGGGGCTCCGGAAATCCCAGCAGAAAGGAGGGACACCTTAACCGACACGCATGCAGATGTGGCATTAGAACTGCTTAATATAATTTGCAGCGCAGCTGATATGCATAGCGCGAGATGAGTGAATCAACTCACGAGGTAAATCATGAAGGCAGTGAAGATAATCAGTGGTTTGGCAGCCGCATCGGTATTGACCGGATGTGCGTCGATGCCGGGTGCCCAAGGTCCCGGCGGCCCGAAACTGGTGGGCTCCGGAATGGCCAACGAATATGGCCAGTATACTGAAATCGGTGTGGAGTTTTCGTCGATGGGAGACTTTGTCGCGCTGGTATCCCCAACCCGTTGGAAATCACCGATTGCAACTGGCGGCAGCCTCTCGTGGATGAATCCCCGGGCGTGGGGCGATGATCCCGGGCGCACAGGCAGGATCCTGCTTGGACAGGCCGTCGTTGCGGGCGGCGTTGCTGCTGCGGCATCAGGCGGCGGAGGGGGCAGCTCGGATTCGTCCGGCACAAGCGTCGATCCCTTCATGGGAACGCCGCCCAGCCTTCCGCCAGCCCCTCCGGAGTAACAAGGCTTTGATTGGAATGGCTTGCGCTGCAAGGCCGGTATAGTTTAACAACAGTCCCATCCATTCAGGGGCTGTTTTTAGTTTGCAGGAGAGAATGATGTTCATACGCCGATCTTCAGTTTGGTTGACCTTGCTGCTCCCGGTTTTGCTGAGTGGTTGTGAAAGCACCAGTGTAACCACGCTGGACGCTGATCATTTCAGCGAAACATCCTCGGGATCGCGGTCGGCCCACTTTGAACAATTGGCGCCAGGCGATATGATTGAAATATCCGTAGAGGTCGATGGTCGGCAGGAGGTGCCTTCGTTTCAGGCCGATGTGAACCATCTTGGTTTTGTGACTCTGCCTTTGATCGGCGACGTTCACGTTGGGGGGGTTGGTGTGGATATTGCCCGATCGGTGATTGCCAGGCAGTATGCAGCCTACTATGTCAGCACGCCGGTTATCATGATCGCCCGCGTGGACGAAGACCGCGCCAATGAGTGGGGGCAGGTTTCCATTATGGGACGCGTCAAGAATCCCGGTCCCGTTCCGCTGCCCTCCAGCACGGGCATCAAGCTGTCGGCCGCGATTCAGGCTGCAGGCGGGTTTGCTCCCAGTGCAAAGAAGAGCGAAATCCGGATAAGCCGCCTGTCCGCCGGCGGGAAGAAGGTTCAGGTGTATGTCAACTACGATGACATTGGTAAAGCGGGAGACGCGACCGCCGATCTCAATCTTTTAGACGGAGACATTGTATACATACCGGAGCGTGTATTTTAATGAATTCATCAGGATTACCGTTTGTTGCCCTCTCCCTCCTGTTGCCCTTCACCGTCCTGGGGCAGGATCAGCCCTTTCCCGGCGAAATGGGATTCGAGCTGGGCATTCTGCAGCTCAAGCCGGAAGCCTATGTGCTGGGTGCCTACGATAATCGTGTCGTAACGAGCGAATCTTCATCCGAAGGCGATGCGTACGGCGAGGTCGGGGTTGCGCTTACCATTGAAAACACGGATGCGCTCTACGACCTGGGAGGGCTGGCCGAGTATGGTCACAGAGCGTACGACGAGTTCAGCGATCTGGACGGCGATTTCTACGAAATCGGCGGCAACATGGCATCGAGAAACTCCGTTATCAAAGCAGGGATTGACGCGTATCATAAGAAAACGCTTGATTATGACGTTCGGGTAAAAAATGGATCGGGCGGAAACCTGGGCTCTGTCCTGACCTCCGAAACCTCGGAGCGCTCCTCCGTCCGGGTGGATGCCGGATACGAAAAACAGCTGACTGGCAGAACAGCCGTCATGCCCGCTTACGAGGGTTGGTATTATAATCAAAACTTTGGCGAAAATGGATCAGAGACTGCGGAATGGCAGGAACACAGTGCCGCTATTCGGCTTGGGTACGGGTATTCGGAGAGGACTGTATTGGGTCTGGTTGGCAGCTATAGCATTCAACTTGCTGATGAAGAGGACGGATCTATATCCAGGGTTGCGATTGAGGCCCGCAGCCGTGCAACGGACAAGGTCGATTGGAACGCCTCCCTGGGATATGCCGTAGCTGAGTACGACCTCTCCGGCACCAGTGGAAATGCGGTCGCTTCGCTCAGAGCCCAGTGGCAGGCAAGGGAAAAAGTATCCGCCTATGTTTTCGGGGCAAACAGCTTCCAGCCCGGTTACAGGGGGAGTGGCGCCCGCCAGATATACAGAGCTGGTTATGGGGCCGATTGGCGCCCTCTGGAAAGGCTCCGTTTCAGTGCTCAAGTGCTGCATGATTACCAGGAATCTATACAGGATGATGTCGGGGGCAGCTCGGCGGACCTGGGTGTGATCCGTCATTTTGTGACCGGGCAGTTGGCTTATTACCTTACCCGCAACCTCAACCTTGCGATTACCGGGCAATACATTGATGATGAACTGGAGCAGGCGCGAAGCATTGTTTCCTGCCGTGCGATGCTTAGTTTTTAAAACAGTGCCCAATAAGTTATATTTATCGTTTTCTTTAATGAAGAACTTATTGTTGTTTAGTGGTTGTCGGTGGAGTGGGAATGTGTATTATGGCACAACTGCAACTGAATATGAATAGGCGGTGTATCATGACGATTAAAAAAATCTTTTTTTCGATCCTGTTGACAACTTCGGTTGGTTTTATGGCTGTGGCTGATAATCTCCAAGGCGTTGAAATCGGCTTCACGGGAATAACCGGGGCCAGCAATACCAATTTGGGCTACAACTACAGCATTTCCACTAAGGAGATCTCCTTTGCACAATTTTCCGCAAGTGGAGTAGGCAGTGGTGATGAAAACCATTGGGTTGGTAGTGCTGGCACTAATGCACCTGCTGTATATGTAAGCTATGTGGAGGCAGCGCGTTATTGCAACTGGCTGACGTCGGGGAATGCAGATACGGGCGCCTATTTGATCAGTGGCGGCAGTGTTGCTGACGTCGACCGTGGCTATCGCAACGCAGACAACATGGTGTATGTGTTGCCGAGCCTTGATGAGTTCAACAACGCCGCTTATTTTACAGGCTCAAGTTTCAACACCTATGCCAATGATTCCAACAGTCAACCCAGCCAAACCGCTACGCGGTATCTTGACGAAACCTCTCCCTGGCCGGTCGGAAGTGGCGATCAGGAGCTCAATGGAACCTATGACATGATGGGTAATGTGTGGGAATGGATTGAGGGTAGCAGCGTTAAAGGCGGCTCTTTCAGCGGAACGGCGCAAGACATCAGGTACACCGGTCAGAATCCATCGCTCCCCCAGACGCAGTCCACTGATATGTTGGGATTGCGTATTGTGGCGATTCCTGAGCCGGGAACCATCAGCTTTATGAGCCTGAGCACCATCGGGTTGTTTCTGACGCGTTCTATACGTCGCAAGCGCCCTGGACAGACTCTGATTCCTATTCGCCGCGAACATTCGTGTGATGTTTTCAGAGAGTACGACGAGGGCGCTGTGGAGGTAGAGGAAGATTATCTCGAAATTCTGTTCAAACTCACAAAAACGGGCAGCATTCAGCTGTTTAAGGGTGTCCACCGACTATACTCCTCTGCCGACAAGGCTTTCTGGAATCGTATGGTAGTGATTCATGAACGGAAAGTGGCGCGTCGTACGGCGTTCAGAGAGGCGTTGCGCACCAAGGCGTTGAAGTCGTTTGATGCATTTCTCGCTCTTATCATGAAGTAGTTATGACCACGCGTTGTTGAAGGATCGGGCTTCTGGAAAGAAGCCCTTTTTTACGGTCTCATATGTGGAGATAGTCAAATATGGATGTTTGTCCCGGAATGGCCGCATTGATACGCGAGGTTCAAGTGCTTACGGGTATGGAGAAACTTGCAATGACGATCGTTTGGATTTAAAAACACTTATATTTGTTCTCGCTGTTTATAGTGGGGCATCTGGTATCGAGTATGGATGATCAACATCAGGGCGGATCTCCGCTATCGGATAAGAGAAACTTGCACAGTCATGGATCTCATACTGATCCTTGGCGCAGGGAATCCCCTCATTCGCACACATCCCTGAGTGGGTTCATTCACGATCATGCGCCCTTCGCCGGCATCGAGCGAATATCCATTTTTCAGCTGGTGCTCCGCCACTGGCAGTTTTTGCTCCTGTTTACCATTTTAGGTCTTATCGTAGCCGTTTTGTACATCGGGTATGCTCCCAAGATCTACGAAGCTGAAGCTGTGTTTGAGATGAATGTCCGGCGCCCGAGAGTGATTAACAATGATGCGGTATTCGATGATCAAAACTCCAGCAGGGATACGGATGCTGTTTTCAATACCCGCTTTGAAAAGTTCAGATCGCCCACGATGGAAAAACTTGCAACCAGTGAGTTTTTCAAGCGCCATGAGTCATCTGCAGACCGTACATATCCGTCTGATGTCAACAAACGAACCCTGGCTTATTATCTTCGCGATGCGGAATGGGTGAAGGATGCCGATGCGAATGTCGTGCGGGTCTCGTATGCAAGTCCGTACCCTCTTTTTGCCGTTCATCTGGTAAACGTGCTGAGTCATTGCGCCGGCGAGCTGATGATGGAAGAAAACCGGCTCCGGTCGGATGAGGCGGTAAAATGGCTGTTGGCCCAGGTTGAAGAAAAGCGCGAGGAACTGGAGGCCGTCGAACGACAATTGACCGAGGTCAGAAAGACGGTTCAACTGGACGCCCTGCAGCAAAGGCAGGCCTCGTTGGTCCAAACCATGGCGTCCGTGTCAGAAGAGCGTGAGGCGCTCATCAGCCGCATTGCTGAGCGCAGAACGATTCACGATTTTGTGTTGGGATTACTGGATACCGCTCTCGACGTCGAGATGCTTCCGACCGGCATGCCCAAGGAGGATCAGTTCAATGATCTCCTGGAAGCGTGGCGCACGGCGCACGAAGAGTTTCTAACGGTTGCCGGGCGGTATACGGATATCCACCCCGAGTATCGTTTGGCTGCAGCAAAGGAAGAGCGGGCCCTGACCCGACTCCGCCAGTTTATCGATCTTTCCGCAAAGGCTATCCAGAATGAACTGAATCTGCTTGAGCGTCAAATGGACCAAATCAATGTGCGGATTGAGGCGATGAAGGCGGAGTCGTTGGACATCGAGCAAAAAATCGCCGTTGGCTTGCTTAAAGTCCAACAGGTGGAGCTCAAGCGGGATGCCGCCGATAATTCGTATCAAACAATGCTGCGGAGAATTGAAGAGGCGCGCCTTTCGGCTGACGATAACATGGCGTTCATCTCCATGATCCGGGAGGCGACGCTGCCCGAGAAACCCGTTCGACCCCGCAAGATACTGGTGCTGTTCCTGTGCCTTGTACTGGCGGGGGGGTTGGGTTTGCTCTTTGCCGGGTTAAGGGAACTTCTGCTTGATCGTGTGAGATCGGTTGGCGATATGCGGCCTTTCAACCTCAAGATATTGGGCGTCATTCCCAGTCAGAAAAAGGTGGATTCCAGAAGTGAGCTGGCCACAACAGGGTTGCGCGACAAATTCAGTCCCATTGTTGAGATATTTGCAGGAATCAATGCTCTGCTTGCATCCGGACGATACAGGGACCGATCAAAAGTGCTGCTGGTGTGCAGTGCAATGCCCGGGGACGGGAAAACGATAACCTCCTGCAACCTGGCCATCAGTTCCGCCATGAATGGATCACGCACGTTGTTGATCGATGGAGACATGAGGCGTCCCCAGTTGGTGAACATCTTCAATATTGGATCGGAAACGCCCTCTTTACTGGAATGGCTCTCGAGCGATACCGAGCATCAGGACTATCAGAATCTCGTGTTTGGCGATGCCGTCGAGGGGTTGGATATCATCACCAGTCGGGTTAAGGATGGGACCAATCCTGTCGAGCTCCTGTCGCGGGGTCATTTACCTCAGCTCCTGGATTGGGCCCGCACGCATTATGATCGCATCATCATTGACTCGCCTCCATTGGGGCCGGTGGGCGATGCCCAGCTATGGGGGAATGTTTCCGACTCCCTGGTTATCGTATGCAGGATGGGCAAGACACGCAGAAGCAGCCTGCGTTATGCCCTGTCCCGTTTTGAGGATAGCGAACTTCCGGTACTGGGATGTATCATAAACGATGTGCCACAGAGCCTTGGAATAATGTTTGGCGGTGCATATGGTTATGGGTACATGTACGGCTACGGAGACTACCATTGATGGGGTGAGTGCTTGCTCATGAAGAACATCCGGTTAACCTCTGATGAGACGGGCGGTGGCACAGGAATCAATCTAACGGATACATGGGATTGAAACGCAAGGGGAACAACGGTTTCTATCCAAAAACATAAAGCGACCGGAGTCGGTGGCATGTTGCGACATTAGGGGGTGGAGCGTAACATGCGATCTGCAGCAAGGATCGCGCAGGATGCCGAAGTAGCAGTAGGCGGTTGCAGAGGCACCGCGGCGTGTTCGTACTCCTGATAATTTCGAGGTTTGGATGGCTGAAGATACGATATATGTTTATATGAATCCGAATGCGGACCTGAGTACATTTCCTTCCGATATGTATGGCGATATGAGCGTCTTCTGGAACCCATCTCTGGCGGAAGACGGTGTACAGTGGATGCACTATCTGGTTCTCAAGGATCAAGGCTTGGATGTTCAGGTCTGCCGCAAATATCCGAAGGAAGGCATTCTCCTGATTCCCAGGGCTGAGGTCAGCGGATTTGTCTGGAACCCCAATCTGTTCGTGGTGTCCCTGCAGTACGACTACAAGCGGGACGACCGGGCCCAGATGCACATCCTGTCCAATCAGTATTCCACGAAAAACATAAAGTCAGGCGGATTCTTAGATTGGCTAAGCTGCCCGGGGATTAAGTGTTACGTTCCATCCGTCATGCATACACAGATTACCCCTAGAGATGCCGCGCGGGGGGAACGGTTTGAACACATTGTCTTCAACGGCGCGGCGAAGAATCTCGACGAGGAGCTCAAAAGTCATGAATTTCTTGATCAGCTCGAATCCATGGGGATTCAACTGTCCATTATAGATGACCCCAGCAAGCAAACGGATTATTCCAACTTCGATGGGGTACTAGCCGTTCGAAAATTCGGCCGCACCATTCATAATAAGCCGCCGGTCAAACTGATCAATGCGTGGAGAGCCGAGGTGCCGGCCATTCTGGGGCGCGAGATCGGATTCATCGAAAGCCGGCAAAGCGAGTACGATTATTTAGAAGTGGATTCGGTGGATGATACCTTGAAGGCGCTGGCCCGGATCAAGGATGATGCCGAGTTCAGGGACAGGATCGTGGCTAATGCCCGGAAACGTGCGGAACCATACTCTGCCGAGGGTCAACGGAAAATCTGGGTCGAATTTATGCAGTGCAAGGTCGTTCCCGCCTACGAAAAATGGCAGAAAAAACCGATGGTGTTGAAATACGCCTTTTTGTCCGTGCGATGGATCCGCCATGTACTCAGGGGCGCCATGTCCTTTATCTGGCATGATGTTCTGCGGTTGCCCAGCAGGGATTATGTATGAGGATAGGGTTGGGAAATAATCTGCAAACCGCAGGTTTCCCTTGGTAAGACCATGAAATTCCACTCAGACAGCAGTTTCGGGCGCATGTCGAAAAACGCCGTGTTTGTGGCCGTGCGATTCGGCATGTACACGGTGTCAGGCGTCTTGTTCATTCCGTATCTGGTCGAACACTACGGATCTGCACCGTATGGACTCATTGCCCTCGCGGGATTCCTGACCCAGTATGTGGGGATGATCGCCAGATGCATTGGAAACGCCACGGCACGTTTCCTCAACATCGCGCTCAACAAGGATGAATGGCAGCAGGCCAATGAAATCTTCAGCACGGCGCTGATCGCCAATCTTGGGTTGATCCTGATGCAAATACCTTTTTTCTGCCTCGGGATCTGGAAGCTCGACTGGGTGATCGATTTTCCGCCTGAACTGGCCATCGATTTTAAAATCCTGGTGAGCTGCAATGTTCTGATCTTTTTCATATCGATGCTTACCGGTGTTTTCCTGACGCCCATCCAGGCCGCCAACCGTTTGGATATCAGCGCCACGTTGGAGACCATTAACCTGAGCCTGCGCATGGTGTTTCTCATCGTGCTTGTCGAAACCGTCGGGGCACGTTTGTGGTTGGTGGGGGTCGTCGATATTGCCTTGACGCTCTTGTACGGCATCGTGATTTTTATCATGTATCGAAAATTGGCGCACGGACTTGTGTTTAAGCTTGCCTGCGTGACCAGAAAATGGATTGGCCCGGTAATGAAAATGGCGGCCTGGTCGATTGTGGTTGTGCTGGGAGCCAGTCTTTGTCTGAAGACCGATGTGTGGATGATCAATCGATTTGTAAGCCGGGAGATGGCGGGCGTATATGCCGCGTTATTGGTGTGGCCGAATTTCATGAAGCAAATCAGCAAGCAGCTGGCAACCGTGCTTGAGCCGGTATACATGATCGATTATGCCCGCGGGGATATCGAGCGGGTTGCGCGCCTGAGCCTGTTTGGAGCAAAGCTCTTGGGATGCCTGATGGCCTCGATTGCAGGCTTTGTTTTTGTTTTTGCCGAACCTCTGCTCAGGCTGTGGCTGGGTGATTGGGTCGTGCAGTATGCACACTTGCTTCGGCTCCTGATCATCTATGTCGTGTTTATCATCGGCCAGGAGGTCCTGTGGCAGATCTACGTCGCGATGAACAAGGTGCATTTTACCGGCGTCGTCAGCCTGTTGACCGGGATAGTGAATGTGGCCGTGTCCATGTCGCTGATCTGGGCGGGCTTCGGCGTTATCGGTGTGGCGACGGGGACGGTTGTTGCCGAAGTGCTGGGGGCATCGCTGGCTGTGCCGCTGGGGGTATGCCATATCATGGGAATATCGCCGAAGGTTGTGGTTGTGAATCACCTGGGCGCCTGTGCCATGTTGCTGTCTAGCTGGGCCGCGGCGACGGTTGCCCAGTCCATATGGCATCATACCGGCATCGGGGCCGTTCTGTCGTTTGGATTATTTTTCCTCGCAGGCAGTGCGTTGGTGGTGGTCATCTTTTTCAACAGGAGCGAAAAACAATACATGGACAGATTGCTCCATGATATATTAATGTGGATCCGAAAGCGGAGGTCGGCGCTGCGTGAGTAGGGACAGTTCCGCGGACCTGGACGGCGATTAAGCAACATGATAATTCCGCAAGATACAGCACCTATGCCGATAACAAACTTACTACATTCAGGACCGGACGTTGAGTAATCGCCGTTACAACTTCGTTATCTCCCCGGTTGATGAATCCTCATCGAGTGATGTGTATATATTGATCGGGATTCGTGTATTCAATAAGAAGAGGTTTAAGCGGAAACCGCCCACCAGGTTGATCAATGCATGGCATGCAGGGGTTTCTTTTATTGGCGGGGGGATTTCTGCCCGCTCCCGGATGGAAGTGCCAGGCTCGTTGTCCCTTCGTGTTTGTTCCTGCAGCGAGATGATTGAAGCCTTCGTCGGATTGAAAACTCATTCCGCATTGTACAACAGACTGGTTGAACCAAGCCGGACACGTGCTAGGGATTGCACGTTCGATGCCATTGCGCACCAATGGAAGGAGCTCCCGGAAGGTGATATCTACAATGCGTATCGCCGATGGGGGCAGTCACAGACGAAAACGCTGCGGCATGCATTGAGCAAAGTCAGACATACCTCTCTGTTCTGTTTAAAAAAAGGATTCGAACCACCTACCGCTTTGCTATATTCAAGCGCATAAGCGATCGATAGTACGACCCTGTGAGATAATGAGCCTGTTTTCACTAATATTGTATGGGGCCATCAACGTAATCATGGTGCTGAGTTACCTCCTCCGCAAGGGGGCCTTCTACCAGTTTCCGTTTTGGGCAGGAATGATTGCTCTTGGATGGTTTTACCCTCAAGCCATTGGCGGGTATTACAATGAGTCCAAGTACCCGGGATACGCGTATGAAGATGCAATGTTGTTCGCCTCGATATGCACCCTTGCGATGTGGCTGGGATTCGAGCTGGCGTTGCGGCGGCGACCAACCAAAGCCTCCTGGCTGGATGCCCCCTTTGATAAAAAAAAGCTCTATCTTGGGGCGGCAATGCTCTGCTTATTTGGTTTTTTCTTTGAGTGGAAGCTCTGGTCCCTTCCCGATGAGGTGCTGGCCCAGTCACAATGGTCAGGTGCGGCAGTTAAGTATCTCTTTCTAGCGAGTGTGTTCAAAATAGGCTTTATTTCGTTATGGTTGCTCTACCTCAGCCAATCCAGGCTCCTCGCGCCGAAATTACTGGTTTTTCTCATTCCATGCCTTCTCCTTATGCTGGAAGCGGCCGTCCTGCGCGGGAGAAGAGCGGGCATGATGGACCTCATCGGTTATATTGTTTTAGGTCTTTGGTTTGTGCGTCGTATTGTCATCCCGCGGTGGTTTATCATTACAGGTCTGGTTTGTGGGTTGATCTTGATCAACGGCATCCATACCTATCGTATGATCATGAAAAACAAATCCATCCCGTTGTCTAAACGGCTATCCAAAGTTGCTAATGCAGACTACCTGGCCACCTCAAAAAGAAGCATCGACTCTTCCGGGTACGAGTTTGAAAATTATCTTTATTTCCGCCAAGCATATGCTGATACCGGATACTATGACTATGGCAGCGCACATTGGAACCGGTTTGTGTTCAACTATGTGCCTGCACAACTACTGGGGAGCGATTTCAAGGAAAGCCTGATGCTCCATGCGAACGACGAGGACATCGGCCAACTGGCCGAGGATCGATATGGACATTCTTATTATATAGGTACGACAGACACGGGCTATACAGATGCTTTTGGTTCGTTCGGGTGGCTCGGAGCCATTAAGTTTTTGTTGATCGGTTCCTTGATGGGGATCCTGTATCGTCATGCCATGATGGGCTCCTTTCTTGGACAACTGCTGTATATGTTCAGTCTGTCCAAAGGCATGCAATCGGTTTCCCATGGGACGAATGACATCTTGATACGGGTATGGATCTATTTTTTTACATTGGGTTACCCGCTTTTGTACTGGGCAAGAGAGCGATATATCCGGAATCCTTCTATCTACCAACAGGAACCGATCATTAACGAGTGAGTGGGGTTATGACAGTAATGGAAAAAGACAAGCCCCGGGTCCTGGTCTGCCAACATGGTGCTCGTCATCGGTATGCCGTTCCACGAATGATGGAACAGGCCGGTATGCTGGCTGCGTTTTATACGGACTCCTCTGCCCTCAGCGCCCTCGGGGCGTATGCGGCCTGCTTCGGTCGATTTACCTCACAAGCCTTGAAACGTCTGGCCAATCGGAAAATTAACGGCGTCCCGCGGCAGAAAATATTTACGTCCGATGCCTACAATGCATATGAGTTCGGGCAGCGATTGCTGGGGATCAGGAAAGAGGGGTATACCCTCTACCGCCAGCGGGATCGGATTCTTTCCCGCAGAATGAAAAGACGGGGATTGCACGGTGCCAATGTGCTTTACACCATGTACTACGACAATCTTGATTTTGTTCGATGGGCCAAGTCGCAGGGGGTGCGTATTGCCGTTGATGTTTACATCAACCCGCAGACCGCCGCTATCATGAAAAAAGAGCTCACGTTGTTCCCGGATTGGGGCTGCGGCCTGGATGACAGTATTATTCGCCAGGAGTATGAAATGTGGCGGGAGATCGCGGACCTGGCTGATGTGTTGCTCTGTCCGTCGGAATGGGTGGCGACAGGCGTGCACAACCTTACTCCGGAGGTATCCGGGAAGGTGCGGATCGTGCCTTACGGCTGTTCCATTGATTTTCAGGGCCGTCGCAATACCCCAGTAAAGGGCAGATTGCTGTTTGCGGGAGGCGATCCCCTGCGCAAAGGTCTGCACTACCTGGCACAGGCGGCAACTCAGTTGAAAGGCGGGGCCCCCGGTTTGGATGTCCGTGTTGCCGGATCGATACCGGAGCATATTACAAACCATCCCATATGCAGGGATCTTAATTTTTTGGGAAAACTCACGACGGCGCAGATGAAGGAGGAATATTTGTCCGCGGACGGCTTTGTTTTTCCGTCGCTTTCAGAAGGGTTTGCCGGAGTTGTCGCCGAAGCTATAGGGGCCGGATGTCCGGTCATCGTTACCCCGGAAGCCGGGAGCCCAATAGAGCATGGCAGGGAGGGGCTGGTCGTACCATCCCGGAACCCGACCGCCCTGGCCGAGGCGATTCAGCGGCTGCTGACGGATAGGGAACTGCGCAACGCCTGTTCTGAAGCGTGTCTTCAGAGCGCTGGATTTTACAGTGAATCGCATTGGAAAGATCGATTGATTTCCGCCATCGATGAGAGCGTATCCGGGGGTTCCGTTCAAGAGCGCTCCAGCTTGGAGATGAAATGAAGGTTTGTGTCCTTTCCGGAGTCTCGCGCAACGAGGGCGGACTGTTCTATTCGGTGCGGTGGCTGTCACAGGCCTTGCAGCGGCTCGATGTGAATATCCGCCTGGTCAGTCATATTGACGGGGATACCGATGCGGACCTGCCGTTATGGCACCCGATACCTACGGATTTGTATCATGGCTACGGACCTTTGCTGGGATCCGTCAAGCTCCGCAGAATACTGCGTTCCTCCAACGCCGATCTATTACATGTGCATGGACTTTGGCTGGATCGGCAGTGGGCAGCAGCGCAATGGCAGGCGCGAACCCGCTGGCCGGTTGTCATTTCACCTCGGGGCATGCTCGATCCGTGGGCGGTGAAGAATTCAGCATGGAAGAAAAAGCTGGTGGGGATGCTCTTTGCCAATGAATCGTTGCGGAAGGCCTCATGTATTCACGCGTTGTGCGCTTCCGAAGCTGAATCGATTCGGGCATATGGGCTGCGAAACCCGATTGCGCTAATCCCCAACGGCGTTGACCTGCCCAGGCTTGACGAATCGCCGCGCCGCACCGGAAATAAAAAACTACTTTTTCTAGGACGGATACACCCGAAGAAGGGATTGAAGGAACTGATAGAAGCATGGTCCCGTTGGCGGCACTGTAAAGATGGTTCAGATTGGCATCTCCTCATCGCAGGCTGGGATGATGGAGGCTACGAGGCGGGTCTCAAACAGCTGGCAAGCCAACAGGGCGTTGGCGAGTCGGTGGTGTTTGTCGGCCCGCAGTTCGGTGATGAAAAGGACCGGTTGTTGCGCTCTGTGGATGCGTTTATCCTGCCCTCCTTCTCGGAAGGCCTGCCGATGTCGGTGCTGGAGGCCTGGTCGTACAGCCTGCCGGTGGTTATGACCGATTACTGCAACATTCCAAGAGGATTTGAGGCGGCGGCTGCCATACGGACCCGACCGGAAGTGGATTCCATTGTAGACGCATTGGCGCGGATCGGCGACATGCCAGCGGATGATCTGGCGGAAATAGGGGCCCGCGGTCGGCAGCTGGTGGAGCAGGAATTCACCTGGGAGCGTATCGCATACGAGATGCGGTCGGTTTATGAATGGTGCCTGGGCGGGCACAAGCCTGCTTGCATTCTGGATGCCTAGACGGATAAGGTTTTACTGGCGGTAAAACATGGTTGATTTGTCAAAATTCAATAACAGTGCCTTCAGCCGAGGGGGCTCGGCGCTGAAGGAGCTTGCATGGCGGGTACTCCAACAGGGAGTGTTCAACCTGGAGTGCGTTAAGCTCTACGCAACCAAGCGCCGAATCCTGCGGACATTCGGTGCAAGCCTGTCGGATGGCGTTGTGGTCAAGCCGAAGGCGAAAATCACCTTTCCCTGGAAACTTTCCGTCGGTCGTAACTCATGGATTGGTGAAGAGGTGTGGCTGCTCAACCTGGATCGTATTGAGATCGGGGCGAATGTGTGCATCTCCCAGCGGGCCTTCCTTTGCACGGGAAGCCATGACTGGTCGAAGGAATCGTTCGATCTGCTGACCAGGCCGATCATCATAGGGGATGGTGCATGGATTTGCGCGAATGTCTTTATCGGGCCCGGTGTAACGGTGGGCGAAAACGCCGTCGTGACCGCCGGCAGTGTGGTCACGCGGGATCTGCCCGCAAACATGGTGTGTTCGGGAAATCCCTGTGTGCCCGTAAAGCAGAGGTAGTATGAAGATTTTGGTTACAGGTTCGGCAGGTTTCATTGGCTCGTACGTGGCGCACGCGCTGCTGGATGAGGGACACGAGGTTGTCGGTCTCGACAACTTCAACGACTACTATCCGGTCGATCTCAAGCAGGCGCGGCATGTCGGCCTGGAAGCGCGAGATGGATACACGGGGATTCATGGTGATCTGGCCGACTATGCTCTGCTGACTTCGTTGTTTGAAGAGCATGCATTCGAGCGGGTATGCCATCTGGCCGCTCAGGCTGGTGTGCGCTACTCTCTTCAGAACCCCTTTGCTTACGAGGAGTCCAATCTTGCGGGCCATTTGAATATTCTCGAATGCTGCCGTCACAATGATGTGTCCCGGTTGGTCTATGCCTCCAGTTCAAGTGTATATGGAGGCAATGATAAGGTTCCTTTTTCTGAAGACGATCCGGTCGACCATCCCGTGAGCCTCTATGCGGCAACCAAGAAAGCGAATGAACTGATGGCCCATGCCTACACGCATTTATACGGCTTCCAGTCGATCGGACTGCGGTTCTTCACGGTCTACGGCCCCTGGGGGAGGCCCGACATGGCCTACTGGCTCTTTACCGATGCCATGTTGAAGGGGAACCCGATTAAGGTCTTCAACCATGGCGATATGAAACGCGATTTTACCTACATCGATGATATTGTTCAGGGGGTGATGGCGGCCCTGCTCGTCGGTGGGTTGGATCAATATGAAGTATTCAATCTGGGCAACAACCAGCCTGAGCTGCTCATGGATATGATCCGCTACCTTGGTGAATCGGTGGGAACGGAACCTCGGATGGAACTGCTGCCCATGCAGCCCGGGGATGTTCCGATCACCTATGCGGATATCGACAGGGCCAGGGACAAGCTCGGCTATCAGCCCGTCATCAGCCTGAAGGAAGGGCTCACCAGATTCGTAGAATGGTACCGACATTGGAAATAAACGAAATCCGGAGAACGATGAAATTTTCCATCATCACAGCAACGTATAATTCGGAGGCAACCATTGGGGAAACGCTTCGCTCGATTGCGGAGCAGGACTATCCGCGAGATCAAATCGAGTGGATCGTAATCGATGGAGGCTCAACCGACCGTACCCTGGCGATGATCAAGGAGGCGGAGTTCCAGCCCGATCGACTTTTGTCGGAGAAGGACGACGGTGTGTACGATGCGCTAAACAAGGGCGTGGGTATGGCGACCGGCGATGTGGTCGGATTCCTGCATGCCGATGACACGCTGGCCTCACCTGGGGTGCTGAACAGGCTTTCCTGCGCCTTTGCCAATTCCGCTGCCGAAGCGGTTTACGGAGATCTGCAGTATGTCCGGCCGAACGCGGCCGGGAAGCTTGTGATTGTTCGGCACTGGGAAAGCGGGGTGTATTATCACCGTAATCTTAAATGGGGGTGGATGCCTCCGCACCCGGCTCTTTACGTCTCCCGCGAGGTGTATGAGCGAACCAAACTTGCGGACGGAAAGTATTTTGATTCGTCCTACACCTGCTCTGCGGACTATGACTTTATGATGCGCATGCTGTCCAAATACGAGGTGGAGCCGGCCTATTTGCGCATGATGATTGTAAAAATGCGTGTCGGCGGTATCAGCAACCGCAGCCTCGGGCATATCCTGACGAAGATGCGGGAGGACTGGCAGGTAATCCGCCGGAACCGCATCGGCGGAATGCATACCCTGGCATGGAAAAACCTGAGGAAAATAGGCCAGTTCTTCGAACGTTAATCATGAAGCCATCAACCGCCAAATCAGCCGTGTGGATTACGCTTTTGATCATGATCTGGGGCGTGGTTGCGCTGACCATCCTGCTGGTGCCGGCTCCCCGGGAGTGGGGGGCGTTCGGTCAATGGGTCAGCCCGTACTATGACCGGGTGCAGCACCGGCTGGAGCCTGCCGTACACATATCGCTTATGGCCACGATCGCCATCATCTTAATGCATGGTATGCGCTCATCGCGCGCAGCCACAGCCGTCGCCCGTACCATGGTCATATCGCTGTTGCTCGCCATCGTGCTTGAAGGACTACAGTTTTTTCTTCCCACCGAATTCGCCCGGAAATGCGATATGCGGGACCTTGTGCCTTCCATGATTGGAATCGTGGCCGGATGTTTGGTTGGATTGTTCATGCGTATACGGAGCCGGGTGCAATGATAGGCATCCAGCGAATACGGGAGAGGGTCCAGTAGCAGGAGTATCTGGCATGGCGCCGCAGGAAAGTTCAAATATCCGAACCCGCATGTTCGAAGATTTCGACGAGGCGACGCCGCTGGCGTTTGGATATGGTGATGACGCGGCGGTCCGTGATTGGTTCATCGCGGCTTCCGACGGTGCAGAATTCAACGTGTGGCTGGCAGCCTGGACCTTGCTGATGTCCCGCTTTTCGGGCGACTCCTTAATCTCTGTAGGGGTTCAGCAATCGGACGATCGCATACCGCGCCCCTTGATGCTGGAGGTGCAGGAGGAACAGTCTTCAGAACGCTACCTGGAATCCATTGCCGCCCAGTTTAAGGTGCAGACCCTGTCGGAGCAGGAGCTCAGGAAGGCAATGGGATTTGATCCTGAACGGACACTTTTTCACTGCGTCGTTTTTCACTCGGCGGCAGAGGGGATGGGCGTCCGGGGAAGGTACAGTGTGTCCGATGCCACGCTCCGGAAGGTATCCGAACATCTGCACCGGGTCGTTGCCGCCCTGGCGATACCCAATCGGTCGGTGCGAACGATCGAACATCTTTCGGAAGCGGAACGTATTCAGGTAATCAAGGCGTGGAATCCTGACCCCACGGAGTACCCCGAGAGCACGGTGCAGACCTTGTTCGAAAAACAGGTGGCCGAACGGCCGGATGCCGTGGCGCTGGTCTATGGTAATGAACACGTAACCTACTCGGAACTGAATAACCGGAGCAACCGCATGGCTCATTACCTTGTCAACGTGGGCGTCCGTCCGGGGCAGGGAGTGGCCACGTTTCTTGAGCGAGGCGTGCCGCAACTGGTTTCCACCCTGGCTGTTCTCAAGGCGGGTGCGGCCTACATTCCGCTGGATGTGGAGTTTCCTCCGGAGCGAATCGGACAAATGCTGGAAGATGCAAAGCCGCCAGTCGTACTGACCCAGGCGGCGGTCGCGGATCGGCTCGCTGATGTGGCCGGTGCCAACCTTATTTCGCTGGATGATATCACCAAGGAACTGGAGTCCTGTTCAGGTGAGAATCCTGGGATAGAATGCGGAACCGATGATCTGGCCTATATCATGTACACGTCAGGCTCCACCGGGCGGCCCAAAGGCGTTGAAGTGGTGCATCGGGGCATCATTCGTCTCGTATTCGGCACCGATTATGTACCTTTCGGCACCGACACGGTCATGCTGCACATGGCGGCGGTGTCGTTCGATGCTTCCACCCTCGAGATTTGGGGGCCGTTGCTGCACGGCGGAAAATGCGTGTTGAGTCCATCCCGTGTGCCAACCCTCGAAACCATCGGGCAGTTGCTCGAAGAGCACCAGGTCAATATTTTCTGGATGACAGCCGCCCTTTTTAATCTGGCCATTACCGCCGCCCCGGAAATCCTCAAGCCGGTCAAATATCTGCTGGCCGGCGGGGAGGCACTATCGCCCTGGCATGTGGAGAAGGCGTTGAAGGAACTGCCTGAGACGCAGTTGATCAATGGTTATGGTCCCACCGAGAATACCACCTTTTCGACCACCTACACGTTTGAGCGAGCTTTGTTCGATCCGAACAAGCCGATTCCAATCGGCCGCGCGATCTCCAACTCCACCTGCTACATCCTGGATCGTTTTCTGCGTCCTGTCGCCCCCGGTGTGCCGGGTGAGCTGTATGTCGGCGGCGCGGGCGTAGCCCGGGGCTATGCCGGGCGGCCCGATCTGACGGCCGACCGGTTCCTCGCCGATCCGTTCAGCGATCAACCCAATGCGCGCATGTACAAAACCGGCGACATGGTTTACTGGAATCGCGACGGCATGATTGAATTCATCGGCCGTGTTGACAATCAGATCAAGTTGCGGGGATTTCGCATCGAGTTGCAGGATATCGACCTGGCGCTGGGCGCGTTCCCGAGTGTTGAGCAGGCGGTAACCATGGTGTACGAGGACGAAGGCCGCGGTAAATGGCTGGCGGGATTCGTAAAGGTCGCGAATCCGGAGCACTTTCCGGTGGACGAACTCAAGAGCTTTGCCTACGGGAAGTTGCCCGATTACATGGTTCCGGCTGTGTTTGTGCCGGTGGCCGAGTGGAGCTATACGCCCAGTGGCAAGCTCGATCGAAAGGCGCTGACCAAACCGACCTTGTCCATATCGGCCGATGATCGGTTCACCGCACCCGAGTCGGAAACACAAAAGTGGCTGGCCGCGCTTTGGCAGCGCTTGCTTAAGCTGAAGCGGGTGGGAATTGACGATGATTTCTTTGAGTTGGGAGGCGACTCGCTCGGCAGTGTGTACCTCTTCCATGAAATCGCGCAACGAACGGGGCGGGAGTTTCCTTTAGCATTGCTTAACCAGCATTCAACGGTACGGGAGCTTGCTGCTGCTATTGACGATGAGGGCGGCGAGGTGGAACTGGCAGGCTTCCGGTGTCTGCAGGTGATTCAAAAAGGAGATTCGAAGGTTGCTCCGCTATTCATGATCCATGGCGGCGCCGGCAATGTGCTGGTATTCCGTGAATTTGCCCGGAACCTGGGCTCCCGACAGCCGGTATACGCATTCCAGTGGTCCGGATGGGATGGCAGTCGCGGCCATGAGTCTATTGCTGCGATGGCCTCGGCCTACAAGGCGGAACTGCTCCGTTTTGAGCAACGGGAGGCCTATCGGATTGGCGGCCACTGTATTGGCGGTTTAATCGCTATAGAACTTGCCCGGCAGCTGCAGGCTGATGGGATTGAGGTCGATGGCCCGGTCCTGGTTGTCGACTGCCCCAACCTTGAAGCTTCCAGCTATCACAAGGAAGAGCCCGATGGCTCTGCTACTGTCCGTCGACAATTTCAGGCCATGATGAACGATCTGGAAGAGCGCCATGAACGGTGGGGTTCATGGACGTCGCCGGAATTGGATGAACCCTCCGGTGCGAAAAGTCTGCTCAAGCGCTCGCCGCTGGTGGTGTCCGCGGTACATTGGATGCGGCATCAACCGTCCCTTATCGCATTGCAACTGAATCTGGTGCGCGGCCGGAAGGTTCCAGTGGACAAACGCCCGTTCTACTCGAGCCAAACGCTGGTGAATGCAGCAAAGAAGCACAAGTCGCATCGTCATACCGGGGATATTGTCTACTTCCGGTCCTGCTGTGTCCTCGGGCGTAATCTGGGGTTGCAGGGATGGTGGAACGATCCATTCATGGGATTTGAAGAGCTTTGCGCCGGACGGTTCGAAGGGTATGTGGCCGGCGGAGGGCACAACGACGTGTTGAGCATTCCCGAAGTCGCTTCAAAGGTTGCAGGTGTTTATGACGGGTAGCGTGGAAGCTCGGAGATAGACCGGATGCAGCGGAACCTTTTTGGAATCCTGGTCGGGCTCTATTTGGTGCTGATGGTCTATTTTGCATTCCGCCCGTTTTGTCTGGTGGCTTCTACCCCTGCTGGCAGTATGCCTGCGAAGGGGGGCAATAACCTGCTGCATGTCAGGCCGGGAACGGCGCAGGAGGTGGAACATGCCACGGTGTCCGGTATGCGCCGGGAACTGCTGGCGGCCAAACGGATGTCGCTTGAGATCGTGTTGAAAACGGATTCATTGAAGCAGGCCGGTCCCGCGCGCATTCTCACGTATTCCCGCGACAACCGCTTTCGAAATTTTACGCTGGCGCAGGAAGGGGACGCGCTCTCGTTTCGATTGCGGACAACCCGCACCGATTACAATGCCTTGTTGTCTAATCTCGTTGTCCCCAAGGCACTGGTGTCGACCAATAACTGGCGACATGTTGTGGTGACCTACGATGGTGAGAAAATCAGAATGTATCTAGACGGGGTCCTCCAGCCCACCTTGTTGTCGTTGGGGGGAGGATTTGACAACTGGGGCCGCAACCACGTGCTTGTGATCGGGGATGAACCGAATGGCGGTAAGGCGTGGAGTGGAAGCGTTCAGCGGATCGCGGTGTACGACCGGGTGTTGGATGCCGGGGAAGTGGCGGCATTGCAGCGGAGCGAACGCGTTGGCGGTTCGAGCCTCTTAAAGGATTTTCAAACGCCGGGTGATGGGGCTGGGTGTACGATATTGCAGTACCGTAATCTCTTTATCAGCAGGGACAGCGCGCAAAGCCCGTTTTCCGACCGATTCTTTAATGTTGCCGGATTTATACCGTTGGGCGCTTTACTGGGGGTATGGATGACGAAGCGCTTCACTGGTCGAAAAGTCTTCACGACCATTCTGGTACCCGTTATGATCGGATTTCTTGTTAGTGGTTGCATTGAGTGGATGCAGCGGCATATCGTTGGACGTGTGCCAAGCACCCTGGATGTGATCTGCAATGTCGCTGGCACGTTGATCGGTTGCCTGTTGGGATGGTTGGTGCTGGCAAGGACTGAAACCCTGTGCTTGGAGGAGAAAAGCAGATGAAGATTATCATTGCGGGTAATATGGGCTACATCGGACCCAGCGTGGTCGAGCAATTGAGGGGTAGCTTTCCCGACGCGGAGTTGATCGGCTTCGACATCGGGTACTTCGCCCACTGCCTGAGCAATGCAGGCCGCTTGCCGGAAGTGAAACTCAACCGGCAGGTATTCGGAGATATCCGAAGCTTTCCCGAGGATCTGCTTGACGGAGTCGATGCGGTGGTTGACCTGGCCGCCATTTCAAACGATCCAATGGGCAAGGAATTCGAAGACGTCACGATGGAGGTCAACTATCGTGCCGCGGTCCGCCTCGCTGAGATGTGCCAACGCAACGGGGTCCGCAACTTTGTATATGCCTCCAGCTGCAGCATGTATGGTGCAGCCAGTGAATATCCTAAAAAAGAGACCGACGAACTCAACCCCCTCACGGCCTATGCGCGTTCTAAAGTGGCAGCCGAAAAAGACCTTGAGCCTTTGGCCGACGATGCCTTCACCATAACCTGTCTGCGTTTCGCCACGGCCTGTGGATTCACGGGACGCCTGCGGATGGATCTGGTTCTCAACGATTTTGTGGCAGGGGCGATTGTGAACAAGGAGATCGGGATCCTCAGCGATGGGACGCCATGGCGTCCGATGATCAATACCAGGGATATGGCGCGCGCCATTGAATGGGGGGTAATGCGCGAGCCGCAGCAGGGCGGTGCGTTTCTCGCCGTCAATACCGGCTGCAATGAATGGAACAACCAGATCAAGCCCTTGGCCGACGCCGTTGCCCTCCAGCTTTCCGACGCATCGGTCAGTGTCAATCCCGACGCCCCGCCGGACAAGCGCTCCTACCGCGTCAACTTCGATCTTTTCAAGGAATTCGCACCCAATCATCAACCGGTTTGGACTCTGGAGGATACCATTCGCGATCTGAAGAGCAATCTGACGGAGATGGGATTCAACGACCCCATGTTCCGCGAGTCACAGTTTATCCGGCTCAAAGTGTTGGCGCGATTGCGTGACCGCGGATACTTGAACGACAACCTTGAATGGATGTAGGCAGGCCCGTTCCCGGGGGGTACATGGATATTGGTTCAGAGTTGTATGGATTGGCGGAGCGGCTTTACCCGTTCCACCGCAGTATTACCGGAAACGGTGTGCGTAAAACACTTGAGATTCTCGGAGAGCATATTCCGCTGCAGGTCCATGAAGTGCCGAGTGGAACAGCGGTGTTCGATTGGACCGTACCTGACGAGTGGAACGTCTCCGTGGCCTATATCCAGAATGCATCCGGCGAGCGTGTTGTCGATCTGCAGGAATCCAATCTCCATCTCGTGCACTATAGCATTCCCCTCCATGAGCGCATGGACCTTGCGGAGCTGAAGAAGCATCTGTATTCGCTCCCCGACCATCCCGAGTGGATTCCGTACCGGACATCCTATCATAACCGCAACTGGGGATTCTGTATCTCGGACAACCGGCTGCAGTCTCTTGGCGACGAAGAGTACGAGGTGCTGATCGATGCCACCCTCGAACCGGGATCGCTGACTTATGGCGAGTACGTGATCGAAGGCGAGACAACGGACGAGGTGCTGATCACCGCCCATGTCTGCCATCCTTCTCTTTGTAACGACAATCTCTCGGGCATCGGTCTGGCTGCCCTGCTGGCCCGGCATCTGTCGGATTTGAAACCGCGCTATACCTACCGTTTCCTGTTCATTCCCGGCACCATCGGATCGATCACCTGGCTTAGTTTGAACCGGGACAAGGTCGAACGAATCAGACACGGGCTGGTACTTGCCTTACTCGGGGACAACGGCAAGTTCCACTACAAGAAAAGCCGACAGGGGGACGCCGAGATCGACCGGCTGGTTTGCAGGATACTCCGCGAAAAAGGAGTGGATCATGGGATCATCGATTTCTATCCCTACGGTTACGATGAACGGCAGTTTTGTTCGCCGGGATTCAATCTGCCTGTGGGCAGCCTGACGCGCACGCCGCATGGCAGGTTTCCGGAATATCACACCTCCGCTGACAATCTTGATTTTATTTCAGCGGACCGTCTGGCCGAGTCGTTTGAGCTGCTGCTGGAGATCATCGGACGGTTGGAGTCGGCGGAGAAGTACCTCAACCTCAAACCGCATTGCGAGCCGCAGCTGGGCAGGCGCGGGCTGTACAAGCAGGTTGGGGGGGATCGCGATACCAAGGATTACCAGATGGCACTGCTCTGGATACTCAACCTCTCCGATGGAGACTATTCACTCGATGATATCGTTGAACGGTCTGGACTGGCCAAGGACGTCCTAAGGGCGGCAGCCGATGATTTGCTCCAAACTGATTTGCTGAGGAAACTATAATTCGTATCCGGGCAATGCGCCCATTCAACCTGAGAACCAAGAGGCTTGATGTATGAACTGCCACTACTGCCAAACACCGCTTGAACACGTTTTCCTCGATCTTGGATCTGCTCCGCCCTCCAATTCCTACCTTCCGCGGGAACAACTGGAGCTGGTCGAAAAAACCTATCCCCTGAAGTTGTTCGTTTGTGACAACTGTTGGCTGGTGCAGACCGAGGACAACGATAGCGGTGAAGACTTGTTTCAGGACGACTATGCTTATTTCTCATCGGTCTCCTCGAGCTGGCTCGATCACGCGGCCCGCTACGTGACCATGATTATCGACCGGCTTGAACTGGATGCCGGAAGCTTTGTCATCGAGGTCGCTTCCAATGACGGATACCTCTTGAGAAACTTTGTCGATGCCGGAATCCCCTGTCTGGGTATCGAGCCGACGACCGGCACGGCCGAGGTGGCAAAAGGCCTGGGCATTCCTGTGCTGTCGGAATTCTTCGGGCAAGCCCTGGCCGAGCGCCTGGCCGGAGAAGGCCGGCAGGCGGATTTGATCATCGGGAACAACGTATATGCCCATGTGCCCGACATAAACAATTTCACCGCGGGTCTTAAGGAAGCCCTCAAGCCCGGGGGAACGATTACGCTGGAGTTTCCTCATCTGCTCATGCTGATGAAGGAAAACCAGTTTGATACCGTCTATCACGAGCACTACTCCTACCTGTCGCTGTACACCGTCGATCTCATGTTCAGACACGCCGGTTTACGGGTATGGGATGTGGAACAGCTGACGACCCATGGCGGGAGCCTGCGGGTCTATGGATGCCATCTCGACGATCCGCGACACGATGGGGAAAGCGTTGCGCGCGTCCTGAAGGAGGAAAAGGAAGCGGGATTGAGAGCTTTGGACGCCTATCTGGAGTTTCAACCCAAGGCGGACAAAATCAGGGATGACCTGCTGGCGTTCCTGGTTGAGCAGGAGCGCAAGGGCCAAACGGTTGCGGCATATGGTGCGGCGGCCAAGGGCAATACATTACTGAATTATGCGGGAGTCAAACCGGATCTGGTACCCTTCGTCTGCGATGCAGCGCCCTCCAAGCAAGGCAAGTTCATGCCTGGCAGTCATATCCCCATTCTGCCGCCCACCGCGCTGGCCGAGCAAAAACCCGATTATGTGCTTATACTGCCATGGAATATTGCCGAGGAAGTCGCATCGCAGCAGGCATGCGTCCATGAATGGGGCGGCCGCTTTCTTGTAGCCATTCCCGAATTGAAACTTTATTGAACATACAAGCTGCACTGCCCGGCATTTCCCCGGGTTCTCTGTGGCATTCACCGCAGTATAAAAGAAGAAGATGAAGGCTTGGTTTTGATGAAGACAGTGGATTTTCTGATTATTGGCGGTGGGATAATCGGCATTAATATCGCAATGCATCTCAAGCGCCGGCATCCCGATTGCTCGGTGTGCATCGTGGATAAAGAACCGAAACTGGGGATGCACGGAAGCGGGCGCAACAGCGGGGTGCTGCATGCGGGATTCTACTATACGGCCAACAGCCTGAAAGCGCGCTTTACCCGCGATGGAAACATCGCCATGAAGAACTTTATTCGCGGACATCGGCTGCCGTTGAACGAGTGCGGAAAACTGGTGGTCGCCAAAGATGAATCAGAACTTCCGACCCTGGATGAATTGTTGAAGCGGGGACAGGTCAATGGTGTGGCGCTGCACAAGATCACGGAAGCGGAAGCGAAGGAAATCGAGCCGCGCGTGAAGACCTGCCGCCATGCGTTGTGGAGCCCGAATACGGCAACGGCCGATCCAGTTGCCGTGCTTGAGGCATTCCGCCACGATGCTGCCGATCTGGGCATCGAATTCGCCTGCTCGGAACCGTTCGTCAAAGCCCAGGGCAATTGCGTGTCGACAAAGAGCATGACGTTCGATGCCGGCTATGTAGTCAATGCGGCCGGACTGTATGCCGACCGCATTGCGCACCAGTTCGGGTTTGGACACAAGTATGCCATTCTGCCCTTCAAGGGACTCTACCTGAAGTCAAGCGATCCGGCCGGAACCTTCAAGACCAATATCTATCCCGTTCCAAACCTGAATAATCCGTTTCTTGGAGTGCATTTGACCGTAACGGTCGATGGGCATCACAAGATTGGGCCAACAGCGATACCGGCTTTCTGGCGCGAACAGTACAAAGGGGGGGGGAACTTCAGGTTTGGGGAGCTGGTTGAGGCGATGGGATTGGGCGCACAACTGATGATCAAAGCGGATTTTGATTTCAGGCGTTTGGCGTTCGAGGAGTTGCGCAAATACAGCCGGGCCCATCTGGTGGGTCTGTCGCAGTCGCTGGCTGCCGGTCTGGAATTGTCAGGTCTCAGCCATTGGGGACCATCCGGAATCCGGGCGCAGCTGCTGAATGTGGAGACAAAGAGTCTGGAGATGGATTTTGTCTATGAGGGGGATGCCCAATCGTTCCACGTGCTGAATTCGGTTTCCCCGGGGTGGACCTGTTCGATTCCGTTTACGGAATACCTGGTGGACGAAATGGAAAATATGGCATGAACTGTAGGTATTATGAGCGAGTCTGGTCAGCCTTGCCGGTTTTGCGGGAATGCTCTTGATCAAACCATGGTCGACCTCGGCATGTCGCCGCTGTGCGAGAGTGTTGTTTCGGCGGAACGGATGAACGACATGGAACCGTTCTATTCGTTGCATGCCAAGGTTGGTCTTTTCATGCCAAGGTTGGTCTTTTGATGGAGCATTTTGCCAGCCAGAAGTCCAGGCATTGGTTCTGCGAAGAGCTGTTTCTGGGCTTGATGCGCATCCGGGGAATGGAAGCATGCGCTCCGTCGGGATATGCCGAAGGGTTTCATGTACGCAAGACATGCTGGATAGTCTGAATTTCGTACGACGCCGAGCCGGTTGAACAGGGCACGCGCCCGATCAGTTGTACTTCCTGAAAACAACATCTGATGGACGGCCGACGAGATATTTTTCGGCACCTTCGTCCAGCGCTCGGCGATAGACTCCAAGCGCGCCACTGATGGCTTCCACGGTCCGATCGATATCCTCGTCGCTATGGGAATAGCTGACCACGAGCGACGGTATGATCACCCCGCGTTTAATGACTTCCTGAAGGAACAGGCTGCGGTAGGCCTGCGATCGGTTACCTTCCGGGTCGAGGGTGTAGTATAATAGATTGACCGGCTTTCCAAACAGACCGAAATAATCCTGTACGCCGTGTTCAGCGATCGCTTCGGTGATGCCTTTGCTGAGTCGTTCGCCCTGGCGGTACAGGTAGCCGATCACATCTTCGGTTTCGTAGATCTCCATGGTCTTCATCGCGGCAGCCAGCGAGTGGGATTCGGCGCCGAAGGTATACGAAAGGATAAACACACGTTCCTTTGCGTGGGAGATTCCTCCGAGCTCCATGATTTCGCGTTTGCCGGCCAGGGCCGCAATGGAATAACCATTGCCCAGTGCTTTGCCGTAGGTTGTGAGGTCAGGGATGATGTTGTGCATGGCATGGGCACCGCGCAGATGGTAGCGGAATCCGGTGATGATCTCGTCGACAACGAGCAGGGCTCCGTTTTGGTGGCAAACCTCCAAGGCTTCCTGCAGGAAGTTGGCTTGGGGTTCAGTGGCTGTTTCCGCCTCCATGATCAGACAGGCGATCTGCCCCGGATGCTGCTTGAAAAGCTCACGGATGCTTTCGATATCGTTGAAACGGAAGGATACGGTAAGATCCTGAATGGCCTTCGGTATCCCGGCGTTCATCGCGGTTTTCCCGATAAACCAATCGTTCACCGAGAAGAAGGGATGGTCGGCGCAAATGGCTACCAGATCGCGCCCGGTGTGGGCCCTCGCCAGCCGGACGGCGGCAGAGGTGGCATCGGATCCGTTTTTGCAGAACTTCACCATGTCCATGGTGTCGACAATGCTCAGGAACTTTTCGGCGCATTCAACTTCGATCGCCGCGGGCCGGGTAAAGTTTATGCCCTTCTGCATAGCATGGTAGGCGGCTTCGACCACCGGTTCGTAGGCATGCCCCAGGGTAACCGCACGGAGTCCCATGCCATATTCGATGAACTCGTTCCCGTCCACATCCCAAACATGGCAACCCTTGCCGTGGGAAATGAAACCGGGAGCCAGCTCGGGATACTGATCGTCGCCTTTTGCATAGGTGTGTGCCCCGCCCGGAATGAGCGAGTGACTTTTCATTTGGAGGATTTTGGAATTATCGAAATTCATGGGTAAATCCTTTCAGCTGTAGATTGGCTGCGTCTTCCGGCACATCAGGTTGTTTTGTGATTCATTTCATGTTTCAGTTCCGATTATGTTTACTTAAACGTGAAACGGTAGTAATGTGCAATCCCCAAAGCGGGCCGTCTTCTGGAAGGGCATTCCCGCAGGCAGGGTACTTGGAACGTTAGGACAGGACCATGGATTTGACACTAGCCCTGGGGCAGATGGACATTGTGCTGGGAGACGCCCGGGCCAACCTTCAGGCCGTGGAGACTATGGCAGTCTCGGCCGCGGAAAAGGGCAGCCGGTTACTTGTTCTTCCCGAGCTCTGGGGCAGCGGGTATAAGTTGGAGTGTGCCCGCGATCTGGCGGATGAAATAGGAACCGGCTTGTTTGCTTCGATGGCAGCCTTGGCCCGCGAGCACCGGCTGGCCATCTGCGGATCCTTGCTGGAATGGGATAAAGCATCGCAGCAGACCTACAATACCGCGGTGCTTGTTGATTCGTCCGGTCGGTTGTGCGGCCGCTACCGCAAGGTGCATCCCATCGGCCTGATGGAGGAAGATAAATATCTGGGGAGCGGTGATCGTGCTCCCGTTTTTAACCTACCATGGTGCAAGGGGGCCATGGCCATCTGCTATGACCTGCGCTTTCCGGAACAGTTCCGGGGATATGCCCTGAATGGAGCCGCCCTGGTGCTGCTGCCGGCGGAGTGGCCTCAGGCACGCATCGAACATTGGCGAGCATTGCTTAAAGCCCGCGCCATTGAGAATCAATGCTTTATGATCGCCTGCAATCGTGTCGGTGCTGATCGTGCCAATATTTTTGGAGGACGTTCCTCGGTGATTGATCCATTGGGGAACGTGTTGGCCGAGAGCGGTACCGATCCGGAGCTGCTCATCGTAACGATCGACCTGGAGATGGTGGATAAGACACGAAAGGACTTCCCAGTACTTCATGATCGGCGGCCGGAGGTCTACCATGGTGAGAGCATGCTGCCGGATGAGTAGGGGAGCATCGTCTGGCGGGCGGGGACTCAGATTCGAGAGGAATGTCCTGCCGATCGTGCGAGTAATGCGGGATGGATCGTCTGCTTCATATTTGACTCGATTCGAATGTTGCCCTCGCTCGACCAGGGTGGCACACTGCATATGATCACGGAAAGGGGGATGTAAGCGTCATGAAGGTAGTTATACTTGCCGGAGGGTTTGGAACCCGTATCAGTGAAGAAAGTTCCACCCGGCCCAAGCCTATGGTGGAAATCGGCGACGAGCCCATTCTTTGGCACATCATGAAGATCTATGCGGCCCATGGAATAACCGATTTCATCATTGCATGCGGCTACAAGAGCAACATGATCAAGGACTATTTTTCGAAGATCTACCTGTCCGAGGCGGACGTCACTTTCGACCTCAAAAACAACACGATAGAATACCACCATTCCCGGGTTGAGCCGTGGCGGATTACCTGTGTGGATACCGGCATTGATTCCATGACGGGAGGGCGTCTCCGGCGCGTGCGGGATTATCTGGACGATGAAACATTCTGCATGACGTATGGTGATGGGGTTTCGGACATCGACCTCACCGCAGAAATTGAATACCACCGGCAGGAGGGTTTACTCGCAACTGTAGCCGCCATTCGGCCACCGGGAAGGTTCGGAGTCATCAACCTGAAACCCGGAGATAAAAAGATAAAAAGATTCAGCGAAAAGACCGATGGCGACGGCGCCTGGATAAACGGGGGTTTCTTTGTCCTGGAGCCCGAGGTGCTGGATTATATTGAAGCCGATTCGGAGCCCTGGGAATTTGCCCCGCTGGAACGCCTGGCCACCGAAGGCCAGCTGGGGGCATTCCGGCATGAAGGTTTCTGGCACCCCATGGACACGCTTCGCGACAAGCATATGCTGGAGGATCTCTGGAGTGCGAATGAAGCCCCCTGGAAAGTGTGGCCCTAGCCGGTTGAAAGGCGTTCGCCGATGAAATTCGATCCAACCCCACTCACGGATGCATGGCTGATCACGCTGGATCCGATAGGCGATCAACGCGGATACTTCGCTCGCACCTATTGCCGCAGGGAATTTGCGGCTCATGGCATTGAGTTTGATGTGGTGCAATGCAACTCATCGTTCAACCGGGAAGTGGGAACACTGCGCGGCATGCACTACCAAAGCGAGCCGTTTGCAGAGCCCAAGCTGGTTCGATGCGTACAGGGTGCCCTTTACGATGTGATTGTGGATATGCGGCCCGAATCGCCGTCCCATATGCAGCATTTTGGGGTCGAGCTCTCGCCGGAAAAGATGAACATGTTGTTTATACCGAGCGGTTTTGCCCATGGGTTCCTGACGATCAAGAACAATACGGAAGTTTTCTACATGATGGGCCAGTACTATGCCCCGGATTACACCGGCGGATGGCGGTATGACGATCCCAAGCTGGCCATTGACTGGCCCGGACCCATCAATGTGCTGAATGAAAAGGACCGCAACTGGCCACTTATGTGACCGGCGAGGAATCTCGTAGCTCGTGATTCCTCGAGGCGAGCGGGCTGAGGGACTAATGTTCCGTCAAGGGATTCTGCTCTAATCACTGTGTCCGACAAGCAACCGGTGTGACAGCACCGCAAGGCTGGAGGCCAACTCTTCACGCTGGAGGATGACGTGTTCCGGCACGTCAAGGGTCGTGGGGGTAAAGTTCCAGATGGCGCGGATGCCGCCTTCAATCATGGCGTCGGCCACCTGCTGAGCCACTGAAGCGGTTACCGTGAGTACACCGATCTGGACGTGAAGACCCTTGGCCATATCCGGCAGTCTGTTTACGTCATAGACCTTCTTCCCGTGAACCGTCGTTCCGATGATTGCTGGATTGTCATCGAACGCCGCCACAATGCGCATGCCGTGCTGTTCAAAGCCCTTGTATCCAAGCAGCGCCCTTCCAAGGTTTCCGACGCCGACGAGAATGGCGTCACTCGTGTTGGACCAGCCAAGAAAATCCTCGATCGCCGCGATTATTTCATCCATGGGAAAGCCGAGGCGCGGGCGTCCAACAGCACCGGTGATAGCCAAATCCTTGCGTACGACAATCGGATCGAGGCCCAGTTCGCGGGCCACGACGGTCCCGGACGCATATTCCTCTCCATCTGCTTTCATTTTACGCAGGAGTCGTAGATAAAGCGGCAGCCGCTTGATCGTTGGAACGCCTGCGGTTTTTCGTTCGGGGGACATGATGAAATCTCCATTTAATTATCGATAAGAGTACCAGTATGGGTCCAGATGCGTCAATGTACAGAAAGCGCGAATGCAACATTGAATGCGACCGGGGCCTTGTGAACAATGTCCGCACGCATGGAAACTATCGAAGACATCCGCATGCTGCCGACCTTGGCTGCCGACTCCATCCATATCTGGGGGGTACATGTGCCGGCCGTGCTGGACCGGTTGGATCGACTGGGGGGGCTGTTGACAGAGCGGGAGATGGAGAAAGCCCGGCGGTTCCGGCGCGAATCCGATCGACACTCCTCCATCGCCTCCCGGGGCGCTTTGCGTGCATTGCTTGCCGGGTACACCGGTCTGGCTGCCGAAGGAATTAAATTCACCTATTCCGACAACGGAAAACCGTTCATCGATGGCAGGGACATTGCGTTTAATGTCTCCCATTCCGGCGAGTGGGTCGTACTGGCCATCGGGTGCGGCCGGGCGATCGGTGTGGATATTGAGAAAATCAAGCGGTCGATGGATATCCGGTCTGTCGCCTCCCGCTATTTTTCGGCTGAAGAACAGATCTATGTGGAACGCTGCAAGGATCCCTCGGAAGCGTTTTTCCGGATCTGGGTTCGAAAAGAGGCCTATATCAAGGCCTGCGGATCAACGCTGTTCAGTGAGTTGAAAACAGCATCCGTGCCCGTTACTGATGGCGCGGAGCTAAGCGGCTGGTATTATTACGATCTGGAAGCCGGTTCAGAGTATGCCGCAGCGGTGGTGACGGACGGGCCAATGAGAAGCATGCCCTGTTATGATTTTGGAGGTTTGAAGTGGGAGAGTTGAAGAACACGTTTTCATGGTCGTTCAGCGCGGCTGAGGATTTCGAAGCGTGCCGCCGTCGGCGCTACTGGAGCAAGTATGGCATGTGGGGCGGCTGGGCACGCAATGCATCGCCGGAGCAGAAGACGGCCTATCGGCTGAACAAGATGGATAACCGCTGGGGGCTGATGGGGCAGGCGACCGAGAATGCGATCATGTGGGTGTTCAAACAGCATCAGCAGGGATTCCCCGCCGATGCCAACGCCGCCTGGAATACGGTTGCCCGCCCTTTCCTGACCCGAAAATGGAACGAGTCCATCGGAGGAAGCTGGCGCAATAGCCCCAAGCAGTATTGCTGCCTGCGTGAGCACTACTACAAGACGCTTGACGATGAGAACGAGGCCAAGCGTCAGGTTGCGGCCCAGGTCCGGAACTGTATCGACAACTTTATCGAAAAGGTGCTGCCTCGCATCGGGGATATCAAGCCGGCACAGGAGTTCCAAATAGCGACACCGGAGCAGGGCGGCGACGTGGAAAACTTTGTCTACGAGGGGGTGAAGATTTATTCCATACCCGATTACGCCTATCGGATCGGTGATGAAGTGCACATCCACGACTGGAAGGCCGGAAAGATTAAAGCGGATCAGCACAGAATGCAGCTTTCGCTCTATGCCTTGTGGGCCATCGTCAAATATGGCGTCAAACTGGAAAACATTTTTCTCTATGTCGAATACCTGAATGAAGGGCAGGTAATGCCCTTTCAATTATCAGAATCCGATTTGGAGGAAACCAAGGCGGTCATGGGCGAATCGGTCGGTGAAATGACCGAATACCTCGTCGACTGCGATCGCGAAAAAAACGAACCGCTCCCCAAAGAGGAGTGGGAGTTGACCCTCGACCCGATCAACTGCCGGCAGTGTAATTTTTACGAACTCTGCCAGCCCGAGCTCGAAGCGCAGCACCTGCATTGATTTTTCCGCTTTTTTGCCGTTGACCGGCGGGGGGCTTCTCTATACATTCCCCACCTCTTCAGCGCCAAGCAGCGTTGAACCCATCTGAATTTAAGCGCAGCCATAGCTCAATTGGATAGAGCACCTGACTACGAATCAGGAGGTTTCAGGTTCGACTCCTGATGGCTGCGCCACTTTTTTGCCTCGTAATCAACGACTTACGAGGTTTTTTATTGCCCTCTGAAAGCGCCCGAAAAATTGCACTTTTCGCAAAAAAACACATTAAAAAGGGCTTGTGACTTTGCATCGAGATTGCATTTTTTTCGTGCATAAATCGGCGAAATTTCACGCATAACCGTACACGAGAATCATGAGCAGGTGACCTCAGATGCAAAATTTTACGTCGGAATGCAATCGTTCACGCATCACGAAATTCTCTATAGAGCTTCTTAATCAAGCCAGGATCAATCGCATCTCATAGAGCTATCATGAGTAAGCTTGCAAGCTGTTCGCCGATTCTGGTGACAGGGAAGTGCTCTATAGTGCAAGAGACATTTCAAACTAGCATAAGATGTGATTATGCTTCTGATTCTTTCTCGATTGCACGATTCCAAACGAATGTTTTGCAGAAGTCTCCTATAATTAACCACCTGATAGCGCTACTATTGCAGTGGGTTTACTCGATGACGATGAAGGGTGGGTATGAAGCTATGAAAAAATAACGATAGCGCTTCTTTTTGCTATCGCGATTGGCATCGGTCTATTGAATGGATTCAAGAAAGTGTCGATTGAAGAGAAGACTCTTGACGCTTATACGAAATGCGCAACCTATCGAAATCAAGCAACTAGAATTATCAACTCAGGTGATGAGAAGATAATGCCTGCTAGTGATGCTGAAAAGATGCACAAATTCCATAAGTTGGCTTTGGCTGAAGCAAAAAAATTAGATGTAGATTTTCTCAACAAAAAATACGCGGACTGGGGCACTCAGTTTGAAGAAAATTGTTTAGCTGGTCTAAGCATGGTTGTTGAAGGACATGAAAAGAATGATGCGTCATTATCTGTTGAAGGTCAGATGCGGTTACGTTCTTGGGTTGACTGGCATAATCAGCATTTAGACGATATTCGAAAGCTAGGATCTCATACAAACTGACTTAAGTAGAGGGGAAGAATTATGGGTTTATATCGTTGGATTATCGGTCGAAAAGTACGCGGTATTGTGCATGCGATGCGAGCTACTTATGATCAGGGTCGTCAGATGTATTCGGATGTCTCTATCTCTCAAATATGTCGCGACGTTAACCCTTGCGAATGCCGGCTAAGCCACCGTACTGACGCACGCGGATCCCCGCGCGGAAAACTCACTCGCCGAGCCCCGCAACGTCGCGCCGCGCACGGAGATGGTCGAGATTCCCGGCCCGCGTTTTACCCGCGAATTCCCCGCCCACTCGTTCACCGTCCTGCGGCTGCCTACGGATCCGTGATCGAGTGCTTCGGCAATGACTGATAGACGCAATTATCGCTCGACAATCGCCCTCGTTTGGGGGATTCCTGCTATAAACCGGAACTCGCTTTGCGGGATGGATCTGAACCGGGCGGGTACCCGGGATGAAGCTCATGAACGATATCACTCGAATAATCGAATCAGTCAAGCTTGGCGACGGGCAAGGGGCCAACGAGCTACTTTCGCTGGTGTATGACGAACTGCACCGGTTGGCCAAAGCGCACATGGCGAAGGAGCCGATGGGGCACACGCTCGTGCCTACGGCGCTGGTGAACGAGGCGTGGCTGCGCATGGTGGCCGATGAGGATCGAACCTGGCACAACCGGGCCTACTTTTTTTCATCGGCGGCCACGGCGATGCGTCGGATATTGGTCGAACATGCCCGGCGCAAATTACGAGTGAAGCATGGGGGGGGACAGGAGCGGATCGATGTCGATGTGCTGGACCTGGCCGCGGCCGAACCGGACGAAACGACGTTGCTGGTGGAAGATGTCCTGGAGCAGCTTGAAAAGGTGAATCCGGAGTGGGCACGCATCGCGGTGATGAAGTATTTCGGCGGCATGACCAACCAGGAGGTAGCCGAAGCGCTGGGAATGAGCGAGCGTTCGGTGGACCGGCGCTGGCTCGCGGCCAAGGCGTGGTTGTTCAATGCAATCAACAAGCAGTTGTGACTCTTCCATGAAAGACAATTCTCAAATCATGGAGCAGGCCGGGGAGATCTTCTGCAATGCGCTGGAAATCGAATCCCTCGGCGATCGGGATGGGTATGTTGAAGAGGCCTGCGCGGGGAATAGCGAGTTGCATGCGGCTGTCCGGGAGTTGCTCGGTGCCCATTCGGGCGCGGAAGAGCTCTTCGAGTCAGGGTGTCCTACTCGGATCTCGATGGAGGAGATGACGAAGTCGCTATCGGACGATCCTTCGTTCAGGGATGCGGCTCGTTCGGTCGCTCCCCAGGAACGGGAATTGGGCCAATGCATCGGGCCCTACCGATTGATCCGGAAGATCGGGGAAGGGGGCGGCGGGAACGTCTATCTGGCCGAGCAGGAACATCCGGTGCGCAGGCAGGTTGCGCTGAAGGTCCTTCGTCTGGGTACGGATACCAAGCGGGTGATCGAGCGGTTCGAAGGCGAACGCCAATTGCTGGCCATCATGGAGCATCCGAACATAGCCCATGTGCTCGATGCCGGGGCAACGGATGAAGGTCTTCCGTACTTCGTGATGGAACTGGTGCACGGTACGCAGATCACGGATTACTGCGATGAAAAAGGCCTGGACGTCCACCAGCGGGAGGAATTGTTTCTCCAGGTTTGCCATGCCATCCAGCATGCGCATCAGAAGGGGATCATCCACCGCGATATCAAGCCCTCGAACATCCTGATCAACATGCACGACAAGGTGCCCGTGCCGAAGGTGATCGACTTTGGCGTCGCCAAGGCCATTGGGGAGGAGCTGACCGGCGACAGGGAAGTGGAGACGGTCTGCGAGCAGTTTATCGGCACCCCCGCCTACATGAGTCCGGAACAGGCGGGGTTGGGTGGCGTGGATGTGGACATACGCAGCGACGTGTACAGCCTGGGCATCCTGTTGTACGAACTGCTGGTGGGGAAGCCGCCTTTTGAGCACAAGGAATTGCTCAAGACCGGTCTCGCTGAAATGCTCAAAATCCTGCGCGAGCGGGAACCTCCAAGGCCATCGGCTAAGCTCCAATCGTTAAACACGGAAGAACTGGCTAAAACCCTTCGTTGCCGAAACGTCGACCTCCGGTGGCTCAGGACGGCGCTGAGCGGGGATCTCGATTGGATCGTGATGAAGGCGTTGGAGAAGGATCGGGATCGGCGGTACAACACCGTCGATGGCTTGGCGGAGGATGTGTTACACCATCTCAACCATGAACCGATCAAGGCCCGTCCATCGAGCCGGACCTACCGCTTTGGGAAGTTGGTGCGCCGCAACAAAGGGGTGTTTGCCTCCATGGCGGCCATCAGATTGACCTTGCTGGCGGGCTTCGGGACTTCCAGCTGGCTTTTCATCCGGGAACGCGAAGCCCGCCAAAGCGAGTCCCGCTTAAGGGCGGAGGCCGAGGTGCGGGAAAAGATCACCCAGGCGGCGGTGTTGTTGCGGCACGGACAAGCTGAAGAGGCCGATCAACTGGTCGGCGAGAGCCCGGTGCCGGTCATCAAGCCCTCTCTCGAAGCCACCGATGTGTTTAGTCAACTGGGAAACTGGAATCTTGAACAGGGACGATGGCCCGAAGCGGCCGACCGGATGTTGAAGCTCTCCCAGGCCATGCAGGTGGACAAGTCCGACATGACGGACGCGGCCACACGGGATTTCCTTAGGGTGGGGCCTGCCCTGGTCGTGGCCGGAGATCTGGAAAACTATCATCGCCTCATTTCGCGGACGATTTCGCACTTTGCCCATACCCAAAATCCCATCGCTGCGGAGCAGTTGATCAAGCTCAGCCTGATCGTGCCGGCGGACGAGTCCATACTG
Source organism: Pontiella sp. (assembly GCA_050298955.1). Lineage (GTDB taxonomy): Bacteria > Verrucomicrobiota > Kiritimatiellia > Kiritimatiellales > Pontiellaceae > Pontiella. Next base: position 66,375 of record JBNKVA010000028.1, read on the forward strand.
GATGCCCTGAAGCCTTTGGCCGAGGTGGTGCGGCAGTCGATCCCCTCGGATACGTCAACAGTGCATCAGGAGGATTACATGGCTTGGCGCGTGGTGGCCTTGTCGCTGTTCAAGTATCGAAAAGGGGATTTCGAGAATGCGATCGCCCGGTCGAATCAATGTTTGGATTATCCGGATTCCTCTCCCGCGCGCATTGCACTGTGCCACATCATCCAGGCCATGGCCTACGGCCGCCTGCATCGAACCGCCGAAGCCCGGTTCGAATTCGCCCTGGGCCAGGCCTTGGTCGATCGGAGATTTCCAGCGGGATTGGGCCGCATCGAGAACGTGAACGATAGTTCCGCCGGGTTCTGGCACGATTGGGTCATCGCCTACCTCCTTCAGCAGGAAGCAGAACGCCTGCTTCAGGGCGCCACGCCAGGAATCGATTAGGCGGTTACATTTTCTCCGCGCCCCCTTTGTTTCCCGAGGCGGTAAATACACTTATAAGTACTATACCTTCAGGTGGTTGTGCGATTCAGTGCACCTCATTTTCCCGCTTTATGGCAAGGATGGGATCATGCCATGCATATTTTTCAAAAAAATGTGTCGGTCCAGCGTTCCTTTTGTCGCCCGCGTAGATAAGGGCAACTCGCTTGGGTGCCATCCACTATTTAGTTGAGACCGAATAGGCTGTTTTTAGCCGCGCATGAAGCGTTGCTGAAGAGGGACGCAGGAAACCTGCGCAAAAGAACAAAGGAGATAAAATGAAGAGATACGATACAGGACAGCTAGTGCTTTCCTTGCTGGCCGTAGGTGCCGTCACGGCTCAAGCCACGCTGCTGAGTTCCGAGACATTCTCGGGATACACCACGGGGGATCTTCCTGACACCACTTCTCCGGCGGTGACGGGGTACACCGGGAACTGGATCGACGGAGCCTTCGGCGATGCTGAACCCGCCGTCACGGCAGGTTCAGGATCATTGGTTTACGGTGGTGCGGGATATTATGCCGGCACGGGCGACAAAGTTGAGGCGGAAGCGGATGCGGCGGGAATCGGTGCCGGCAATAGCGGTCGAACGGCTCGCTTGCTGGACAGTGCCCTGGTGGTGGACAGCTCGTCTTCGGGCACGTTGTATCTGAGCTGGCTGTACCAGAACGGTAATGAAAACGCGGCAGGCAATGCCACTACCTATCAAACGCTGGCGCTCTGGAACGGGGATATCGGCAACGATAGCCTGCGCTCGTTCGAAGGGGGCATTGCGGATGGTGACTTTGGAACGACAGGCTATGCTTATCGCGCTCAGAACAGCTCGGTGGGAAATCTGGGCGTTGCACTCGATTCCAGCGTTCATCTCTTCGTGGCCAAATTCGACCTCAGTGCGACGGCGGCCTCGGACAGCGTAACAGTATGGCTTGATCCGACCCTGGGTGCCGGAGATCCCGGCGGTGGAACGACGCTTTCCGGGCTGGATCTGGCCTGGGACCGTCTGGCGCTCTCTGATTATGCCAGCAACTCCTCCGCATGGGACGAAGTGCGCTTTGGTGATTCATTCGACGCCGTTACCGTCATTCCGGAACCAGCCACGCTGGGTCTGGTCTCCGTGTTCGGCGTTGGCGTGTTGTTCGTCCGTCGCCGCATCATGATGTAGCGCCTACACCGTCACAACCACGGAAGCAGGGACCGCGTAGGCGGCCCTGCTTCATCTCGACCGACTAAAACCATTCCTCGGAGATAAGGGTCCATGATCAAATTCGCCCCGACTGCAGCCTTGGTGCTTGCCGCTGCCACAACACATGCCGCCACGATCACTTCGCAGATCAATGCTCCTTCAATAGGCGCGAATGACATTGCCCAGTTGGTCTCCCCGGCCTCCGATACGGATAACATCGGAGGAACCGGAATCACGTATTCGGCCGACAACGATGGGTTGACCTATGTGGCCAGTGACCGAACGACGCAGGGGCAGCTCTTTACCACCGTGGCCGCAAACGATGGCTTCTTGCTTAACAGCATCTGGGTCCGGCACGTGGGCTATTCCAGTTATCTGGACAATGGAACGTGGGCAAATCTCGGCGATGGATCGCAGGTTGCATTGCGCGTCGTGGATCCTTCGCAGGCCGGCGCGGCGGGCTTTGTGGTGCATGCCGAAACCGCAACGGTTGCATCGGGCAGCGGGTTTTCCGGGGGCGGGAACTGGAACGGAACCGGCCGGTGGATCAAGATTGCCCTGGCCAATCCAATCGTCCTGGAGCCGGACACGCAATATGGATTCGATCTGACGTCCTACAGTCCCTGGTTCGAACTGGCCGGTATGGAGGCCGATCAATATGCCGGCGGCGCGGCCTATACGACCGCCGGCGACGAGGACCTGAACACCGGAACGGTCCATGGCGGCGACCGGACGTTTGTCATCGATCTGGCTTCCGCCAATATCCCGCCGGTTTCCATTATCTCCAATTCCAACACCGAGTCCGTGGTGACCTGGGTGGCCGATCCCTCCGAATTTCTTTTGCTTCAGACCACCAACCTGACCGAAGGCAGCTGGGATTATGCCGGCCTCCCCGTAACCGGCATGGACGGAACCAACAGCGTTGCGAACACCATCGACCGCGACGCGCGGTTTTTTCGCCTGAAACGATCGGATGGCGAACATCTGGTTCCGGTCGTCTCTGTTCAGCAGGACGCCGACGGCGCAACATTGGAAATGGATCCGGGCATGATGAAGCTGCAGGTGTTTTCACCCCGCGTGGTTCGCGTAGCCTACAGCCTAACCAATGCCATTCCAACCAACAGCTTGGCCGTGATTGCTTCGTCAACGAATTCGGGATGGACCCTGTCGGAAACCCCCGACGCCATCCGCCTGGCGACCTCCTCCCTAGAAGTCCGCGTGAACCGCAACACGGGATCCGTCGGGTTCTACGACACCAACGGCATGGCCTTGCTGAAGGAGCAGGCGGGCGGCGGAAAGACGTTGGTGCCGACGACGCTGCCTACACTCAACGGCCTGGATGAGGAGAGCTTTGTGCTGAAGCAGAGTTTTGAATTGGGCGACGGCGAAGCGCTTTCCGGCCTGGGCCAATTCCACAACGATGGCGTCATGAACCGGGTGGGCCAGAGCCGGGTTCTGCTGCAGGAAAACCAGGATGCGGTGATTCCCGTGCTGCTCTCCTCGAAGGGCTATGCCCTGCTTTGGGATAGTGCCGCCATCACCACCGTCGATGTCGTCAGCTCTATCAGCAACCGGGTCAGCTGGAGTTCCGAAGCCGGCGATGCCGTCGACTACTATTTCTGCTACGGGCCTGATCCCGACGATGCCATTGCCGGCTACCGGCATCTCACCGGCGCGCCGCCGCTGTTCGGTAAATGGGCGTGGGGCTTCTGGCAATGCCGCGAGCGCTATCGCACCCAGGCCGAGCTGCTGGACATCGTGGACACCTATCGCAGCATGAATATCCCGCTGGATGGCATCATCCAGGACTGGCAATACTGGCCGGCGCTCAACGATTCAACGGCGGAAGGCGGTTGGGGTTCCCACGAGTTCGATGCTTCGCGCTATCCTGATCCGCAGGCGATGGTGGATGCGGTCCACGACACCAACGTGCACATCATCATCTCCGTCTGGCCCAAGTTCGATGTCACCTCCGGCGGCACCTCCATTCCCAACCTGCAGGATCTTGAAACGGTCGACGGCGCGCTCGATCCCGTCATTCCCTATGTCTACCCGGCGGGGCAGGGGAAGTGGCTCGACCCGTTCAGTACCGGAGGCCGGCAAGCCTACTGGCAGGGGCTTTCCGATCACCTGTTCAGCTTCGGGTTCGATGGCTGGTGGCTCGATGGATCCGAGCCGGAGCTGAGCGGAAACTGGGGCGAACTGCGGGAATTCGATACCGCGCTGGGCGTCGGTGCGAAGGTGCACAACGCCTATTCGCTCATGCAGACTGCTGGCGTCTACGAGGGACAGCGGGAGGAGAATCCCGACAAGCGCGTCTTTATCCTGACCCGTTCCGGCTTTGCCGGACAGCAGCGCAACGCCGCAGTGACCTGGTCGGGCGACATCGCCGGCACCTGGGGCGTCTTGGCCGAGCAGATTCCCGCCGGCTTGAATTTTAGCGCCGCCGGCGTGCCGTATTGGAATACCGACATCGGCGGGTTCTTCGGTGGCCAACCCTCCGATCCGGGCTATGCGGAGCTGTATACCCGCTGGTTCCAGTACGGCGCGTTCTGCCCGATGTTCAGGTCGCACGCCTCCACGGGCGGCAACGACAACTATGCCGTCGAAATCTGGCGTTTCCCGGCGGCTACGCAAACCCGGCTGATCGATTTCGTCAACCTCCGCTACCATTTGATTCCCTACATCTATTCGGTGTCGTGGATGGTTACGAGCGAGGGCTACACGATGATGCGCCCGCTCATGATGGATTTCCCGGCAGACAGCAACGTATATGACATCGGCAACCAATACATGTTCGGTCCGGCCCTGATGGCCTGTCCCGTGACCTCCGCCGGCGCATCCAGTCGCGATGTCTATCTGCCGGCGGGCACCTCGTGGTACGACTTCTGGACCGGCAACACCTATTCGGGCGGACAAACCATCAGTGCTTCAGTCCCGATCGAAAAAATGCCGATCTTTGTGCGCTCCGGTTCCGTCCTGCCGTACGGCCCGGACATCCAGTATGCGACGGAAAGCGTCGATCCCATGGAGATCCGTGTTTATCGCGGAGCCGTCGGCAGCTTCACCCTCTACGAGGATGAAAACGACGGCTACGACTATGAGTCCGGCAGCTATGCCACCATCCCCTTTACCTGGGACGAATCCGCGCAGTCGCTGACCATCGGCGCGCGGCAGGGCTCGTTCCCGGGCATGCTCTCGAACCGGACGTTCCGGGTCGTCTGGGTCGATGCCGGACACGGCACCGGCATCGCCAATACGGCCACGGCCGACGAGATTGTGAACTACACGGGGGCGGAAATGGTTGTTTCGCCCACCCCGTGAGTCGAGTGGTAGCAACAGAAAACAGGAGAGGGAGATAACCATGAAAATAAGATACATCGGAGGGGCCATGATGGCTCTGCTGGCGCTGGGTTCGTTTTCGGCCCAGGCAACCGTGCTGAGTCACGAGGATTTCTCGGGATATGCCAATGATGGCGTTACCCAGCTGGATGACGATATCCCGTCGCCAGCCACGGCAGGATACGTTAGCAACTGGGTTCATGCATCCACCTCGTGGGGAACAGGCGACATCGTGAGCCAGCCAGGCGGGTATGTGAGCGCGAATGATGGTTTTTCCGAAAACACAAGCGGCCGGGTGGCCCGCCAACTTGAGGCCTCGCTCAGCGCTACGTCCAACACCGTGGGTACGCTCTATCTCGGGTGGCTTTTCAAGGTCAACGGCACCTCCGGGGTCACCTACGAAACGCTCGCTCTCTACGACGGCATCGCCAATACGGATGACGACGCCTTCCGCAACTTTGATGCAGGGGCTACGGAAAACGGGGGCCTGGGAGGTGCCGTATACGGATTCGGGGCCGACAACAATTATAGCGACACGGGCGTTTCACTGGATACCGGATGGCACCTGATGGTCGTGCGCTTTGATCTCTCGGATGCGCCATTGAGTGACGACGTTCGAGTGTGGATCGATCCTTCGCTCGAGATCGATTCCAGCATATCCTATTTGGGCGTGGACCTGACCTGGGATACCCTGACGCTTTCGGACTATGATGAATCAAGCGGCTTCTGGGACGACATCAAATGGGGGACGACCTTCGAGGATGTTCTTTCAACGATACCCGCAGATCCACCCGGCTTTGGGGCAAGGAGCCCCGACGGAGGAACCACCAACCCGACTCCAATCATTACGGCCGAGGTCGTTGATGGCACTTTCCCTGTCGACACCAACTCCATTGCCTTGTATCTGGACAATGTGCTGGTACCGCATGGGTTGACCCAATCTATAGACACCACCACCAACTATGTGAGCTACACGGTTTCGTCGCCATTGGCGATCGGATCGCACCATACGGTGAAGATCGTGGCCGACGACACGGAACCAAGCATTGCTCCCGCAACGAATACATGGGTGTTCAACATCGTTGCCGAGGACTCTGGCGTGTACATCACCACCACCAATACACCAGCCACCGGAGCGGACGACATTGCGCAGTTCGTGGCGCCCGGTATGGACTGGGACAACATCGATGGTGTCGTCGCGACCAACGCAGCGTCGGGCGACAACGATGCATCCACCTATGTGGCGAACGACCGGAGCACCCAGGGGCAGCTCTTCACGACCGCGGCAACCGCTGCGGGCTATGAACTGAGTTCCGTCTGGGTCAGGCACGTGCTCTACACGAACGATCTGCCGGCGGGCAACGGTACGTTTGCCAGCTTGCAACCGGGCAATGCCGTCACGATCCGCATTGTCGATCCGGCGCAAACTAACACGACCAACTTTGTGGTCTATAGCGAATCGCTGTCCGTGGTTTCCAACAGCATCAGCTCCGCGGGCGACCTTGGATCGGGGTACTGGATGGAGTACCGGCTGAGCTTGCCCGTCGCGTTGGATGCCAGCAAGCAGTACGGCTTCGACCTGACGTCCTACGGCCCCTACTTCGAACTGGCGGGCATGAGTACCAACGACTGGTACGGCGGCGGCGATGCCTACACGATGGATACGAAGGAAGCGCTGAACCTGGGCACGGTGCATTCCGCGGCCGACCGCACCTTTCTGCTCGAAATGACCCCGACTGGACCGACGCTGCGTCCGAACATTCAGACGATTGTGGTATCGGGAGGCTCGGCTACGCTGATCTGGCAATCCGAGTTCGGCGTGGACTACAGTGTCATGAGCAAGGGTAGTCTTACTGCGGGGTCATGGACTGCGGTGACCAACGTGTCCGGTACGGGTGGGTCCACCATGGCTACGGTTACTGCGGCTTCGACCGAGGAGTTTTTCCGTATTGAAGCGAACTAGCGGGAACGTGGGCCGTCTGTCCACATAACCACGGCCAAGGAAGTGGTGGCGCCGCACTTAGGTGCGGCGCCCTTTTTGCCTTTTAAGGGAATCGAATATGGGGTTGAAGTTGTTATCGTTGCTGGTCAACACACATGTCTGGAAATCTGTAATCAAGGAATGTTATGAAGCATAGACGATCTGCCTATGGTGCTGTTGCATTGGGTTTGTTTGTTATGGCGGTTGCGAACGGTCTGGCGAAACCCGTTACAGGGCTCGATGGAAACGGGCAGTTGCAACGGGCTTCGCAAACCAAGAAGGCTAATGGATTGGAAGTAGCCCGCCTGCAGGACGGCGTGCAGGTCCTCGTCGGACAAACCGTCAAGAACATTATCTTTTATGGACCCGAAACGGTTCGCGTAAATGCCAACTTGGGGAAGCCCTTCACGGAGCATGCCAGTCTGGTGGTGACGGGGGAGCCGAACGCGCCGGATTTGAAGGTTATGCCGGTCGATGGCGGTATTCAGATCGCCAGCGACAAACTGGTGATCAAGGTCGACGGGAAAACCGCCGCACTAACCTTCCTTCGTCCGGACGGTTCGATGATCCTGCGCGAGAACGCGCAGGATCCCAGCGAGATCAAGCAGGTCGAGATTTCGAATACGCCGACCTACGAGGTGACGCAGCGCTTCACGCTGAAGGACCGCGAGTCGCTCTACGGGCTGGGGCAGTATACCGACCCCTACTGGGACTACCGCGGGCAGGAGGTCTACATGGCCCAGAGCAACATCGGCATCTGCATCCCGTTCCTGATCTCCACCGAACGATACGGCATCATGTGGGACATCTATTCCAAGTCGATCCTCAAGGACGGTCCCGAGGGCCTGTCGCTCTACGGCGAGAGCGCGCCGGGCGGCGTCGACTACTACTTCATGGCGGGCAACACGATGGACGATGTAATCAAGGCCTACCGCAGGCTGACCGGCGCGGCGCCCATGTTCACCAAGAAGTCGTTCGGCCTGTGGATGAGCAAGGAGCGATACCGGACGCAGAAACAGGTAATCGACGTCGTTGAGAATTTCCGCGAGGACGGCTTCCCGCTCGATAATATCGTGCAGGACTGGCAGTACTGGGGCGAAGGGCAGTGGGGGGGCGAGTGGCCGCCGACCTGGAGCGGCATGATCTGGGACGAGGCGCGCTATCCCGATCCCGCCGGCATGGCCAGAACCCTGCACGAAGACCTCAACGTGCAGTTGATGTGCTCCATCTGGCCGTCGGTCGGTAACGATACCGACCTGGCCCGCGAGCTGGACAGGTACGGTTTGCGCCACGAGCCATTGCATTGGATTTCCAAGAAGGCGCGCATCTACGACGCCTACAGCGAAAAGGGCCGCGAAATCTATTTCAAGCACACCAAGAAGGGCTTGCTCGACAACGGTGTCGATGCGCTCTGGATGGACGGCACCGAGGTGGAGGTAGGCAACGCCTGCCACGGCGAGAAGAATACCGAGGAGCAGATCAAGCGGCTGGGCGAAAATGCGATGGGCGACTACACGCGCTACCTGAACACCTACAGCCTGATGACCACGAAAGGTGTTTACGAAGGACAGCGCGAGACCGGCAACCAGCGCGTCTTTACCCTGACCCGTTCCGCCTTCACCGGCCAGCAGCGCTATGGTGCGCTTTCGTGGTCGGGCGATACCTCCGCCAGCTATCAGGTGCTCAAGGACCAGATAAAGGGCGGGCTCAATGTGTGCATGGCGGGGCAGCCCTACTGGACGCAGGATATCGGAGGCTTCTTTATTCCCGGCCATTTCCGCTCGGGCGCCACGCCGAACCGCGAATACAACGAACTGTATGCGCGCTGGAACCAGTTCGGCATCTTCAATCCCATCTACCGCATACACGGCACCGACATCGACCGCGAGCCCTACCGCTTCAAGGCCAGCGATCCGGAGGCCTACGATGCGCTGCTCGATGCCGCTCACCTGCGCTACCGCCTGATGCCCTACATCTACGGACTGGGCTGGCAGTCGACGGCCAATGGCTACACGATGATGCGCGGCATGGTGATGGACTTCCCGGACGATCCGAAGGCGCGCGATCTGTACACGCAGTTCATGTTTGGGCCGGCATTCCTGGTGCGGGTCGTGGATCGCGCCATTCACCGCGCCCAGCAGGAAGCGCCGAAAGACCTGGTGCCGGCCGGCGTGCTGCAGACGCCGGAGGGCAAGCCGGGCCTGGCCGTCAAATACTACCGGGGAACGAACTTCGAGACGCTGGCGAGCGAGGAGATCGATGCTCGGATCGACCACACCTGGCCGGGCGCGCCGCTGGAGGCACCGCCGGAAGGGCTCGACGACTGCTTTAACTTTTCCGCCCGCTGGGAAGGCGTGCTGACCATTCCTGAAACCGGCGAATACGAGATCGGCACCGTGGCCGACGACGGCGTCCGTTTCTGGCTCGACGATGAAATGATCGTCGACGACTGGACGGCCCATGCCATGCAATACCATGGACAAAAGCGCTTGTTCACCAAGGGGCAACAGGTGCGTCTCAAGCTGGAATACTTCCAGGGCGGCAATGATCGTGGCCTGCGGCTGGTATGGAAGACGCCGGAGGTGCTGGCGGAAGAAGCCGGAAGCGGCCCGGACAATCGGGTGAAAACCTACCTGCCGGAAGGCGACTGGTACGACTTCTGGACCAGCGAGAGGGTCGAAGGCGGTAAGCAGGTCGAAAAGGCCTGTCCCATGGACATCTTCCCGCTCTACGTCCGCGCCGGTTCGATCGTGCCGATGGGGCCGATGGTTGAATACATCGGCGAGCAGCCGGAAGCGCCCTATGAAATCCGCATCTATCCCGGGGCCGACGCCAGCTTCACGATCTACGAGGACGACGGCGAAACCTACGACTACGAAAAGGGCGAATACGCTACCGTCGAACTGACCTGGGATGACTCTGCGCGCACGCTGACCATCGGTGACCGCAAAGGCGACTTCCCGGAACTGGTCAAGACGCGCAAATACCGCGTGGTGCTGGCAACGCCCGATGCCGCCCTGGGCCTCGACGAAGCAAAGGAAGGCGTCTGGGAAATTGAATACAATGGGCAACCGGTGACGGTGGAATGAGGCCATTGAGGTCGACCGTTTCGGTTGTTTACATGATATCCGGCGGTTTCGCTGACAGGTTCGCATGATCTGCGAGACCATACCGACCCTAAATGTGAACAGGGAGCACCGTGAAATGAGAATAACTGATATCCCCCTTAAACCATCCCTGATCGCTGCCGGACTGGTCTGCATGGCTCATTCCATGCCCGGAAGAGAGCCGGACCACACCAATCCGATCCTGCCGGGCTACTATGCGGATCCCTCGATGGTGCAGCATGACGGCAAGGCTTACATCTATGCGACGCTCGATCCCTGGGGCGGCGAGACGCTCGGGTGCTGGGAGTCATCTGATTTCAGGAACTGGACCTTCCGGGAACTGAACTGGCCGACCAAGACCGCCTGCACCAGCCCGAAATCGAAGAGCGCCATGGTCTGGGCGCCCTCGGTGGTGCATGGGCTGGATGGAGAATTCTACATGTATGTTTCCGTCGGCAACGAAGTCTGGGCCGGGAAGGCCGACCATCCGCTGGGTCCCTGGGAAAACATGCTCGACGACCGGCCGCTGATTTCCGAGGACTTCCGGCCCGGGTTTCACATGATCGATGCCGAGGCATTCATCGACGACGATGGGCAGGCGTATCTGTACTGGGGATCGGGCTGGAACTGGACGAACGGGAAGTGCTGGGCCGTCAAACTCAATCCGGACATGAAAACCTTTGCAGGCGAGGTACACGATGTGACCCCCGACCACTATTTTGAAGCGCCGCTGATGGTGAAGCGGCACGGGAAATATTTCCTTATGTATTCGGACGGCAAGACCACCATCGATACCTACCAGGTGCATTATGCCGTCGGCGATTCGCCGTTCGGGCCGTTCACGGAAGCCGCGAACAGTCCGATCCTGAAAACGGACCATGCGCTTAACGTGCTCAGTCCGGGGCATCATACCGTCTTCCGCCATGCAGGACGGGATTATATTCTGTATCATCGCCACAGTATCCCCTTTGATCCGGAGTTTGTGGGCCGCCAGATCTGCATCGATCCGCTTTCCTTCTCGGCGGGCGGCACGATCGAAACCGTGGTGCCCGGCCATAATGCGCCAGCCTGGGCTTCGGGCCGGCTTGAAAGCGATCGCACGTTGATGAAGAACGCCACGGCCACGGCATCGGGGCATCTCGAGAATGCCGGGCCGGAATGCGTGCTCGACAATAATTATGCCACGCGCTGGACCACCGATGCCGCCGACGGATGGCTGCAGGTCGATCTGGGAAAGGTAGCGGACGTGAAGCGTCATGTCATTCGCCCCGAATATGCGTGGAAGCCTTATGCCCTCAGTCTGGAAGCCTCGCCCGACGGCGTTGATTGGGCGGTCGTGAAGGACTTTGCCGAAGAAACGGTATCCGGTTCCCCGATCATCATCGAGCAGTCCACGCGGGCCCGCTATTTCCGACTCGTTTTCCCGGACGGAACTGCCGGAGCTAAGCCGTCGGTATTTGAATGGAACCTGCAGGGAGAGGCTGTACTACTGAGGACTCAATAGAGAAGTAACGAGTCTGAGTGAAATGATAGGGATGAAGATGTCTAAATTATTGTTATGCATGCTTAGTTTCGTGGTCGCAGGCTCGGTTTCGGCGGCCCAGGCGGAACACGCCGTGTCCAGCCCGGATGGGATACTGGTTGCGCGTTTTTCTTTGAATGAGCACGGCACGCCGCACTATGCGGTTGAGCAGAACGGCGCGCTGATCCTGCAGCCTTCCCGGCTTGGGCTGGTGCGTGATGATGTTGATTTTTCGAAAGGGCTGACACTGGAGAAGGCTTCGGAAGTCAGGCCGGTGGCCGATGACTATGAGATTCTCACGGCCAAGCGTCGCCATATCCACTATCGAGCCAACAGCCGGGTCTTCAGGCTGAAATGCATGAGCGGGCAGGTCATGGATATCATTTTCCATGTCTCCAATGACGGCGTGGCGTTTCGCTATCATTTTCCTGAAACCTCCGATCAGAAGCACACGGTCAAGGAAGAGGTTTCTTCGTTCCACTTTCTGCCGGAGACCAAGGCCTGGCTGCAACCGATGTCGGTGGCGAAGACCGGTTGGGCCAAAACCAACCCCTCCTACGAGGAGTTCTATCAGCAGAAGATTCCCGTTGGCACGCCTTCGACGCTGGGGGCAGGCTGGGTCTTCCCGGCCCTTTTCCGGTCGAGCGACACGTGGCTGCTGGTCAGCGAGAGCTCGCTGTCGCGCGGCTTCTGCGGATCGCACCTGAGCCATGAGTCGCCGGATGGCGAATACACCATCGCTTATCCCGATCCCAGGGAATGTATTCCCGGCGAGGAGGTGAATCCGACCTCCACACTGCCTTGGACCACTCCCTGGCGTTTCATGGTGATCGGCGATCTCAAGACGATTGCCGAATCCACCTTGGGCGTCGACCTGGCCGAGCCGGCAAAGTTTGATTTTCCGCTGCGCCCTCCCGGGAAGGCCTCCTGGAGCTGGCCGTTGTTGGGGGATTCAAAGACCACGTACGAGGTGCAGAAGCGGTTCATCGATTATGCCGCCGACATGGATTGGCGTTACTGCCTCATCGACGCGCTGTGGGATAAGCAGATCGGCCATGACAAGGTAGAGGATCTGATCGACTACGCAAAGCAGAAGGATGTCGAAGTGCTGGTGTGGTATACAATGGTAGCTGGAACGATGCGCCGCAGACACCCATCAACATGCTTGATTCCCACGAAAAACGTGTGAAGGAATTCAAGCGGCTCAAGCAGGCGGGTGTTGCCGGGCTCAAGATCGACTTTTTTGGCGGTGACGGTTCTTCCATGATCGACTACTGCATCGATGTTCTGGAAGATGCGAAGCCCTTCGGGTTCCTGATCAATTTTCATGGCTGCACGCTGCCGCGCGGTTGGCAGCGCACCTATCCCAACCTGATGACCATGGAATCAATCAAGGGTTTGGAGTTCATCACCTTTGATCAGGCCAATGCCGATCAGGAGCCCACGCATGCTGCGATGATACCTTTTACCCGCAATGTGTTCGACCCGATGGATTTCACGCCCGTAGTTCTCGATAAATTACCGAACAACAGAATACGACGCACGACGCCCGCCTTCGAACTGGCGCTTTCCGTCCTCTTCACCTCCGGCATCCAGCACTATGCCGAGATTCCCGAGGGTATGGCCAAGGTGCCCGAATACGTAAAGCAGTTTCTGAAAAAGGTTCCGTCCATTTGGGACGATGTGCGGTTCATCGATGGGTATCCCGGAAAGTATGTGGTCATGGCCCGCAAAGGCGATGGATGTTGGTATGTGACCGGTATCAATGCAGAGGGCGCCCGGAAGGAACTTGATCTTGACCTGAGCGGTCTGGGTACGAAGGCAGGCACTCTGATTGCCGATGGCGATGAAGCGGGATTCGCGTGCAATCAGATCAGCCTTGCGGATGACGGAATGTTCACGGTTTCGATCCCTCCCAACGGTGGATTCACGATCCGGTTCGACTGATAACCTCGCCCAAAGCCGAACTGCTTACATATCTAGCCAGCGCCCAACATATAACTGAAACAGCCTAAGAAACAGCTGTCGACCAGTAATACCGTCAGAAGCGGGGCTCTGGACTGAAAATGCCCTCTCTCGGTATATGAAGGTTGTTAAAGCACGGCAGACAAACGGGATGTGTCGAACGGGGTAACAGGATGTCTGCTAGAGGGACGTGATCAGAGAGCCATATCGCAGGCATACACGCGACGGTTTTACCGAATACTGTCCTCGACTACGAACTGATCCGCTCAAACCCCTTCAACTGCTCCCTGTGGAACCAGTACGCCCAGTCCTCCACAAGACGGGCCGCGTTCCGGCCCAGACCACGGGGACGCGGTATCGCACTTCAAAGGCGCGCAGGCTGTTCAGGACGGCCTTGGGGGCCGCTTTAGATCGGTAGTTATGATCCAGTATGTCCTGCTCCGTACCGACGATCAGGAACCGTGCAAAGTCGAAACCCCGGAGCCTATGCAATTCTCGTTCGAAGCGGTCTCGTTCACGGGTGACGGATTGGACCAGGTCACCGGGGACCTTTCTTTCAATCGAAAAAAGATTTTCAAGGCCACGGATGGAGTAGTCTCCGCTTTGCAGAGTCCCGCGTTCGGACGGGAAACGCGTGAACGTCAATGGGGTCTGTTCGCGTGTGTCGATGATAATGGTAGGGACGGGTGTCATGTGGTTCTCAACCAGTAGGTCATCGGAAGTCGCCGGTGACACTTCTTTGGGTTAATCGGTTTGGCATTGTCGGCGGCATTGCGGCAAATGAGTGCCAAGAGGTGACACAAGACGGCAACAACAGGAAGTGTCACGGGAAGTGTCATCAAGGAAAGCCCCGTCTGTATTGGGTCTATGACACATGACACTTGTGACAGTAAATATATAAATAGTATACAGAGGGGGAGTGGGTGGAACGGAACCCCCGGTGACAGAATCCAGAGGAGTCCCCAGAGACTTTTTTAACCCTGGTGTCATGTGTCACAGTGTCATTAAGATGGCGTGGAATCATCAGGATCCTCCGCAGTGAGAACATGGATGTCGATCGACCAAACCCGTTTGGAACCGACGCGGTTTTGGCGGAGCGGGTAATTCTGCGAAGCAAGTTTGGAAAGCTCCCTGCCGACTTTGTCGGGCGAGTACTTGGATGCGATACGGGCCAGACCGTCATCATCGTTGAGCATCGCAGACAACAACTCCGTGGCGGACCCCTCCCATTCATCCTCTATCTGGCCCTCGAAGAACTTGAGTAGTACCTCGAGAAATAAATAGGCGCTGGATGAATGCCGGGCCGCATCGAATAAGGACTCTTCGCAATAGGTTTTAACGCCGTAGCGCGCATCTCCGAGTACATGCGTCGGTGGTTGCCATTCGAGCAACCAGCGCAGGAAGAACGGAAATTCTGCGGTAATGACGGATTCGGCATCGCGCGGGAAGCTGAAACCTTCGCGCTCCGCCATCCGGAAAAGATTAATTTTGTCCCGGTTCGAAAGATCGACATCAGGCAGGATGCGGATCGACTCAGGATCGGTGTTACAGGTGACCACCACGCGGCCATTCCACTCGATCAACTTGCTGACTTTATATTTCTCACGCACGGTGAAGTTCCGGTTGGCAGCCATTTTCTTGATGAGTGCAGAGAATGGTTCTTGTAAATCCATGGTGCTTCAGTGCCGCGCCTCAGCAATAAACGCGCAATTTCCGCAAACACGCTCTAGCAGAATATACCAAAAATAGTAGCAAAGAATAATAGAGAGTTAGGCATATATTAATACTATGGATTGCAAGGAGGTTCTATAACCATGTCTCAATCCATATACATAAACATGCCGGAAGAACTGGCTGGTGAAATTGAAAGCCGCGCGGCTGCACTGAATCTTTCAGCAAGCACGTACATCCAGCTGGTGCTGCTGGATTGTCTGGAATGCGGGGATCATAATTCCACATCCCAACAACAGTAACAGGTTTGGCATTTCACAGCGGGATCGGTTGGCCGCAGCGGATGAATGGGCGGTTTATCCCTGCGCTTTCAACTGCTGGCATTACCCCCAAAGCTTCAGCGGGTATTTCCCCTCATCATGCATGGCTCGCAGACTGGCAACGACTGCGGGCCGGTCTTCGGGATACGTGACGCCGAACCATTGGCTTTCAGAGCTGAGCACCTTCACTCTCGTCTCCCCGGTGTCGATCGCATCCTGGATAATGTTCGGGATATACCACTCGGATTTGAGTTCCTGTCCCTTAGCCTGAAGAAAGGCGATAAATTTGTCCTCCAGTGTGTCGAACAGACTCGGCAGGAATCCCCAGAAGTTCATGGAGCAGATTTCGTCGCCGGTCATGTCAAAGGTCTGGTCGTTTTCGGCATATTGAATGGTGCCGGTTTCGTTGGCGTGAATGCTTACGCGCTCGACGACATTGGAAAGATAGCCATCGGCCGTTGCGCAAACCCCGCGTGACACCGAGCCATGCGGGGAGAGCGTGTTGCGGAGTTTATAGCCGACCATGCAGCTTTCATCGGCTGCCAGTTTCTCAAGAGCCCCGGCGATGACCTGATAGGCTTCAGCGCCGTAAAAGTCGTCGGCGTTCTGGACCACAAATGGTTCCCGGATCAGATTCCTGCAGGCCAATACCGCCTGTCCGGTTCCCCATGGTTTGGTGCGGCCTTCCGGGACGGAAAATCCTCGGGGCAGTTCGTCGATGGACTGGAAGGCATACTGGACAACAATCCTGTCCTCGAAGCGGCTTCCGACCTGGTCCTTGAATGCTTGTTCAAAGTCTCGCCGGATCACGAAGATCACCTTGCCGAATCCGGCGCGGATCGCATCATAGATCGAGTATTCCAGCAGACATTCACCATTGGGTCCCAGGGGATCCATCTGTTTCAATCCGCCGTAGCGACTGCCCATGCCGGCGGCCATGATCATCAAAGCTGGTTTCATACTTCCTTCCTTTCAAAAGCAGATCACGAGGCTAGCAGGAGTCGATTTCGAATTGAATCTTAAAAGGTAGGGACCGCTCTTCCCGGCCGTCCTCACCGGGCAGGGCACACGGCCTGCGTATGTATTTGAGCGGTGCGATGTCAATCCACTTTCCTCGGCGGACGATTTGACAGCGTTCAAATAACTGTGGGTGAGGGGGTTGACAGCACTCAGCCATGGGTCTATGTTGCCAGCAGTTATGAAACACGAATTCAACAACCTGCTACTGGGCCTGCTGCTACTCGCTGGGAATGATCCTGCGGGACGGGTTTGCCTATAGGTTGCTGATTAACCGATTTGAAAAACCTCCGCAGGAAACTGCGGAGGTTTTTTTTGTTATCCGCAGTGTAAACGCAGAGGTTTTTTAAAGGAATGGAATGGATAACAGGAACGGGGTTGTTTAGATTACGACCCTTTTAGGAGAGAATAAATGAGTGTGCCAAAGTATAAGAATCCGGAGATGATCAATCTTCCCGACCGACAATGGCCGTCGAGGAGTATAACGAACTCGCCCATCTGGTGTTCCGTCGATTTGCGCGACGGCAACCAGGCGCTTCCGGATCCCATGGATCCGGACCAGAAGCTTGAATATTTCCAGATGCTCTGCGATATCGGTTTCAAGCACATCGAAATCGGATTCCCGTCCGCCAGTCAGGATGAGTTTGAGTTCTTCCGCAAGTTGATCGAAGAAGATCTCATACCCGAAGATGTATTCATCATGGGGCTCACGCAGTCGCGGCCCCATTTGATTGAGCGGACGATGGAAGCCTTCAAAGGATGCAAGCGAGGCATTGTACATGCCTACATCGCCCCGTCCGATCTCCACATGAAGCAGGTGTTCGGGATGGAACGCGAACAGCTTATCGAGACGGCGGTTTCGGCCGCAAAACAGATTCGTGAATTGGCCGACCAGATGCCGGAGTCGGATATCCGCTTTGAGTTTTCGCCGGAGGAGTTTACCGATACGGATATCGATTTTTCCATTGAGCTTTGCGAGGCGGTATTCAAGGCATGGGGCAAGGGGACACCGGAAAAGCCGGTCATCATGAACCTTCCTGCCACGGTGGAGCGCCGTCCGCCGAACCACTATGCGGATATGATTGAATATTTCTGCCGCACGTTTTCAACGCGCGACAGTATTTTGGTTTCGCTCCACTCGCATAACGACCAGGGCATGGCCGTGGCCGCCACGGAGCTTTCACTCATGGCCGGTGCCGACCGCGTGGAGGGCACGCTCTTCAGTCATGGTGAACGCACCGGCAACGTGGATTTGGTGACCTGCATCAACAACCTCTATTCGCGTGGCATTGATACCGGCATCGACTTTTCGGATCTCGCCGGCGTTGCGGAGACGGTTGAACGCTTGACCGGCATGCCGATATACTATCGCCAGCCCTATGCGGGTGAATATGCCTTCACGGCTTTTTCCGGGTCGCATCAGGATGCGATCAACAAGGGAATACATAAACTGCCCGAGGCGCCGGAGCGGTTCGGCATGCAGTGGAAGGTGCCGTATCTCCACATCGATCCCGCGGACCTCGGCCGTCGATTCGAGCGGCTCATCCGTATCAACTCCCAATCCGGCAAGGGCGGTATTGCCTGGGTGCTCGAGCAGGATTATGACATTGAAGTGCCGAAGGCGATGCAGCCTGAACTCAGTAAATACGTACAGGCCTACAGCGAGTCGGTCGGTCGCGAGATCAGCAGTGAAGAGGTGCATACCATCTTTCAGGATGAGTTTGTTTCGCCGGAAGGGCCTTACGAGCTCGTCGGCTACTGGCCGCGCCCGGATGAAAGCACCCCGACCTTTATCCACGGTGAAGTGAAAGTGAAAATAAACGGTGAAGAGAAGATGGTCGAAGCCGACGGGAATGGTCCCATCTCTGCATTTGTGAATGCCATCAAACAGGTGGTGGATGTTGAGTTCAGTGTGGACGATTATCACGAACAGGCGGTGGGCAAAGGCGCCGATGCACAGGCCTTGGCCTATGTGCCGCTCAAGCTTGCGGACAACGGCGTAATCTACGGTGTGGGCGCCGATTCGAATATTGACCAGGCGGCCGTCCGCGCGATCGTTGCCGGCCTCAATCGCATAGCGAAGAAGTAGGGGATTGATTGATGAAGTTGAGCGGACATACCAAACCTTTTGCTGTGATTGGCCACCCGATCGGACACACCCTGTCTCCGGTGATGCACAATGCCTCCATGGAGGAACTGGGCTTCGATGGCATCTACCTGGCGCTGGATATTCATCCTGATGAACTGATGGAGGTGCTCCCGTCGATGGCCAAGATGGGGTTTGCCGGTGTCAACCTGACGGTGCCGCACAAGGAGATTGCTTTCCGCGGTCTGCAGCGGCTCGACGAGAGTGCCCGGCTGCTGGGCGCCGCCAATACGGTGCAGTTTGCGGAAGACGGCATGATCGGACATAATACCGATGGCTACGGATTCCTGATGGCGCTGGAGGAAGCCTTCGGCAAGCGGGTTGAAGAGGACGCGGTCTTTGTGCTCGGCTGCGGCGGGGCTGGACGGGCTGTTGCGCTGATGGCCGCCAGGGAGGGCGCGAAATCATTGGTGCTGGCCGATATTGATTCCGAGCGCGTACAACGCCTGGAAGAGGAAATTAAATCGTTGGCACCCGATGTGGCCATTACGCAGGCGTTGGATGACGCCTCGAAACTGGCGCTGTGCCGCGAGAGTGATCTGGTCGTGCAGGCCTCTCCGGTGGGGATGAAGCAAGATGATCCATCGCTGTTGCCGTCTGAAGCTTTCCGCGCCGGGCAGCGGGCATTTGACCTTATCTATATGTATCCCGAGACCGCGATCCTGACCACGGCGCGCGAGGCTGGCGCGCAGATTGCTAATGGTTTGGGCATGCTTTTGCATCAAGGTGCGCGCGCTTTTGAAATCTGGACGGGGGAAAAGCCTTCCGTGCCGGCCATGCGCAAAGCGCTTGAAGAGGCGGTTTACGGGAGTAATGGATGAGTTTCATAGATTGGTATTTCGCGTTTGTGGTCTTCCTGTTCGGAGCCTGCTGGGGCAGCTTCCTGAATGTATGCATCTACCGAATACCGGCCGAACTCTCGGTCATCAAGCCGCGTTCTCGCTGCCCGAAATGCATGACCGATCTGTCCTGGCGCGACAATATACCCATCTTCGGCTGGCTGGCGCTGGGTGGAAAATGCCGGTACTGCAAGGCGTCGATTTCCCCGCGTTACCCCGTCATTGAACTGATCACCGCACTCCTCTTTACGCTGGTTTGGCTTAAGTTCCCGTATCAGACGCTGGTGGTGCCGTACTGGGTGTTGGTCTTTGGACTGATCCTCGGCAGCATGGTGGACATTGATGAAATGTGGCTGCCGGACCGCTGCACCATCGGGGGGATGATCATTGGACCGATCTTCAGTTTTCTCGTTCCTGCCATGCATGGAACCGACGACCGGATGGTCGCGCTTATCCTCTCCCTGGTGGGGCTCGCCTTTGGGTTCGGACTGCTGTGGTCGGTAGGGTTTTTCGGCAAGCTCGTCTTCAGAAAGGAAGCGATGGGTTTTGGCGATGTCAAATTGATGGGAGCGCTTGGCGCGTTCCTCGGGTTCGACTCGATCGTCTTTATTGTGTTCGTGTCTTCGCTGCTCGGGTCGGTTATCGGTGTCACGTTGATCGCCATGGGACAGCGGGAATGGCAGAGCAAGATACCGTTCGGTCCCTACATAGCCCTGGCTGCACTCCTCTGGGTGCTGGGGGGCTCCGATCTTTGGGATGCCTATGTAGCCTGGATGAGCAGCGCTACAGGCTAAAACAAAAAAAGGATCGGTAATGCACCGATCCTTTCTATCTGGCGGGCTGAATCCCTAGATAATCAGGTCATTCTTTCCGCCGCGCAGATCGTCGGGCGTGACGATCTTCGAGGCCTGTTCCTGCTGATACTTCACCATGTCTTCCTGCAGCTGCTTGACCGCTTTGTTGATGGCGTCGGGGAACTTTTCGATCGCTTCCTCCAGTGTGGCAGCTTCGATCTCACCGGAGATCGGAAGTGCCCCGCCGGGGGTCATGATATTGGTCGTCGCCGAGAACGTCGGCGTCCGCGAATCATCCTCGGAGCCGTCCAGCTTGATGGGGGTCAGTTTGCGGATGGAGCCTACTTTCAAGTCGGTAATGTTTTCCTCTTTCCAGAGATTGCTGCCGTCGATCCTGATGTTTTCGAGTGAATGCTGTTCGTCTGCCATGGTTTCAACCTTCGGTTTGTGATTCATGACCGGAGCGCTGTGCAAGATGTACTCGATCTCGAATCACTATTAAAAATGGTGCGCCCAACAGGAGTCGAACCTGTATCTACGGCTTCGGAGGCCGCTATTCTATCCATTGAACTATGGGCGCACGAAAAGAAGCGAAGTTTATACGGTCAGAGCGCGGTCGCCGCAACACAAATCTTTGCCCGCAGATTAAGAGCCCACGGACTACGCAGACAGAATATATTTTATATATATTCTTGGCGATCTCCACAACTTACTTAAAAGCGTTCGGGAAGATTCAGCGAAAACAGGTATCTGCGTCAATCTGTGTGATCTGCTGGCGCAATTATCCGTTCTTCGTTTCGAAGTCCTTCATGAACGCAATCAGCGCATCGACGCCTGCCGCAGGGAAGGCGTTGTAGATCGAGGCGCGGATACCGCCTACGGAGCGGTGGCCCTTGAGGCTCGTCATACCCTGCTTGGCCGCTTCAGCAACAAACCGGGCTTCCAACTCTTCGGACGGCAGGCGGAAGGTGACATTCATCGGGGAACGGAACTTTTCGAGAGCAGTGCCCTTGTAAAAATCGGAGTTGTCAATGGCTGCATAAAGCCGGGCCGCCTTTTCGTCGTTCTTCTTCTGGATGCCTTCGAGGCCGCCCTGATCGAGCAGCCACTGGGTGACGAGGCTGAGCATGTAGATCGGGAAGGTCGGCGCCGTGTTGGACAACGAATCGTTATCGCGGATATGTTTGTACTGGAAGAGCTCCGGCAGTGCTTCCGGTGATTTTTCCGCAAGGTCGTCACGGATGATCACCAGTGTGACGCCGGCCGGACCGAGGTTTTTCTGAGCACCGGCGTAGATCATACCGAACTGGGTGATGTCGAGGGGGCGGGAGAGAATGTCAGACGACATGTCCGCAATCAGCGGGGCATCCGTTTGCGGGAACGCTTTCACCTGGGTGCCGGCGATGGTTTCGTTTGAGCAGATGTGTACATAGGCTGCGTCATCGGTGAACTGCAGCGCATCGTTCTCCGGCATGCAGGTCGGGATCTCCTTCGCCGTGTTCGCGATTTCGTTTACAGTGCCGATCTTCTTTGCGGCCTTGATGGCTTTGCTGCTCCAGGAGCCGGAGGTGATGTAGTCGGCCGTTTGTCCTTCGCCCAGCAGGTTCATCGGGATCAGCGAAAACTGCGTGGATGCGCCGCCGGTCATGAAGAGCACGCTGTAGTTGTCCGGCAGGTTCAGGAGCTGGGCAATGTTGTCCTTGGTGGCCTGATGAACGGCGGAATAGTCCTTTCCGCGGTGGCTCATTTCCATGATGGACATGCCCGTGCCCTGGAAGTCCAGCAGTTCGGCCTGTGCCTGTTTCAGTACCTCTTCCGGCAGAATTGCCGGGCCGGCGGAAAAATTATATGCTCTCATTTATGTATATTCCTCGGGTTGAAAGTTGGTCGAAGGCGCGAAACTAGCAGTTCGCCAAATTCCCTCCAACAGAAAATAGATACAAAAAGATCGAAATCGGTTGGCGGCCCGCAGATGCCTCGGATAAACGCAGCTTGTTTTTGGGGACCGAGTGCGGAGCGGTCTGTTGTGATTCGGCGCGCTCAGCCATGAATTACATATCCAGATGCCGTTTGGCCAGGGTGTCGTAGAGGTTGATGGCGCGGCGGACGTAGGCGCGTTTTTCGGCATAGGGGCCGGGGAAGAAGGAGCGCTTGAAGCCGGCGAGAACGAGGTCGCGGAACTGGCTGTCGGTGAGGGTCAGGTGGTCGGTGCAGAGCTGGAGTTCCTTGCAGACGGTGGTGTGGGACACCAACCGGTTGTCGGTGCTGATGCTGACGGAAAGGCTGTGGTCGATCATCTGCTGGATAGGGTGATTTTTGAGGGTGTCCAGTTCGGGGATGGTCTGCAGGTTGGAGGTGGGGCAGACCTCAATGGTGATACGCTGGTTGGCGATATATTCACTGAGCAGCTCGATGTACCGCTTTCTGTCCTTGATCGATTTCAGTTTGATGGCTTCCTCGGAGAAGAGAAAGGTGCCGTGGCCAATGCGGTTGGCATAACATTCAGTGATGGCCTGAGAGATGGATTCCGGACCGTAGGCTTCGCCGGCGTGGACGGTTTTCCGCAGAAAATTGCTGTGGGCATGCTGGAAGGCGGCCTTGTGGTGGATGGCGGGATAGCCGGCTTCCTCGCCGGCGAGATCAAAGCCGATAATCGGTAATCCTTCGTCTCTAAGTTTGACGGCCTCCTTGACCAGGTTGAGTGACGCGCGGGCGTAGGTGTAGCGAATGTGACTGTCGCGGGCGCGGTTGATCAGTCGATCATAATAGGGCGACATCTGACGGTTGAAGCGGCGCATAGCGCAGAGAATGATGCCGTATTCAAACGGAAGCTCCTGTTCCGTAAACGATGCATTGAGACGCTGCTTTGCCCGTTTCAGTCCGCGGTTTACAGCCCTGACGATGCCGGCGATCTCGGTGGCGTGCGTTACGTGCAGCTGCGGGGCGAAGCGGACCTCGATGTAACGCACCCCTTCATGGTGCGAATCTTCAGCCAGTTCGAACGCCGCGCGTTCGAGGTGTTCGTGATTCTGCAGCACCGCGACCGTGTAGGCGAAGCCTGAGAGATATTCGCCAAGATTCGCATAGCGCTTCTTAAAGACCAGTTCGTTGAGGCCGGTATCTTCGTACGAGGGGAGGTCGACGCCGGCTGATCGGGCCATCTCGATGAGGGAGGAAAGCCGCAGTGATCCGTCCAGGTGCAGGTGCAGGTCGGTCTTCGGTATTTTCTGGATGAATTGCTCCGTGATCTTTGACATGCTAAAGCTCGGCTTTCTGAGATTGTTAGTTACAAACTACACAAAACATACGAAACATAGAACAGGATTTTCACCACAGAGATCACAGAGGTTTGCAGGATAATCGAATCCGCAGCCTCCGGGCTCCTCTGTGACCTCTGTGGTGCAATTAACTTGAATTAGGATGTTGATCGTTAAGTCACAGAGTTTGGATGTCTACCGCAACCTCGCCATTGAGGAATACCTGATGGAGCATGCGGTTGATCATGGGCCGGTATTGTTTCTGTGGCAGAGCGACTGCGCGGTGGTTATGGGCAAAAACCAGAACCCTTGGCGCGAGTGCCGGGTGGACCTGATGCAGGCCGAAGGGGTACCGCTGGCGCGACGCATATCCGGCGGCGGCACGGTCTACCACGATGCAGGCAATCTCAACTATTGCATAATCGTCGACCGGACTGACTATCAGGAGCAACAGGCATACGATATGGTGATAGCGGCACTGGAGTCGTTCGGGGTCCATGCCCGGAGAACCGGTAAAAGCAATCTGAGTGTGGATGGGCTTAAGTTTTCAGGCAATGCTTTCTGCTTCCGTAAGGGGCGGGCGATGCATCATGGAACACTCTTGCTGCAGACCGATCTGGAACGGCTCGATCGATACCTTGGGTCCATGTCCGGGAGGATTGAAACCCATGCGATTGCTTCCGTTCCGGCGCAGGTGATGAACCTCGGAATAGGCAAGGGTGAACTGGTCGAAGCATTGCAGAAGAGTTTCCTGTCTCATTATGCAGGTGATGGTGATGAGGCATACTGGATTGAGTCCAATCTGGAACAGGACCTGCTTGATACCTTAATGGCTCGTCAGCATTCGGATGACTGGGTGTTTGGGGCAACACCGCGCTTTACGTTAGAGGTCGCCGGAATGCATTTCGAGATCGTGAAGGATGTAGTGGTTGAGGTTTCGGGACATACCCAGGCAAGTGCCTGGGTTGATAAGCGTTTTTCAGAAATTGCGATTTCATTGCTTTGCTAGATTGACTAGATCACGACTTTCCTTCAATACTTGGCGTACCATCGATAAATGGAGGTAATATGAAGGTGTTAACTAAGATTGTGTGTGCAGGAATGCTGGTGGCTCTCGTTGCCGGATGTGCCAGTGACGGTCCGTATGTTCCCAAGCTCCCCCCGCATGCCCAGGCCATGTATCTGGATTTCCAGAAGCAGCCGAACAACAAGGTTTTCGTGGTTGCAATTGACCCCAGCGGCGACTTTGCGGTCGGCAGCGATTCGGGGAAGGCGACTAAAAAGGAAGCTTATCAGGTAGCTCTTGCCCAGTGTAATGAGAGCCGCGAAGCATACGGTGTGCTTTCCGAAGCCCACATATATGCTGTAAATGATAAGGTGGTATACGAAGACGTCATCACCAAGGCCGAAGCCGAATAATGATTGAAACCAAGGCCGTTATCCAAAACGAGGCCGGCATTCATTGCCGGCCTTCTGCCATCCTGGTCAAGGAGGGCTGTGCCTATGATGGCGAGATTGTGGTGACGGCCGATTCCGGCTCCTGTACCCTGACTTCCGCACTTGAATTGATTATGCTGGGGCTTGAAAAAGGCACGCCGGTGGCGATTCAGGTTTCAGGGCCTGACGAAGAGAACATGGCAAAAAAGCTCGTCGAGCTCTTCGAAACCCATTTTGATTTTCCGCCCCGCTAGCCTGTTGAGCGCGCACTGTCCCGCTGAAGGGGGCGCAGGCCTTGACAGAGATTTCCCGGGGACGGTCCCTGCTCCGCGCCCGTCCATATAATCTCCCCCGCAGGATTGACCGCCTAACGATTCCTGCTATAGTTCCCGCGAATTTTGCCAAAACCATTGGCTTTGAAACAGTACTCCAATCCATCCAAAAGAAGGGAAATATCATGTCAGCAAAGGTCCTCGATGCCGTGAAACCCGGTGTTCTCTATGGTGAAGATGTCACCAAGGTTTTCCAGATCGCAAAGGAAAACAAGTTTGCGCTGCCCGCCGTCAATGTGGTCGGAACCGATTCCATAAACGGTGTTCTTGAAGCTGCAGCCGCAGTCAACTCCCCGGTCATCATTCAGTTTTCCAATGGCGGCGCGAAGTTTGTCGCCGGCAAAGGCTGCAAAGCCGACGATGCTGCCGTGATCGGAACCGTTTCCGGTGCCCAGCACGTACATCTGATGGCCGAAGCCTACGGTGTGCCGGTTATCCTCCATACCGACCACGCGGCCAAGAAGCTGCTGCCGTGGATTGACGCGCTGCTCGACGAAGGCGAAAAATGGTATGAGGAAAAGGGTCGCCCGCTGTTCAGTTCCCACATGATCGACCTGTCCGAGGAAACGCTCGAAGAAAACGTAGAGATCTCCTGCAAATACCTCGAGCGCATGAGCAAGATCGGCATGACGCTGGAAATCGAGCTCGGCTGCACCGGCGGCGAAGAAGACGGTGTGGATAACACCGACATGGATGAATCCAAACTTTACACCCAGCCCCAGGACGTAGCCTATGCCTACGAAAAGATGATTGCCATCAGCCCGAACTTCACGATCGCGGCCTCCTTCGGCAACGTGCACGGGGTGTACAAGCCGGGCAACGTAAAGCTGACTCCGACCATCCTGCGTGATTCGCAGAAGTATGTGGCCGAAAAGTTCGGTCTCGGCGATCAGCCGCTTAACTTTGTATTCCACGGCGGTTCAGGTTCCTCTCCGGCGGAAATCGAAGAGTCGATCGGCTACGGTGTCATCAAGATGAACATCGACACCGACACGCAGTGGGCGACCTGGGAAGGGGTTCTCAACTTCTACAAGAAAAATGAAGCCTACCTGCAGGGCCAGCTCGGCAACCCCGAAGGCGAAGATAAGCCCAACAAAAAATACTATGATCCGCGCGTATGGCTGCGCAGTGGTCAGGAAAGCATGGTCGAACGCGTCAAGCAGGCCTTTGCCGACCTCAACGCCATTGACGTCAACTGATCCATCCTGTGATGGAGCCGGAAAAGCCGTCCTTGTGGGCGGCTTTTTTGTTGAGCCTACTCATTGCGTGCAGCCGAGGTCCAAGACTATATGCATTCTCTATCGGTTCGACGCCTTGATGAAATCGACGGCATCCATTTGCCATTCTGCATCGGTACGGATGCTGACCGATAGTTCGATATCGCCGGCCGTGGATTCGGCCGGTTGGACATACATGACCAGCGAGGCGAGGCGCTGCTCCGCTTCGAATACAAGATCGGGCCAGCTGTTGCGGTTGTCGTCGACCATGATTTGGTCGCCCTGGTCCAGAAAGTCGCCATCGCCGTTGGCATCGACCGCCAGCAACTCGCCTGTCAGGGCGTCGTAGGATTCGATCCGCATGGGGGAGGAGGCTTCGATCGTAAAATCGATGGTTTCCTCCGCGTCGGCATCGATCCGCTGAACCATATGATGGATCGGGACAAGGTAGAACGGGTTGTCCCGATATTCATGGGCATCGATGACGGCGGTGCGCTTTCCGGTATACGAAGTTTGGTAGGTCCACGATCCCGAGATAGACCGGTCATCCGCGATCCATTGGCAGTCCACGGTTACAGTCCCGTTTGTATGCGGCATCCCGATAATATCGATGATGCAGGAAACTCCCGCTTCGAGTTCGAGCGGGCGCGATAGCTGGATGGTTTCAAAGGTTGGGCTGGCGCTGACCGTCAGCCATTGCCCGTTCATCCAGTCGGGCTCGCCAAGGGATCCAGAGAGTTGGAGGGTTCCCTGCTGGGTAACTGTAGCGGGATTGTGGATGTAGAAGCGACCGTAAGCGGCCTGTCCCGGCAGGGCTGCCGAAACGCTGATGCGCGGCTGAATATCGACCGGAGGAACCGATGCCGAAAGGCCGCCTGTTGCCGAGTTCCCGGCATCCACCGGCTGGCGATCTTCTGTTGCGAAGCTGCATGGGTCTGTTTCCGGCTGCGGTTCGGAGGAGGCGACCTGTGTTTCATTCGCAATGCGTTGTCGCATATCTTCGAGCACATCGAGGTTGTCCAGCAGGCGTTTAGGGAGGCTCATGGCCCGGGCGAGCCGGACGGCTTCCTGCTGGATGCGGACGGCTTCTTCGTAGCGGCCCTTGATCATGAGGAATTTGGCATATTTTTCGTAGAGCGGGAGTTCCTTGTATTTATTGCCGGCCCGACGCGCGTTTTCCAGCGCCACCACGAGCCACTCCTCCAACTCGGGGCGCGCCGCGCCATCCTCCAGGGCCAGATCGATGGCTGTGTCCAGCGTGAGTATCCAGTGGTGCGGATTGACGTCCTCGGCCGCCTCAGCCATGAGCGCATCGACGATTTCCCAGGCTTCCTTTTTATGATCAAGAGCATGATAGATCAGGGCCTTGTCGAGAGAGGCGCCCCACATGGACACACGATCATTCCATTTATTTCCGATAATCTGCTTTTCCGCTTCGTTGGCCATGGCCAGATCGTCCTCGGTCGCTCCTTCGGTATCAATTCGGATCACGGCCAGCTTTAGCTTGGCCAGCAGGATGTCCCACTCGCCGATATCATAATAGCCCTCGGCCTTATCAATGAATATGCGCAGGAAGTCTGCGGCTTCTTCGTGATACCCGTGGAATAGGGCCAGATCAGACAGGAGTTTATGTGAATCGTAGGCCAGTGCTCTTCCGATTTCGCCCTTCATGTGATTGTTTCCCTTCATGTATTCATCGGCATACCGGATGCCCCAAGTGCTCAGTTCAGCCGCCTTGATCCAGTCGCCGGAGTCCCGTGCGCAGCCTGCAACCCTGCAGATGGCATAGAGGTATGAATAGTAGATGAAATCCTCCTTGGTATAGATCGTCGGCTCCTGGTAGCGCATGGGCAACTCGTGTTCATAGATGGGGAAGGCCCGTTTGCGGGCTTGCGGCAGGAAGGTGAAGATTGGCCCCATGTCCGGGTAGGATTGGCCGCTGGTATCCAAGCCCTTTTGCATAATGAGATAGGACTCTTCCTGCATGCGGATTTTCCGGGCCTCTGCCGCTTTGCCAAGCTGCTGGTAGCAGGAACCTATGTTGCCCAGCAGCAGGTACTGGTTCCCGGGCAGCCGAACCGTGTACTCGGGATGCGTGCGCATATCACGGTCCCAGAGATATTCGTATACCGTGGTTCCCCATTTCTCATCGTCATGACCGCCCTTGATCTGGGCTTCGTACCAAACGACGCGATGGAAGAAATAGGTGTCGTCGAACCGCTGTTCGGCCAACTGGTAGATCCGCTCAATCTCAGCCAGTGCGGCTTCAGGGCCCTGCGTCTCGCGCAGCGCCAGGGCGTGGGGCATGTATTGTTCACAAAAGGCATTTTTATCCGGAGTCAGCTCGCCCCAGTCCCATTTGCCGGCGATAGCCCGTTGATGGAGCGTCATCAATGCAGCCAGAACAATTACATTATGAAGCGATCTGAAGGTCATGGTGTGATCCCTTTATGTTGGGCTTGTTTTTTGCGTTGCTCCTGCAAGATATTGACGGGATCTTCGCCGAGCAGCCGAAGACCGCGGAAGGCGACATAATCGCTGATGTTGTTCAGGGGGGTAACGTCGATGATTTCCGAATGCATGGCTTTGGCCATCTCCGGCGCTCCTTTCAGGCGGCACAGTTCGCCAACGTATGCTCCATTGAAGGCTGATTCACCCCGTCCGCAGGTGTCAAATAGGTGTTGTAATGCCATCTTGAGTTCATCTGAAAGCCGTTTCTGCTGATTGGCTTGAATATACAGGTCGACAAAGGCTCTGGCATTTGTGCGGTTTCGATTGGGATGGGAGAATCTGGGCCAGCGTTCGGCAACCGTCTGAAGAATCTTATCTCGGCGTTCCATCCATCCCTGTTCTTCGCAGATCAGGGCGGCATGCAGGCCATACCATGGATCGTTTCTTTGCTGGAGCCCCTGTTCCATCAATCCCGCGGCTGCATCATAATCCTCTCGCAGCAAGGCGATGCTCGAACAACGGGCTCGCTCAATAACACTACCCTGTGAAAACCTCGAATAGAAGTTGTCAAGCAGGTCAAGGGTCCAATCCGAAGGTTCGGAATCGAACGCGAGAATATAGGTTTGCAGGACTGACGTACCCCATCTTGCCTGTTCCTGTTCCAGCCACTTCTGTCCTCGCTGGGTGTTGCCGAGAGCCGCATTGAGCCAGGCGGCCTGTCGGTAATCCCACCAGTATCCGCGCATGGCGGCGGCTTCGGCATAGGGGAGCGCCTTTTCCCATTCGCCCTGATCGATGAAATAAGCGGCAATGTCGTGGTTGGTGTCGGCATCGTTCCTCCGGTCAAAGGGCAGGTCGAGGCGTCTTTTCATGGTTTTGAGCCAGCCGGCCTCGTCGCCCTGCGAGAGATGCAGGTTGGCCAGCGCCGTCAAATTGTCTTTTCCGGGTTCCTTGGCAATGGAGTGTTCGTAGGCTTTGATGGCTGGCTGCGCGTTGCCTTCGCGGGCGAAACGATCGCCCAGCCGGTAGAGGGCCTCAGCGGACTCGGTGATGCGGTCACCGAATCGTTGCTGCAGGCTGGCCCCCGATTCGTTGCCGTGCCGGATGTGGGTGATCAGGCCCTCCATGGTTTCGGGATTGGCCTGCGGCGGCGGTGGCATGAAGAGCTCCCAGATCTTTGGCGTACGGGTTTGTGCCATGGAGATGGACGTTACGCAGATACCGATAAGCATGCAAATGCCGACATGTCGGCAGGTCAATGTGGAAGGTTTATTCATTGTTCATCTTTGTTTTTGATTCTTATCTATGGCATATACATAAAATGGATACAAGCCATCAGGATGCTTGCGATCTTGATGTATTGGGTGTATTCAATAAATGAGGTGTTATGGATGAACGGAACTGACGCGCATTTGTCGTAAGCTACAAGATACATGCGTTTTAATCTCGAACGGACAGGAGACTGGTATGAAGAAAAAGTTGATAATATTGGCCGTACTTGCGGTGGGGTTCAGTGCATTCGCTTCGGAGGGATGGATGACTGACTTTGATAAGGCCAAGGAAAAGGCCAAGGCCGAAAACAAACATATCCTGATTGATTTCAGCGGGTCTGACTGGTGCGGGTGGTGCATCAAACTGGACAAGGAGGTCTTCTCCAAAGAGGCTTTCAAAACATATGCTGATGAGAACCTGGTGCTGATGCTGGCTGATTTTCCGCAAGATAAGTCGAAGCTCAGCAAGGAAACTCAGAAGCAGAATGACCAGCTGGCCAAAGACTTCGGTGTGCGCGGATTCCCAACGGTTTTCATTCTGAGCCCTGATGGTAAAACCATAGCCAAAACCGGATATCAGGATGGCGGTGCCGAGGCGTATGTGAAGCATATCAAGGGATTGATCAGCAAAGCGGAATAGTTTTGCAGCTTGTGATGATGTATTCAGCCGTTCAGTTGAGCGGCTGTTTTTTTTTATCCGGCTCAATGCGCGAAGCCCATGCTGTTCGATATTTCGGTAGCGGCTTTGCGCAGGCGGGTGCTCATATTGGGAATCCGGGCCTTGGTGAAGGTGCTGGTCGATGCCGTAATTCCGATCGCGGCGATGGTCTTGCCGAATGCGTTCTGGATCGGCGCGGCGATACAGCGGGCGCCGAGGACATATTCCTCCTCGTCAATAGCGAAACCCTGTTTGCGGGTCTGTTCGATATCTGCCAGTACCGCTTCAATGGTGGTGCTGGTGTTTTTCGTGTGTGCCGGCAAATCAATGCTTCTGCAGAATTGGGCGGGCTCGGAAATGCTGAATGCGAGGAAGACCTTGCCGGTGGAGGAGCAGTGAAGGTCCACCAGCGTTCCGGGACGCGAGGCGATTCGAACGGGATGGGGACTGTCGCAGACCTCCACCAGCAACGACTTATCGCCGTTAAGCATGGCGATGTGCGATGACTCGCCGGTTTCCGCCGAAAGCTGTTTCAATACCGGCCGGGCGAAACTGCGGATGTCCAGGCTGTCGAGAGCCATCACGCCGAGATGCACTAATGCGGTTCCCGGTGTAAATGCTCCATCTTCATTTCGGGCCAGAAAGTTCCGGCCCAGCAGCGTTTCAACAATGCGCAATGCGGTGGTGCGTGGAATATCGAGCACAGCCGAAATCTCTTTGAGGGGGCATCCGTTCGGGGTCCGGGACACCAGATCAATTACCTGGCATGCCTTGTCCAGATTGGGAATATGGTATTTGTTCATGGAAGCATGATGTTCATATTTGAACAAAAGTAAAAATAAATGAACATCCAAATTGCGACCCCGCCGCAACTGATTAGATTGGAGGACTATGAAAAAGCACATGATTCATCAGATTGCCGCGCTGGCGGCGTTCGGGCTTTTTGCCCAGGTGAGTGCCTTGGCTCAAGAGGCTGCACCCCGCACCTTCTGTCGTTTCGTACCCGAGCGGTCGGACGACTTCGCCTGGGAAAACGACAAGATTGCTTTTCGTGCCTACGGGCCGGCGCTGCGTGACGGTACCGAAAACGGCGGGGTCGACTGCTGGCTTAAGCGTGTTGAATATCCTGTTATCACTAAATGGTACAAGAAGCATGTTGAAGGCGGTACCTACCACGAGGATTCCGGCGAAGGGTATGATCCCTATCACGTGGGCGCTTCACTTGGCTGCGGCGGCATCGGGCTGTGGATCGATGGCAGGCTGGTTACAACGGAAACCTTTACCGGGCACCGGGTCATCAAGTGCGAGCCGACCGAATCCATCTTTGAGCTGGACTATGCCTGGGAACACGCCGGGCACCAGTATAAACAGACCAAGCGCATCACCATTAGGCTGGGGGAAAGGTTGTTTCAATCGGTTTCAACCTTCTGGAAAGACGGGGAGCCGGCGATCCACCTTCCGGTTGCAATTGGGCTGACGACGCACGAAGGCAAGGCCAGGGCCTACAAAAACCTGAAAGCCGGCTGGCTGGCCGCATGGGAAGAGATCGACGGATCGGGTCTTGGAACCGGCGTAGTAATGAGTCCCGGGGTTATAGAAGGCTATGAGCTGATTCAGTCCGAATCGCCGGATGCCGGCCACGCGCTGTTTATCACCCGGACGGATGATGCGGGTCAGGTGAGCTGGTGGGCCGGTTACGGCTGGGAGCGCGCCGGCGAAATCGAGGCGATCGGGGAGTGGAAGAATTACCTGACCGACTTTTCGAAGAAGATGTAAAAAACGAAATAGAAGGAGTCAATATGGATGTAAGATACACGGTAGGGAAAAATGAATATAAACGGATGACCACGCAGGAACTGCGTGACAACTTCCTGGTAGACCTGTTCGAGGAGGGGAAGCTTAATCTGCTGTACGTAGAAGTG
Source organism: Pontiella sp. (assembly GCA_050298955.1). Classification (GTDB taxonomy): domain Bacteria; phylum Verrucomicrobiota; class Kiritimatiellia; order Kiritimatiellales; family Pontiellaceae; genus Pontiella. Next base: position 99,276 of record JBNKVA010000028.1, read on the forward strand.
GAGCGTGCCGTGGTGGGAGCTGCGGTTCCCACGTCCGGCGCGCTGAAGCTGGAGGCCGGCAAGGAGCTGGCGGCGGACTATTTCTGCGAACGCCGTGAAATCGGGGTCCTCAATATCGGGGCGGCCGGCACGGTGACCATTGACGGTACCGACTACAATATGGACAACTGCGACGGTCTCTACATTGGGCGCGGCAGCAAGGAGGTTTCCTTCTCCAGTGCAGACGCTTCTGCTCCGGCGCGGTTTCACATCGTCAGTTATCCGGCCCACACGGAATATCCGACCACGCAGGCCAAGAAGGCCGATGCCAATGCGATCAATCTTGGATCCGACGAGGAGTGCAACAAGCGCACCATCTATCAGTACATCCATTCCAACGGGATCAAAAGCTGTCAGCTGGTGATGGGCTTCACGGTGCTGGAGCCGGGCAGCGTCTGGAACACCATGCCGTGCCACACCCACGAGCGCCGCACCGAAATCTATATGTATTTCAACGTCGACGAAAATTCCAGGGTGTTCCATTTCATGGGACCGGCTGACGAAACCCGCCATATTGCCGTCTCCAACGAGCAGTCGCTGCTGTCACCGATGTGGTCGATCCACTCCGGGTGCGGTACCAGCAAATATACGTTCTGCTGGGCCATGGGCGGCGAAAACCAGCGTTTCGACGACATGGATCACATTGCGATGAAAGACATTAAGTAAAGGGGGATATCATGATAAACGAATTGTTTGATCTGAAGGGAAAGATCGTGCTCGTAACCGGCGGCACGCACGGTATCGGAATGGCGGTCGGTACGACGCTCGGCCAGGCCGGTGCAAAAATCTGCGTGAACGATATCGATGAGGCTAAGCTCGAATCCGCCAAGGCGGAATATGCCGAAAACGGGATCGATGCCTATACGGTCAAGTTTAACGTCACCGATGAAGCGGATGTGGATAAGGGCATTGCGCAGATTGAGAAGGATGTCGGAACGATCGACATCCTCGTCAACAATGCCGGTATCATCAAGCGTGTGCCGATTCTCGACATGCCGGTTGATGACTACAAGATGGTGATCGATGTTGATCTGATTGCGCCCTTTATCGTCGGCAAGCGCGTGGCGCCCGGCATGATTGAAAAGGGAGAGGGAAAGATCATTAACATGTGCTCGATGATGAGCGTATACGGCCGCAACTCGGTCTCCGCCTACGCTTCCGCCAAGGGTGGACTCAAACTGCTTACGGCCAATATGTGCTGCGAGTGGGCGAAGCACAATATTCAGGTCAACGGCATCGGACCCGGCTACATCGCCACGGCGCAGACCGCACCGATTCGCGAAGGCGGCCATCCGTTCAATGACCTGGTGATGATGCGCACACCGGCAGGACGATGGGGGGAGCCGGAGGATATCGGCAATGCCGCACTCTTCCTGTCCTCCAAGGCCGCGAACTTTGTCAACGGCCACATTCTCTATGTGGATGGCGGCATCCTGGCCAACTTCGGCTACGTGAAGGGTGAAAACGACGTTTAGTCGGTTTCCCGGAGTGCGCTGAAAACGGCATCGGAATTAACGATGCCGTTTTCTTATGGTACACGATGCAACAATGACTGGATATGCATTGATTTTTTACAATCTGACGAGCATAGTATTTCCCTTATATCTATCGTTTGAGGGGGTTATCGCTTGAGGTCGATATCAACAGTATTCCTGACAGTGGCGGTGCTGGTTGCGGGGTGTTCTCCGGCTGAACCTCAAAGCCGCGAAGACCGTATCATCACATTCATGAAGGATGGCGGCTGGTGCTGGTACCAGGATCCGCGGGCAATCATTGCCGATGGAAAGCTCGTCATCGGCGGTATCGATGGGCAAAACGGCGATGTGAAGGTCAGCATCTACGATCTGGCGGCGGACAAGGATCTGGGCACGGTTGTTCTGCATGCCGGTTTTCAGGCCGATGACCACGATGCGCCGGCCCTGTACGCCCGCCCGGACGGGCGCATAGTGGCGGTCTATGCAAAGCACGCCAATGACCGCAGCCACTACTATCGCCTTTCCCGTCCCGACAACTATCTGGAGTGGGGCGGGGAACAGGAGTTTGTCCACGAGTATGAGGGCGGCTGGGGCGTTACCTACATGAATCTGTACTATCTGCAGGGCGAGGGACGACTCTACAACTTTTTCCGGGATGGAATGAATATCAACCCGTCCTTTATAACCTCTTCAGACCAGGGGGAAACGTGGGGAAACCGCACACATTTTATTACGGATGAGTTGGGCTGGCAGCGCCCCTATGCGCGCTATCTGCAGGTGGATGCCGATACCGTTGGTGTCTCTTTTACCGATGCACACCCGCGGCAGTTTGGAAACAATCTCTACTATGCCGTTTTTAAAGAGGGTGCCTTCTACCAGGCCAATGGAAAAAAGATCAAGGATCTCGCCGACGGGCCGCTTAAACCGTCTGAAGCCGAGTGCATCTTCGAGGGCAGCGGAACCACTGAAAAGCCGGACGGATGCGAGAGCGTGCCCGAGAGTGCCTGGACCTGTTCGATGGCTGTGGATGCCGAGGGGCTTCCTCATCTGGGATATACGCTTTATCTGAACAACAATGATCATCGCTATCGCATCTCTTCGTGGAACGGCAAGCGCTGGGTTGACCGGCAGGTGGCCTATGCCGGGGGGTGTCTGTATCCAGCGGAGAGCAGCTATACCGGTTTGATTGCTCTGGATCCCGAGGATCCGGCCAAGGTCGTGATCTCATCCGATGTCGATCCAAAGAACGGAAAGCGTTCGGGCGGGCAGTATGAGATCTATGCGGCGTCCATTGATGAGGACGATACGATCCACTCGATCAAGTGGAAGCCGGTTACGCAGAATTCGGATGTGCGGAATATCCGCCCGATCATTGTTTCCGGCGATGGCTACAAGGTGCTGATCTGGATGCGCGGAGAGTACCAGACCTATACGGATTACGATTGCGATGCTGTCGGCATCGTGCTGGAACGTCCGTAACCAACTTAACAGGGGAAGGGAATGGAATGAATAAGTCAGCTTCATTTTTTGTAGGTGGGGTGCTGGTGGGTGCATTGCTGGCCGCCGTCGGGTTTTCGCTCAGTCAGCGCGCCCGTCAATCCGGCGGCGGAGAAGGCCGCCAAAGCCAGATGGTATTGAAGCTGGGGCACAGCCTGGATACCGGCCATCCGGTGCATAAGGCCATGGAATTCATGAAAACCCGCCTGGAAGAACTATCCGGGGGAAGCATGACGATCAACATCTATCCGAGTTCGGTGCTCGGTTCCGAGACGCAGTGCATTGAAATGCTCCAGAATGGAACCCTGGCGATGACCAAGACCTCGGCGGCTGCCATGGAAAACTTTATTCCGACCATGTCCGTATTCGGACTCCCGTATGTCTTCCGGGATGTGGACCACTACTGGAACGTGCTGAATGGCCCGATCGGAAAACAGCTGCTGGCCGAAGGGGAATCCAAGTTTCTCTACGGGCTCTGCTACTATGATGCCGGCAGCCGCAATTTCTACACCAAGGACAAGCCGATCCGCACGCCTGATGATTTGAAAGGGCTCAAGATCCGCGTGATGAACAGCAAGACGGCCATCGACATGGTCAAGGCCATGGGCGGAGCTCCAACGCCGATTGCCTGGGGTGAGCTCTATTCGGCGCTGGCGCAGGGTACGGTAGATGGTGCCGAAAACAATCCGCCCAGCTTTACATCGAACAAGCACTATGAGGTCTGCAAGCACTTTACGCTGGATGGACATACCCGCATCCCGGACATTCTGATGATGAGCACCAAGGTCTGGGGGCGTCTCAGCGCGGCACAGCAGGCCTGGATTCAGCAGGCCGCTGACGAGTCGGCTGAGTTTGAGCGTAAGTTGTGGCAGGAAAAAACGGTTGAAGCGCTGGAGCAGGCCAGGGCTGAGGGGGTAACCGTTTATGAAGTCGATACCGCGGCATTTGCTGAAAAGGTAGCGCCCATGCTTGAAGAGGTTGAAAATCCGGACGTGCGCAAGCTGCTGAAACAGATTTCAGAGGTGAAATAATGCTGGCCGGGCTGATTAAGTTTAAGAAATGGATGACGGCCGCCCTGAACAGCGGACTGATTATTGCCGTCTTTTTGCTGGTGGTGGATGTGGTGTGGGGTGTCTTCACCCGCTACGTCATGGGCGAACAGGCTAAATGGACCGAGGAGCTCGCGCGGTTTCTCCTGATCTGGGTTTCGTTGCTCGGCGGTGCGGTGGCATTCGGAACAAAAGGCCACCTCGGCGTTGATTATTTTGTCGGCAAGTTTGATCCGTCCGCCCGGAAAATGATGGCTGTTGTCGTTCATCTGATTGTACTCTTTTTTGCGGTCTCCATTTTTCTTTGCGGCGGTTGGCGCGTGGTAAGCGATACCCTGGCGCTGGGCCAGACGACATCAGCCCTGCCGTTGAAAATGGGCTACATCTATCTTGCCCTTCCCATAGCCGGAATCTTCATGGTGCTCTACACCATTGAGAATCTGATTGAAACCTGGGTCACGCCGGCCTCTGAGCTGCATGAAGCGGATTCCGCCGAGGAGGTGGAATAATGGGTACTGTCGCGCTGATCCTTGTTGTCGTCTTTGTCCTGCTGCTGGTTATGAATGTGCCGATTGCGGTATCCATTGCGCTGGCCTCCTTCTTTGCGGTACTGGCCGCGGGCATTGATCCGACTATCGTTATTGCCAGCAAGATGGCGAACGGCGTCAACAGCTTTGCCTTGCTTGCAATACCGTTCTTTATTCTTTCGGGGCACCTGATGGGGAGGGGCGGACTTGCCCGCCGGCTGATCGATTTTGCCGGTGTATTGGTTGGGGCGCTGCCGGGCGGCCTCGGCTATGTGAATACCCTCACCTGCATGCTGTTTGGGTCGATCTCCGGCTCGGCAGCTGCCGCGGTCTCTTCGGTCGGCGGTTTTATGATTCCTGAAATGAACCGCAAGGGCTATGGTCGCGAATTCAACGTTTCAGTCACCACCACCGCCGCAACGACGGGGCTGCTCATTCCGCCGAGCAATGTGATGATTGTTTATTCTGTGGCCGCAGGCTCCGTCTCGATTGCTGCGATGTTTATGGCGGGGATACTGCCGGGGATCGTCACCGGTCTGTTTATCATGCTGGTCGCCGGCATCATTTCCGTGTTCCACGGATACCGGGGGGAATCCCTCGATTTGCCGCGATGGAAGCCGATCGCAGCTACCGCGATTCTCGCCGGTATCATTGCTTCGATCAGCCTGGCCAAAAAGGGGATTGATCCCGGTTTCAACCTGGGTGTCATTCAGGTGGGCAGCGGCACGGTCTGGTTTATCTTCTGGTCGATCATCTGCTGCGCCTGTTTCACCACCTTCCGCCGTGCTTACCTGACCCTGCTGCTGATTGTTATCGTGATCGGCGGCATCCTGGCCGGCATCTTTACGGCAACGGAAGCGGCCGCCATCGCCGTGGTCTATGCCTTCATTCTTTCGGTGGTGGTTTATCGTGAAATCAAGCTGAGGGAAATCCCTGAAATACTGCTTCAGACGGGCATTACGACCGCCATCGTGATGCTGCTGATCGGAGCGAGTTCGGGCATGAGCTGGATTATGACGATGGCCAATATCCCGCAGTCGGTGAGTGCAGCGCTTCTGGGACTTTCCGATAATCCGGTAGTGATCCTGCTCACCATCAACGTGTTGCTGCTCTTTGTCGGAACCTTCATGGATATGACCCCCGCCATTCTGATCTTTACGCCGATTTTTCTGCCGGTTGTGAGTTCGCTGGGCATGCATCCGGTTCATTTCGGCATCATCCTGATTGCCAATCTCTGCATCGGCCTCTGTACCCCGCCGGTGGGTACCTGCCTCTTCATTGGCTGCGGTGTTGGAAAGACCACGATCGCGAAGGTCACGAAAACCATGCTGCCGTTTTTCGGCTCAATGGTGGCCGCGTTAATGGTTATCACCTACATCCCGGCCACCTCGCTTTGGCTTCCGGTTCAGTCCAGGCAGCTGAAGCAGGCGGATGTGGAGAAGGCAACCTTTATGAAAGCGCCGGCGGATGAAGAGCAGGAATAAAAGCGTGTGGTACCGCATAGTTCAAGGGTAGGGCGCTTTCGACGAAAGCACCGCTATATTCCCGGAAAGCGACGAGAGCGTCGCTTCTACGTTGTGTTGATCTCCACCACGGTCACGATGCCGCCCGCCTGGATCCAGCGCACTTCGAGGTCATACAGCCGCGTCCCATACACGCGGTCCGGATCGTCCTCCTGATAAGCCGGTCGCGGATTGTAGGCCAGCATGTCGCTGATAATGATACGCAGGGCAGGGCGCTCTTCGTTTTCCAGTTCGCGAACGGCCTGCTGGACTTCAGGGGTAAACACAACTTCGTTGAGCGGGGCCGGTGCTGTTGCCGCAAATGCCCCCTTCGCATCAGGTATACACTCGACATAAGGAAGGTAGGGTTTGATATCCAGTACCGGAGTGCGATCTAAAAAATCGCCGCCGCCAAGCTTCAACACGGTCCCCTCGATCCCCAGCAGCTCTACGACCGACAATCCTATGGGATTGGGCCTGAAGTTGGAGCGAGAAGCAAAAACACCGACCCGTTCGTTGCCCCCCAGACGCGGGGGGCGCACCGTCGCTTTCCATTGATCCCGGGCGGACTGGTGAAAGAAAAACAGAATCCAGACGTGAGAAAATGCCTCGAGGCCGAGCAATGCTTTCCCGGTATTAAACGGTGGCAGCAATTCCAGTGTTGCCGATGCGCTGCGCACCAGGCCCGGCTGACGGGGAATCCCGAACTTTTCCCTGTAGCACGACCGGATTATTCCAATCGGTTTAAACTTAAAATCCATGTACACAGGCTACCTGCAGATCACGCAGATTACACGGATCTTTTCCAGGTTGTCCTGCTCTATGTTATCGGCTTAATCTTCGGGCTGTGAAATCGGCGGTTGAACAGCTTGCGGAATGGGTGGAATCGGCGGACCGGATTGTGGCGCTGACCGGCGCGGGGATTTCGACGGGCTCCGGCATCCCTGATTTCCGTTCGGCCGGCGGCATCTATTCCAACCGGCAGAACGTGAATGTTTTTGATCTCGACGCCTTTATCCGCACGCCCTCCATTTACTACAGCTTTGCCCGTAAGTTCTATCCGCAGGTGCGCGATTCCGAGCCCAATGCGGCCCATCGTGCTCTGGCCGAGTGGCAGCGAATGGGTAAGCACATCACCGTCGTTACTCAGAATATTGACGACTACCATCAACGGGCGGGTTCTGCGACGGTTTATACCGTACACGGCAACCATATACACAGTACCTGCATGACGTGCAGTGCGCGTGTTGTAACCGAAACCTTATACCCGCAGATCGAGCAGGGCGAAATACCCCGATGTTCTTGCGGCGGTGTGTATAAACCGGACATTACTTTTTTTGGCGAGATGCTGCCTGAATATGACTGGAATGCCTCTGTGGAGGCAATCAGCGAGTGCGACCTGCTCCTGGTGCTCGGTACCTCACTCGTGGTCTACCCCGCTGCCGGCCTTCCCGGTTATCGACCCTCGAATGCGACAATGGTGATCATCAACCAGGATTCCACTCCACTTGATTCCGAAGCCCAACTCGTCATTCACGACGACCTGTGCGGAACCATGAAAGCTGTTTCTGAATACTTAAGTATTTGAGAGGGTGATCTCCGCGTCGTCCCGGGGCAGGGCGGAGTGTGTTTCCCCTCAAGCTACTTTCTGGAGAGTTTTCGGGCGAAGGCAAAGCAGACGGCGGCTTCGATGAAGAGCAGGATACCGAACAGACCGTAAGGATGCTCTCCGACCACCAATGCGGCGATGGCAACGACAATGATCATGCATCCGTTGATGATCAACCGCTTGACGTAGGGCTTTGCATCTTCCGCTTTCCAGCCCCGGGCCAGCAGCAGTTTTTGCGACAGATAGTGCCCGGCCAGGGCAACACACAGTACGATCAATGAAATCAGCGGCCAGTTCACGTTATCCCTCATTTCCGGGTTCGACGGTTTCTGCGTGGCCGAGATCCTTGTCGGGGGCGATGATGTCACGCACCCGGCGCTTCAGATCTTTAAGCTCAGGCAGGCCGCGCTCAGTTTTGCGGTCCCACACCGCTTGTCCGTTTGCGTAGATGCGCCAGATGCCGGCGACTTCGCTGGGCTTCAGTACGGCTTCATCCACGTCGCCTTCGAATGTCTGCAGCAGTTCCTGCGCGATCCAGGCTGAACGCATCATAAACCTGCATTTAGAGCAGTACTCAATTGTGATCCGATTATTTCGTTCCATAGAAAATCTCCGTTGAATGGGATCTGTTTACCACAGATCGCGCAGATTCACACAAGTAAAAAGGTAGGGCGCTTTGCCTCTCCCGCTGGTCGTTGCCGTCGCTGCATGCCAGCCTCTCTCGGCTTAGCCTCGGGTCGACGAAAGCGCAGATGCACACAGGCTAAAAAGTCAGAGTGTTTTGGACGAAAGCGACGCCTGTCCCGAATCAAACTGCAGGCGGACGGCTCGTCGAGCCGTCCCTACCTATATCGTGCCGGCATTTGTATAAAAACGGCACAACTGTGACGCGCGGTGTGTCGATATTTCACGGCGATACCAAAGGCATAAAATCTATAAACCTATGCAATAGAAGGGGATGTCTCGGATGAAACGGTTGGCACGTTTTTTGTATAGGGGACAGGTGTGAACATGATCTACACGCTTCCGCATGGGGCGGGAGCTGATAACGAAAGGAGTGCAGAACATGTATTGGACTACTGACAGAGCATGGAGCCCGTTTGCGGAGCTAAGGTCTTTGCAGCGGGAAATGAACCGTCTGTTCGACGGCTACGAAGGCGGAACAGCGATGTCCCGCTTCCCTGCGCTCAATGTGTGGGGCAATTCGGAAAACGTGATCGTGACCGCGGAGCTTCCCGGACTGGAAGTCGACGACCTGGACATTAATGTCGTCAACAACCAGCTCACCATCAAGGGAGAACGCAAGGGCGAAAAGCCGGCGGAAGATGCGACGTGCCATCGCCGCGAACGCGAAACCGGCCAGTTTGTACGTACCGTTCGTCTCCCGTATGCGGTCGAAAACGACAAAGTTACGGCGGCCTACCGCAACGGCGTACTGACCATCACGCTGCCGCGCCACGAGGCCACGAAGCCGAAACGGATTGAAATCAAAACCAATTAACGAGGAGTTGAACACCAAGACACCAAGGACGCAAAGGAACACAAGGCCTAGACACATCAGACTTCGTGAGCTTCGTGCCTTCGTGTTTAACCAATGCAACAACGGGAGGTTTAAGATGAAAGACAAACAGGACAAGAGTCTCGAAAAGGTAAACCGCGAAGAGATGGAGCCCGTGCGCAATGAACGGACCTATGTCCCGGTTACGGACATCTATGAAAAGGATGATGCGATTCTCGTGCGATGCGACATGCCCGGTGTGACGCAGGATGCGGTCGATATCCATCTCGATAACTATGAGCTGGAAATCACGGGCACGCAAAGTGGTGAAAAGCCTGAAGGGTACGACCTGCTCATCGGAGAGTACGACACCGGTGTATTCCGCCGCAAATTCAGCATTCCACAGTTGATCGACCGCGATAGGATCCGCGCCCGGCTGCACAACGGTGTGCTCGACATCGAGCTGCCCAAGGCCGAGCAGGCCAAACCGCGCAGGATTGAAATCAGCACGGGAGATTAATGATTCAAAAGGAGGTGCACTACTGATGAAAGACAAACTGGTTCCCTGGAAAAAGCGCAGTGCGTTGCCGGAACGGTGGCGGACCGAGGATCCCTTCGAAGTGCTCCACCGGGAAATCAATGAACTGTTCGATGGCTACTATCGCGGGTTCGGCGGCCTTGGCCGCCGAATGGCCGGAAGCGCAGGGTTTGAGCTGTCGGAGACCGACGAAGCAATCCGCGTGAAAGCCGAGCTTCCCGGGATGGACGAAAAAGATATCACGGTGGAAGTGGAAGAAAACATGCTGGTCATCCGCGGAGAGCGCAGAGAGGAAAAGGAGACCGAGAAGCGGAGCTACCATGTTTCCGAAATGCGCTATGGCGGCTACCACCGGACTATTCCGCTGCCTGCCCGGGTCGATCGCGAAAAGGCCCAGGCCAGCTTTAGGCGAGGGGTGCTCACCCTCACGTTGCCGAAGACGGAGGAAGCCAAAATCGAACGTAAACGCATCCCGGTCTCAATGGAATAGCGAGCAGCGTAGCGCGGTTCCTGGGCCGTATGCCCTGCAAGCCCCTCTCCAGATTTTGTGAGAGGGGCTTCTTAATTTTAGGATGATATTCGGTTTTCCCTTGTCCATCCACGATGCTTTGCTAGCTTCGCTTTAGCGCCGACCGAGAGGAGAGCCTATGAAAAAAGAGTCGGAAACCAGCGAAGTGCCCCCACCAAACGCTTCCGTCAATGAGTGGCACCACCTCGATGTCCATCCCTGGGTGTTTTTTACCTCCGCTTTCCTGATCATCCTCTTCGTGGTCGCCACGATCACTTTCCAACACACCCTCGGTGATGTGTTTTCATTCCTGCAGACCACCATGTCGAAGTATGCCGGCTGGTTTTTTATCTGGGTGGTCAACATTGTCCTCATCTTCATGCTCGTGGTGATGGTTGGGCGTTCCGGTACGATACGGCTGGGAGGGCCGGATGCGGAGCCGGAATTTTCCACGGCGGGATGGTTTGCCATGCTTTTTTCCGCCGGCATGGGAATCGGGCTGCTCTTCTATGGGGTTGCCGAACCGATTCTCCATTATGCCGCCAACCCGCTGGAATCGACAAGTGCCACGGAAACGGCACGCAAGGCCATGGATATCACCTTCCTGCACTGGGGATTGCATCCGTGGGCCATCTATGCCCTGGTTGCGGTGTCGCTGGGATTTTTTTCATTCAACAAAGGATTGCCGCTATCAATACGCACCGCGTTTTATCCTCTCTTCGGTGAACGGATCCACGGCTGGATCGGCAACATCATCGACATTATGGCCACGGTCGCCACGTTGTTCGGCGTGGCCACATCGCTGGGGCTGGGTGTTAAGCAGGTCAATGCCGGGCTCGATCACCTGCTGGGCATCGGTCAGAGTCCATATATTCAACTGGGGCTGATTGCCGGAATTACGGCCGTCGCCACCTGGTCAGTCGTCAAGGGGCTCGATAAGGGGATTCGCCGCCTCTCCGAACTGAACATTTCCATCGCCACGCTGTTGGCGCTCTTCATTCTGGTCGTAGGGCCGACGCTGTTCATTCTGGACGGGCTGCTTGAAAATATCGGCTACTACCTTCAGCATCTTCCCGAACTGGCCACCTGGCGTGAAACGTTTGAACAGACCGAGTGGCAGCATGGATGGACCATCTTCTACTGGGCCTGGTGGATCGCCTGGTCGCCATTCGTGGGAATGTTCATTGCGCGTGTTTCGTACGGAAGGACCGTGCGCCAATGCATCGCCGGCGTGCTTTTAGTCCCCTCGCTGGTTACGTTTATCTGGATGACGATTTTCGGCAACACGGCGCTCTACGTCGAAATGTTCGGGGAAGGAGGCATCGTCAAGGCGGTGCATGATAACATCCCGGTCTCGCTTTTCGAACTCTTCTCCAACTTTCCGCTGTCCACCATTACGTCCGCCATTGGAATCGTTGTGATCATCACCTTCTTTGTCACCTCCTCGGACTCCGGCTCGATGGTGATCGACATTATAACCTCGGGCGGCAATCCGGATCCACCGGTGCTCTCGCGGCTGTTCTGGGCCATCATGGAAGGCGTGGTTGCGGCCGCGCTTCTGCTTGGCGGCGGACTGATCGCCCTGCAGACGGCGACAATTGTGACGGGACTGCCCTTTGCCATCATCCTGATCGGAATGTGCATCGCGCTCCATAAGGGCTTTGAGGAGTATCTCTCCCCGAAGGGTGCCGCGCTGAAACCGATCGGCAAGGTTCCTGAACTCAAGATCAAGCGCCCGGTGGAAGATCGCAAGAGTTATGGAACCCGGCGCCTTTGGTGATAAAAAGAAGAGGGGATTTGTTTATGAGTGATACAGCCTATACCCGTTACAGTGGGGGTTGCGTTATGCTTTTGCGCAGGGAGGGCGATGCCGTGGCCTTTATCGGAACCGCCTTTTTGGTTCACCCCGATGGTTATCTGCTGACCGTCGCCCACATCCTGCCGGAAAGCGGTGATCTGATGGTGTCGCCGCGCGACTTCGGCATGGCGTTCAGTCCGCAGGAATCGGAAACCGTCGCCACCCTGCCGGCTACCGTGGTTCGTGTAGACCGCGAGAACGACGTGGCATTGCTGACTTTTCAACGGGATACCGAGATCCTGATGCCCGACCATGTGATCGGTGCGCCGGATGACACGCTCCCGGGCAGCACGGTGGCCTGCCTGGGCTTCCCCTTTGGTTTCTACCAGGTCTACAACCAGTGCATCTACCAGGCCGTGGTGACCGCCAAGATCCTCAGCCCGGTCGGTATGAAGTTCTTTCTCTTCGATGCCATCAGCAACGAGGGCCTGCGCGGCGGTCCGCTTGTCGATGTAAACGATGGGCGCATTATCGGAATCGTCGGAGGGTGCTTCCATCCCGGTCAACTTAGTCGCCATCCGATTGAGGACGCCACCGCAATCGGTAGTTCCTACGCGATTTCGATCGAATACGGTGCCGCGCTGCTGCAGGCTGAAGGCATCGCAGTGCTTTGAGAGAGGGTCCATGAAACTGCGCTCCCGGAGTTTTTTAGTCGTGCCGATGCTGCTGGGCTGGAACGCGACTGTTCGTGCATCAATCCCGGTACATGAACCGATCATGGATCTTGCCGGCATGGATGTCGGCAGACTGGATGTCGGCGGTGCTGTGCGCGTCAATTATATCAATGGCGACTACCCCGAAGATGGTACCGATGCACCACAGCGCGGGGGCAACGGCGGCAACTTTGAACTCGACACCTTCCGCATCAATGTCGACTGGCAGAAGAGCGATTGGATCGGGAAAGGGGAGTACCGATGGTACAATGGCTACAATATGTTCCACACCGCCTGGCTGGGCTATAATTTCGATACGGATGCCCAGCTGCAGGTTGGGCTGAACCGCGTGCCGTTCGGGGTCGGCCCTTACGGTGCTGCAAACAGCTGGTTCTTCGACCTGCATTATTATCTCGGTCTCTCCGATGATATGGACATCGGGATCAAGTATACGCGTGCTGCCGATCGTTTTAGCTTCGATCTGGCGGCTTATGTGATGGCCGAACCGAACGGCAACGGCGCCACCGCCGACAGCGCGCGCTATTCATACGATATCATCGATACCGCAGATTCAAACTCGAGCAGCAACCCCACTGCGGTCCACGGCGTGTACAGTGAACGCGGACAGCTTAACGGCCGCATCATTCTCTCCATCGGCAGTAACTCTGTTCCCACGGATGTCGGGATCTCGTTGCAGGCCGGCATACTCAAGGCCAACAATCATTCCGCGGCCAGCGATGCCTTTGCCTACGCCGCGTCGGTCCACAGCTCTTCGACGGTCGGACCATGGAATCTCAAGCTGCAGTGTACCGGTTACGACTATGGTGCCGATTTCAACAATCCAACGGCATCGGACGACCTGATTACCATGGGGGCTTACGACTACGCTGCGCCGGTGGCTGCCAAAGGGCTCGTGCCCGCCGCCACGCTCTCCTATGCCTGGGATGCTCAGCGATACGACTGGCTCGATTCAATCACCTTCTTTTCGGAAGCAAGCGCCCTCCTCAAGGAGGGCAAAGACGATGCCGGCAATGATCTCAACAACAGCTACATGAACTCCATCGGTGCCGCCTTCGCCTGCGGCGGCTGGTACACGTACGTGGAATATGCCAGCGCAAACGGAAACTATTTTGTCGGCCCAGGCGGCGACTTTGGCGCCAATGCCGCCGACAAATGGGAAAGCCGCTTCAATATCAACTTTGGCTACTACTTCTAACCGGGCTGCCGGCAATCTTCTGCCTCACAGAGATCCGCGAACTTGCTACCCAGTACGTGTGCCATGATGGCGCAGGTGGGACAGAGGTCGGTCGAGATGTGGGACATATGGCACACGCGCCCGCACGGATGGACGGTACCCTGTTTTTGTATAAAAACCCCTAACACTCACTGCAGAAGTAATTTGCGAATAGCTATCCGTTCGTGACCTCCGGTGGCATGGTTCGTGATATAGGGCGGTTGAGTGAACGAACCAATTTTATTTGAAGGAGACATACAATGAGTAAAGCAAGTTCCAAAGTATTGGGTATCGACCTGGGTACCACCAACTCGTGCATGGCCATCATGGAAGGTGGTGAGCCGACCGTAATTCCGAATGCGGAGGGCGGCCGCACTACACCGTCAATCGTGGCCTTCACCAAGAGCGGTGAACGCCTGGTCGGCACCGCCGCCAAGCGCCAGGCGGTGACCAACCCGAAGCACACGGTATTTTCGATCAAGCGTTTCATGGGCCGCAAGTATGAGGAAGTAGAGCATGAGATCCACCTCGTGCCCTACGAAGTGGTCAAGGCCGGCAATGGCGACGCCCACGTGAAGATTGACGACAAGGTGTACAGCCCGCCGGAAATTTCGGCAATGATCCTGCAGAAGCTGAAGGCTGATGCGGAGGCATACCTGGGCGAAACCATCACGCAGGCGGTCATCACGGTGCCGGCCTATTTCAACGATTCACAGCGTCAGGCCACCAAAGACGCCGGCAAGATTGCCGGACTCGAAGTGCTGCGCATCATCAATGAGCCGACCTCGGCGTCACTGGCCTACGGCCTCGACAAGAAGTCGGAAGAAAAAATTGCGGTATACGACCTGGGCGGCGGTACGTTCGATATCTCGATTCTGGATATCGGCGACGGTGTGTTTGAAGTGGCCGCCACGAACGGCGACGGCCACCTTGGCGGGGACGACTTTGACCAGAAGATCATCGATTGGCTGGTCGCTGATTTCAAGGCCGGGCAGGGCATTGATCTTTCCAGCGACCCGATGGTCCTGCAGCGACTGAAGGAGGCTGCCGAAAAGGCCAAGTGCGAACTGTCCAGTTCGCAGTCGACCGAAATCAACCTGCCGTTCATCACCGCCGACGCCTCCGGTCCGAAGCATTTGAATGTAACCCTGAGCCGCGCCAAGCTTGAAGAGCTGTGTGATGACCTGATCGACAAAGCCATCACCCCGGTCCGGTCCTGCCTGAGCGATTCCGGCCTGAGCCAGTCCGAAGTGGACGAGGTGATTCTGGTGGGGGGGTCCACCCGCATGCCCAAGGTGCAGACCTCCGTGAAGGAAATCTTCGGCAAGGATCCGCACAAGGGCGTAAATCCCGATGAAGTGGTTTCCATCGGCGCCGCGATTCAGGGGGGTGTGTTGAAGGGTGAAGTGAAGGATGTGCTGCTGCTCGACGTTACCCCGCTGACGCTGGGCATCGAAACGCTCGGCGGTGTATTCACGCCGCTCATCGAGCGCAATACCACCATTCCGGCCAAGAAGAATGAAATCTTCTCAACCGCCGCCGACAACCAGCCGGCTGTGGAGATCCACGTCCTGCAGGGCGAGCGCAAGATGGCCAAGGACAACAAGACCATCGGCCGCTTTAACCTCGACGGTATTCCGCCGGCCCCGCGCGGCACCCCCCAGATCGAAGTAACCTTCGATATCGATGCCAACGGCATCCTTAAGGTGAACGCCAAGGACCTTGGAACCGGAAAGGAGCAGCACATTACGATTACCGCTTCGAGTGGTCTGTCCGATGAAGATATCGACGCCATGGTGAAGGATGCCGAGGCGCATGCGGCCGAAGACGAGAAGCTGAAGGAAAAAGTCGACCTCAAGAACCAGGCGGACTCCACCGTCTTCCAGACCGAAAAGTTCCTGAAGGAAAACGCAGACAAGATTCCTGCTGACAAGAAGGCGGAAGTCGAGGCGGCCATAGAGCCGGTCAAGAAGGCGCTCGAAGCCGAAGACTATGACGGCATGAAGAGTGCGCTCGACGCCCTCAACGAAAAGATGCAGGCGGCCGCAACGGAAATGTATGCGAATGCCCAGCAGCAGGGTGGTGCCGAGCAGGGCCCCCAGGGTGCAGGCGATTCGGCTGAAGGCGAGAAGAAGGCCGACGATGTCGAGGAGGCTGACTTCGAAATGATGGACGACGACGAAAACAACAAGAAGTAATCAATCCCTTGCAGAGGCGCGGAGGAGCCGGAGATCATGCTCCACGAAATCCGCGGCTCAGCGGGGACATAATTTAAAACAGGGCGGGGTGTCCCGTCAGAAAATGTAACCAAACAAGGAGAAAAGAATCCATGAAGATTAAACCATTGGGCGAACGCGTATTGGTTGTGACGTTCAAGGAAGAGGATGCCGTCAAGGGCGGAATCATTATTCCGGATTCGGCCAAGGAAAAGCCGCAGGAAGGCAAAGTCGTTGCCGTCGGAACCGGCAAGATCGACGAAAACGGGAAAAAGATTCCGTTCAACGTCAAGAAGGGCGACATCGTGTTGATGCCGAAATACGGCGGCACCGAAGTCAAGGTTGACGGCAAGGAATACCAGATCATGCGCGAAGAAGATATTCTCGCGATCGTTGGCTAAGAGAATTCAGAAAGGAAGATTCAATATGGCTAAGCAAATTGTATTTGACGTAGAAGCCCGCGACGCAATGCTGCGCGGCGTTGAAAAACTGAGTAACGCGGTCAAGGTTACGCTCGGTCCGAAGGGCCGCAATGTAATTCTCGACAAAAAGTTCGGCTCCCCGACGGTTACCAAGGACGGGGTCTCCGTGGCCAAGGAAATCGAGCTTGAAGATGCGTTCGAGAACATGGGCGCCCAGATGGTGAAGGAAGTGGCATCCAAGACTTCCGATATTGCCGGTGACGGCACCACGACTGCAACCGTTCTGGCCGAGGCGATATATCGCGAAGGTCTGAAGAACGTGACCGCCGGCGCCAACCCGATGAGCCTGAAACGCGGTATCGACAAGGCTGTTGAAGCCATGGTCGAACAGCTCGCCAAGCTCAGCAAGAAGGTGAAGACCAGCGAAGAAGTGGCCCAGGTCGGAACGATCTCTGCGAACGGCGACGAAACCATCGGCAACATCATCGCAGAAGCGATGGACAAGGTCGGCAAGGACGGCACGATTACCGTTGAAGAAGCCAAGTCCATCGAAACCACGCTGGATGTCGTGGAAGGCATGCAGTTCGACAAGGGCTACCTTTCTCCATACTTCGTGACCGATGCCAATACCATGGATGCGATTCTGGAGGATCCCTACATTCTGATCTTCGAAAAGAAGATTTCAAACCTGCAGGACATGCTTCCGCTGCTGCAGAACGTGGCCAAGACCGGCAAGCCGTTCATGATCATTGCCGAAGATGTTGAAGGTGAAGCCCTGGCGACACTGGTCGTCAACAAGCTGCGCGGAACGCTGAATGTATGCGCCGTCAAGGCCCCGGGCTTCGGTGATCGCCGCAAGGCCATCATGGAAGACCTTGCCGTCCTGACCGGCGGAAAGTTTATCACCGAAGACCTCGGCATTAAGCTTGAGAGCGTTACACTGGACGACCTCGGCACTGCCAAGCGCGTAACGATAGGCAAGGACGACACCACGATCGTCGAAGGGGCCGGCAAGTCTACCGCCCTCAAGGCCCGCATCGACCAGATCCGCCGCCAGATCGAAGAAACCACCTCCGACTACGACCGCGAAAAGCTCCAGGAGCGGCTCGCCAAGCTCGCAGGCGGTGTGGCTGTCATTAACGTCGGCGCAGCAACCGAAACCGAGATGAAGGAAAAGAAGGACCGGGTCGATGATGCGCTGCATGCAACCCGCGCAGCTGTTGAAGAAGGTATTGTTCCCGGCGGCGGCGTAGCCCTGCTTCGCGTCCAGAAGGCCCTCGACAAGGTTGTCGCCGAAGGCGACGAAGCGGTAGGTGTTGAAATCGTCCGCAAGGCGATCGAAGCCCCGCTGCGCCAGTTGGTATCGAACGCCGGTGAAGAAGGTGCCATTGTGGTTCAGGACGTCAAGAAGGGCAAACAGACCTATGGCTACAACGTGGCAACCGGCGAGTACGTCGACATGATTGCCGCCGGCATCATTGATCCGGCCAAGGTGACCCGTTCGGCTCTGCAGAATGCGGCATCGATTGCCGGCCTGCTGCTGACGACCGAGGCCATGGTGGCTGACCTGCCTGAAAAGGATGCCCCCGCGATGCCCGATATGGGCGGCGGCATGGGCGGCATGGGCGGCATGATGTAGCCCTGACCGGATGTCAGGAGTCCTGGAGGATCGGAAAATTGAGCTGAGATACTCCCAGGACTCCGATAACTCCAGTAATCCGCTCCGGAAACGGGGCGGATTTTGTCGTAAATGGCGTTTGACGGCTTAAAGCGGGGTGCTATACTACGCGCCGCTTTTTTTACTAATTATAAGGGATTTGCGAATACTTTATTCAAAGCCCGGAGCTGATCGATGACAGCGGAGCATACTATGAACCTGAATTACCTGAACGTTGCGGAAGAAAAGATTCCCAACATCCCGATGCTGGTGAACCTGATCTCTTATCGTACCCGCCAGCTGAATGCCGGCGCGCGTCCGATGGTCAAGCCGGATCATCCTGAGCAGGACAATCATGATATTGTCCTTAAGGAAATTGCTGAAGGACTGCTGACGGCCGAGATGGCCTTTTCGCAGGAAGAAGCGGAGATTCCCGGCCTCGACTTTGATGCATCGATCCTTCTCTAAGAAAGGATCGAACGAATGGCGAAGAGCTCAAAACCGGATGGTTTTGAGCTTTTCTTTTTACTCGGATATAAAATCGGTGTAGTAACACGTGTCTGAGCATATCCGCATCCGTTAAACGGCGGCGGGGGAGAAAGCGTAGAATCGTGTCGCGTTTTCTTTCGATGTTCAGGTAGACAAAAAACCGGTGGATGGCAGCACAGATGTCAGGAAAGAATAAAAAGAAGAAGAACGATCCCGGGGCAGGGGTGCTCGCCACCAATCGGAAAGCGATGCGCGACTACCATATCCTTGAGCAGGTCGAGGCGGGGATCGTACTGACCGGTACCGAGGTTAAGTCGGTCAAACAGGGGCATGCCAGCATACAGGAAGGCTATGTGGATATCGATGATCGTATGGAAGCATGGCTGGTCGGCTGTACAATCCAGCCCTATGAACAAGGGAATATTTTCAATCACAACCAGACGCGCAACCGCAAGCTTCTGATGCACCGCAAGGAGATCGAACGGCTTTATGGCAAAGTTCGCGAAAAGGGACTGACGCTAATTCCGCTCCGGGTCTATCTGGTGCGTGGCAAAGTGAAGGTCAAGATCGGGCTCGGACGCGGCAAGAACGTCGTCGATAAGCGAGAAACCATCAAGAAGCGGGAATCCGATCGCACCACGCAGCGCGCGATGCGCAATTATAATGGCTAGCCGTTGGCTGTTCGGGCGCAAAAAAAGGGATCGCGGTGGCGATCCCTTTTCAGTTGCGCTGGCGCAGCTGTTAGAACTGGTAGCGGATGGAGCCCAGCATGGTGTAGTCGGAATAGCTTCCGGCCATGCGCGCATCCAGGTCCGCGCGCACTTCCAGGTATTCGCCAAGTTTGGCCGAAACCCCGCCGCCAAGCTTGATAATGTCTGATTCCGGAGCCTGAAGCTGCATGTTGTACGAGCCGGTTCCTCCGATGATCGAGTAGGCGACATCCTCCTCCTTGGCATTGAATTCGTGGAGCCAGAATGCACGGAGTTCGGGCTTCAGGATAATATCACCCATGGCCGTGTATAAGCCCATGCTGCATCCGATTGCACTCTGCAGATAGAACGTATCCATGCTGTCCACCCGGCGCGGAAGACCGCCTGCGCTGGTTTCCACATACCCGTCCTGGGAGTAGTAGTTGCCCAGCAGCGAGCCCTGCGGGGTGATGATCAGGTAGTCTCCGGTGATCTCCTTGCCGCCGCCCAGGTAGACTGCAACATTCTCGGCATCATAGTCTGCGCTCGTGCCGAGAACCGCGCCCAGAGACGTATCCACTGAACTTTGCCCATAGATCAGGCTGGCATCGGCAAACCAGTCCCGGGTGCCGGCTGAGCCATACAGGGTGCCGAACTTCGTGCTGGTATCGCTGCTGCCGCCGTTATTCTTATCCATGGTGGCATTGGCAGCCCCCCCGGCGACCCCGAACAGAAGGCCTTTCGCAACGGAAAGGTCGGCGCCGACCAGAAAACCGTTAATGCTTCCGTCATAGCTGTCGAATCCGTCGTCCGCAGACCGGTCGGCCCAGGTTTTGAAGCCGGTAATCCATCCCTGCAGCTGCTGGTCCTCCATATGCGGTCCCTGGGCACCTGTCGGGGTGCTCCGGCCGGCATGCGCTGCGCCCATGCGCGCACGGGTATTATCGGCCCGTTTGGTCAACTGTTCGGCCACGGACTGCACGCCCAGGTTGATGGTGTTGTGGGCCGGAGAGGAACTCATCTTTTCGCCATAATTATTATCCATGATCTGTCCCGCTGTTGCCGGATTCTTATCCAGAATGCTGATCATGTTCTGGGCATTCGTGTTGCCGAGGCCCGCCAGAAGTTCGATCTCATCGGCTACCTCCAGGAGCTGGCCTTCAAGCCCCGCCGCTTCGCCGAGGGAGCGTACGATAAAGTTATCCAGCACGATGGTCTTGGCATTGGAGACCGTAATGTTGAAGCCCAGCCGCTGGTTGGTCTCAATGGTGAGGCTGTCCAGCAGGAGACCGGTCGACGCTGCCTGCTCATCGATCGTCAGTTCGCCGGCTACGACCACATTCTGAACCAGGTTGGTATCGTCCTTCCCGATGCCGTCATTATACACGGATAGCGTTGCACCGCTCGCAAAGTCGGCGGTTCCGGCCACCGCGAGGTTGGGGCTGCTCTGGTTCGTTCCCACCCCGATGACGAGCGTGGAAAAACGGTCCTGGGCATAATCGCCGGATACCTGCATCTGCGATCTCGAGTCGATCTTGAGCCGGGCGCCCCGATAGAGATAGGCGTCGTTGCCGATATCGACGTGGGCTCCGGAAAGGATCTCCAGCGTATTGGTGGCGATGACCTGCCCGAATATGTTCAAGGTGGATGTATTGGTTTCCGTGCCGATGAACAGATCGTTTCCAACTGCAAGCCAGGAGTTGGTGCCTCCGACGGAAATCAGATTTCTTTTGCCGGCTGCTCCGATGATCAGGTTGGTTCCCGATGACGCCGATGCGCCGTTGGTGATAATCAGTGTATTACCGTCAGTCGCATCCCCGACGTACAACCGGTTGGTTCCTGTATCCCACTGGGCGTTGGTGCCGTCGAGGGTATAGGTCATGCTGTTTTCAACCTTGTTGGTTCCGCTGAGGACACCCATGAGGTGCAGGCTGGAGCCCGATTCAAACAGGATATTGGTCGCCGAACCGGTCAGGGCCGCGAAGTCCCAGTCGACGGTCTGCAGGGTGCCGCCGTCGGCAAACGTCAGCGTATTGTTTGTGCCGGCCAGCGTAATGCCGGTCTGTTCAACGCTGAGTGTACCGCCGTCCTGAACAACGATTGTATTGTTCGTGCCAGTCGTTGAGCCCAGTTGAAGCGTGTTGCTGATGGATAGCATCGAACCTTCACCAGTGATGAAAACGCTGTTGCTGTGCGTACCCTCATAGGTTCCGACCATGAGATTCCTCGTGTTCATTTCAGCGCCGTTGAACACTTCCAGGGTGTTGAGCGAGTTCGAAGCACCGACATAGGTGTCGTTCGCCACATTGAGGACGGCATTGGTCGTATCCAGGTGGATAAAGTTCCGGATGCTGTGCTGGTTGGTGTCGGTGCCCATGTAAATACTGCCGTCAATGGTTGCTGTGCCGCCGTATGATGCATAGCGGTTGGAGCCTTTTTCGGTGTTGCCGATCACCATGTCGCCCGTTACATGGAAGGTCGTGTTGCTGCCGCGCTGGAGGTAGATGACATTGTCACCTGCGTTTTCTCCGATCACGACGTCTCCCTCCACAGTCATAGCTCCGCCATCCCGCACGACCAGCACGCTGCCTTCGCCTTCCAGACCTACGGTCAGGTCCTGTTCAACCATCAGAACGGCATTCGTGCCGATAAATGCGAGGTTGCCCGAAGTCATGCGTGAATCGGTCTTGAAGTCATCGGTATCTCCGGAAGCATCTTGCGTCTGGCCGAGAATGAATGAGCCGGATATCGTGTTGGTGCCGCCGATCTGGTTGTATCGGTTGCCGATAGAGCTGTTACCGAGTATCAGATTGCCGCCGACACCCACAGTGCCGTAATCACTGCTGAATTCGCTGCTGCCGCCATTGTCTCCGACCAAGACATCCCCTGTGATGTTAAGGATTCCATTGCTTCCCACATTGACTTCGTTGCCGGTGGACGATACGTCACCGCCCAGATAGAGGGAGTCGCCGATATCCATCCGGCCACCCGCGCCGATGTTGAGTTTGTTATTGCTTCCCTGGGCCCCGACAAAGACATCGGAGTCCGCAGTAAAGAGCGAGTTGGAACCGCCAACCGTCAGCTTGTTTCGCCGCGATGTGGATTGCTGTCCAATCTGAATAATATTAAGCACGTGGCCGGTTGCACCATTGGTGAACGTCAGTGAGTTGTCGGAGGTGGTTCTTCCGATCACCGTTAGGGCGCTGGAGGTCCACGAGGCTGTATTGGTTGACAGGTCGTCGTTCAGAATCACGTTCAGGCGACTGTCGATCCGGTTTTGATCCAGCGTCAATGTGCCGCCCAGCTCCAGGTTGGCATTGGCCTGCAGCTCAACGCCCTGATCTTCAACGGAACTGGTATCGACATCGCCGCCGATCTGCAGGGTGCCGTCACCGCCAACAACAATGCCGTTGTCATCATCCGCATTCACGACGTCGATGCTGTTGGTTGTGTCTACATACAGGTTGCCGCCCGCGTTTACATTGATGAGATTGTTGGAGCTGGCCGAAGACCCGATACTCAATGTGCCGCCCACCTTCAGGGTGGCCCCGTCACTGATCTCGATGGTGTTCGTAGAGCCCGCTGAGCCGATGGATGCGCCCGCAGTTGCGTTCAGGGTGGTTCCTTCGCCGGACAGTTCAACCGAACCGCTGTCGTCGGTGCCGAAACCGACATGCAGATACTCAGTGTTTAGCGTTGAGTCGTTGTTCAGGCTCAGGACGGTTTCGCCGTCGGTGCCGCCCACCACGACGCCGCCGGTGGCCAGTCCGTTCGTTTCGGCGCCGGCAATAACCAGCCGGGAAGATCCCACGACACTGACGGTGTTGTTTGTGGAACCGGTCAGTTGTCCGATCACGACATCGGTCGCGGAAGCCGTTGCTCCGCCCTGTATGATCAGCTCGTTGTCGGGGTTCTGAATACCTACGTAGAGGGTGCCGTTATAGTTGGTGTCCGTTGACTGTACATACGTCGTTCCATCGTTGAATGGATTCGCAAATGACGGCGCTGCAACGATGCTTGCAGCGAGTGCGGCCGCGGCCAGCAAAGCTGATTTGCAGGTATACTTCATGGTGGTTGACTCCCTGTTTCTGTTCTGAGGCTCTTTCAGCCCAAAAAATTCCCGAATAACTTATCGCTCGAATATATAAAAAACAATCATGATCACCGAGTTTTAGGGCCGTCCATGCCGCAATAACAGGAGATCGGCAGGGTGTTTTTCCGATAGTTGGATTTTAGGCTTGGGAGAGGTTGGCGGGAGCGATAGCATCCAGTCCCATGTTTTCCGAACAAGGTCGGAACAACCAACATGGGACTTTCTGATGGCTAAATACCTCTTTATAACGGGCGGTGTGGTTTCCTCTCTGGGAAAGGGCATAACGGCGGCTTCGGTAGGGCGTCTGCTCATCAACCGCGGTCTTGATATCCGAATGCTGAAGATGGATCCGTATCTCAATGTCGATCCGGGCACCATGAGCCCGTATCAGCACGGCGAGGTCTATGTGACGGACGATGGAGCTGAAACCGACCTCGACCTTGGTCACTATGAGCGTTACACCGGCCAGCCCACGTCCCAGAAGAGCAACATAACCGCCGGGCGGATTTATTGGGATGTATTGCGCAAGGAGCGGCGCGGCGACTATCTCGGCGGAACCATCCAGATGATTCCGCATATTTCCAATGAGATCAAGGAGCGCATCCGGGCCCTTGAGAAAGAGGGGAATCCCGACATCATCGTGGTCGAGCTGGGCGGAACCGTAGGCGACATTGAGGGGCTGATCTTCCTCGAATCGCTGCGCCAGCTGTCGCTGGAGGTGGGTCGCGATAACTCGATGTTTATCCATCTGACCTATGTCCCGTTCATCGCCGCCGCCAAGGAGGTCAAGACCAAGCCGACCCAGCAGAGCGTGGCTAAGCTGCGCGAGATCGGCATCATGCCCGACGTGCTCGTCTGCCGTACGGAGGTCGACCTTGACCGGGAGCACCTCGACAAACTTTCGCTGTTTTGCAACGTGCCCAAGGACTGCGTGATCGTGGAAAAAGACGTGGAAACGTCCATCTACGAGATTCCATTGGTCCTGGCGAGAGCCGGCCTCGACGAGATTATTCTGAACCGGTTCCGGATCGCCAAGCCCGCCAACCCGCTCAAGGACTGGGAGCATCTGATTGATGTGATCCGGCACCCCAAAGGCAAGGTCAGCATTGGTGTGGTTGGCAAATATTCCGAATTGCAGGATGCCTACAAATCGATCTACGAGGCGCTCTATCATGGCGGCTATGCGGCGGGGTATGCCGTCGAGACCGTCAAGATTGCTGCAGAGGATATTGAGGAAAACCCCGCGATTCTCAATACGCTGGACGGGGTGCTGATTCCCGGGGGCTTCGGCTCGCGCGGAATGGAGGGGAAGATACTGGCGGCGCAATATGCCCGCGAAAACAGGATTCCGTTCCTGGGAATCTGTCTTGGGCTGCAGTGTGCGGTCATCGAGTTTGCCCGCAATGTCTGCGGCATCGCCGATGCGCATACAACCGAGTTCGACGAGGAGCGCGGTGTCAAAACGGAACATCCGGTCGTCTGCCTGATGGAGGAACAAATGGATGTGGTGGAGAAGGGGGGGACCATGCGCCTGGGCGCCTGCCCCTGCGTGCTGGAAGAGGGAACAAAGGCCTTCGAAGCGTACGGAACAAAGAAGATCTCCGAACGCCATCGTCACCGCTACGAGGTTAACAACCGCTACCGGGAGCACTTTGAGGCGAATGGGCTGGTGCTTTCCGGGATCAATCCCGACATTGGTGTTGTGGAAATGATCGAGCTGAAGGATCATCCGTGGTACGTCGCCACCCAGGCGCATCCCGAACTGAAGTCGCAGCCCGTCAAGCCGCATCCGTTGTTCAAGGATTTTGTCGCCGCTGCGGTCAAGCGGCACGAAGCCTCCTGAACCGCTTCAGGTGAAGCGGTAAATAAAGAAACCCCATCGGCTGCCGCAGATGGGGTTTTCCTTTTTAATGCTCTTATCGCTTAGAACTCGTAGAGCAGGGCGCCGCTCAAGGTTGCTCCGAAAAAGTCGGCGCCGGTCTGCGTGTCGATATCCGCCCTTAACTGCAGGCCGTTCTTCCAGTTAGCCACGAGGCCGTAGCCCAGCTGGGCTACATCCTGCTCCGGTGCGATCATCACAAAATTGGCCCGGAGCCCGCTCTCTGCCAGCGTATAACCGACATGGTCCCGGTCATCGTTAAACTCATGCAGCCAGTAGGCGCGGAAATCCGACTCCCAGTCCACCTTGGTTCCTTTTTTAGGAAGGGTCATCTGGGCTCCAAGAGTCATGCGGTAGCTCCAGCGATCATATGCATCGACCTGTTTGGGCAGTGCATTGGGTGATTTTTCCGTATACGCATCCTGGTCGAACTGACTGATCTGCAGTCCTGCGGAAGGCCGGAGCCGGGCATCGGATCCCTCCGGATCCTTGAACTCTTTACCGCCGCCGATAAAGACCGTGGACAGGGATGCATCCGTGTTGGATTTGACATCAAATACGCTGCCGGAGGTGTTTTCGATGTCCAACAGACCGTAGCTCAGCACCAGATCGCCGAACCAGTCCTGCTTCCCGTACGACGCGTAAAGCATGCCGTATCCGGTTGAAGCTTCGCTCTTGTCGTTATTATCACCTTCCAGCGTTGAATCGGCGTAGCCGCCGGCGATACCGAACAGCCATTGGTTGAATGCCCGATCGAATCCGATGACGGTTCCGTAAATCTTTGCATCGTATCCGTCGTTGAAATCTTCTTTGTCCCTGCTGCTGATATTGCCGTACAGCTTAGCCCAGCCCTGCAGGCCCTGCTCCGTGCTGTCCGCACCCGGTCCCATGGCACCGGCCGGCTTGGACGTTTCGCGGAAGGTTGTGCCGCGCGCCCGCACCTGGTTGAGGCCGCCAAAGACGCCCTGGTTGTGCATATAGGTGGGGAGCTGGTAGACATAGAGCTGCTCAAGCTGACGATCCCGCTCCGCTTCGCTCAGGCCGGAAAGGATCTGAACCTGATTCGATGCGGTCGTACTCGTAGAGGACAGTTTGTCGATTTCCGCTTTGATCTGGGTTAAGACGCTGTCCGGGTCGGCGTTTTCATCCAGGGCGCGGCGGGTAAACGTCGCGTAGATGTCCTGGTTGGTTTCCCATAACGAATAGCTCACAAGCGAACCTGCCATGCTGTTCAGCGCACTCAGGTCCGAGGTGGTTGCGTTGGTTGTTCCGCCGACCACCAATGTTCCTGCCTCGACGATGCGGTTGGTGTAGGTTTCTCCAACAGCAAGAGCGGCGACCGAGTCAAAGCCAATGGCTGCGCCGGCTTCAAATTCTGCCGTATCGGCCACCCTCAGCAGCCCGGCGTTTGTTCCTCCTGCATCGGTATACACCCAGAGGTAGGCATTCCGGGATTGATAGTAGTCCTGAGCGTCTACTGTGCCCCCGGGCATGATGTGCAGGCCGCTGGACCCGCTGGTGTTGCGGTTGTGCAGTGTGGTGCCGACGGAAAGCAGTCCTCCATCGCCGACGGTGATGCTGTTGCCGACACCGCCTTCATACCAGATACCGCTATCGATGGTGCCGCCGATGGCCGCATAGGTTGCGCTGTTAAGCGCGGAGTCGGTGCCGGTAATGACGATGGAGTTGTGGTTGCCACCCTCCTTGAAATCACCCACGGAAACGCTGTTCACAGAGGCAATGCCTCCGTTGGTGATGATCAACGCATTGTCGGCAGAAAGATCGCCGACATGCAGGTTGTCCAGATCGGCGGTCAAGCGGGCACTCGCGCCGTTCAGGATCAGGATTTGTCCGTTCTGCAGGAAGGATCGGCCGTATTCTTCATATTCATCATTGAAGTTCAAAATGCCAAAGTTGGGGGCCTCGCCACGGGCTTCAATAATGCCGCCATTGTGCCATCTAACAGAGCCCGAAATATTATAATCAGACTCCAGAACGAGCCGCCCGCCTTGCGTGATGTGAAGAATTGCGCCCTCGCTTCCTATGGTGCCGCCGTTTTCCACAATGAATTGCCCTTTGTCTATAATCAGAATTTCATTTTCATCCGAGGAATCCGGGGAGCTGGATATATTGAAATCTCCAACACGCACCGTTGCGCCATTGGAGACCGTCAGGAACGACCGCACACCATTTGTTGATTGCGCCAGGTTGAGCGTTGACCCGCTGAGACTCGCCCAATTGGCATTGGTTCCGGTCATGATGATCCCGCCGCCATTGGTTATTCCGCCGGTAAAGTTCAGGTTGTTGTGGGCTTCAAGAATACCGCCTTCGCTAATGTTGAGGTTGCCGATAGGGGAAAAATCAAAATATACCGCCAGGGTTCCGTTCGAGCTGATATCCACGGAATTGTCTGTTCCCAGAATATCAATGCTTTCGCGTACGGTCATTTTGGCGTTATCCGTGACGGACAAATAGTTGTTGCTGGTGCTGCCGGAACCTAGAACAATATTGTCAATGTCCAGTGTGGCTTTACGCGACAGCGACACGCTGTTCGAATCGCTCAAGGCTCCGATCGTCAGAACATTGGTTCCGAATGCCCAGGTCGCATTTTCACCGGTAAGATCAAAGTTGAGTCCGCCTTCCACATTATCGAGGTTGGAGACCTCGCCGCCTACCTTCAGGATGGCGCCTGAATTGTAGTAGAATCCTGCCATGGAGGCATCGAAGTCGGATTTCATGAAGAGGGTGCCCTCGTTGTCGATGAGCAGGCCGTTGGCGTTGGTTGTTCCCATAACCATTAAATCGCCTTCTATCTGAAGTTCACCACCTTTGTAAATGACCACTTCATTATCGAAGTTATTCTCTGATCCGATTTTCAGGGAATCAACGGAAAGGACCACGCTGTTGGTATCTAGACTGCTATCGATATATTCTTCGAGTATCAGGGCATTCCCGGAGGTGTATTTGCCTACATAGGTATCGCCCCAGGAATAATCATCTATACCCACGACATAACGCTGGTTTTCGATGAGGTGGTCTTCCTGAGCCTGAAGGCTCCCGGAAAGCGCGATAAGGCTGAACAGTGTGATCGAGATGGTACGTTTCTTCATAATGACCCCTTTGTTTTAAACATTGGACGCCTGATCTATAGCAGATGCCGTTCCAATCTTCGGAAATCTTAATCGGCGAAAACCCGAAAGAATAGAATTAATGCGAGAAATCCGTGTGCGGGACTTATCTCCTAAAACGCATAAATGACCTTGGCGGAGAGATTGTGTGAATTGAATCCTTCGCCGAACAGTTCATCGAAGTCGATGCGCAGCAGGACGTTCTGCGGCTGATGTTTGAGCGTATTGAAGAAGGTGGCACCGATACCCACGCGATAGATATCCTCATCCAGGGCCGGGTAGGCGATCGCGTAGCGGTTCGCTCCGCCCTGCAGCATGAAATTCATATTGGAAGGGTCGGCATTGAATTCGTGGAGCCAGTGGAGCCGCAGGTCGGCCTTGTACCCGAACGAGCGCTTCGTGTCTTCGTTCAGCATACTCACATTCATGCCCAGGCTGCTGAGCAGGGAGTCGGCATCAAATGCATCAATGACCCGCGGTACGGCTGCCGTTCCCTCTTCCGTGTAGCCATCCTGTTCGTAGGTGGTGTAATGGATCGCCGCTTCGGGGGTGAAAATGGTTCCGCCGAAGCTGTCGATTAAATCATACCCGCCGCCCAGGTACGCGCCGGCGATTTCAGCATCAAACTCGCCATTGAGCCGGAACGGATCGGCGGTGCGTGTTTCAACCTTGTTCTGTCCATAGGCGGCGCCGAAATCAACGTAGCCGCGTTCCATGCCATAGGTTCCGTATACGTTGCCGTGGTAGGCCTCGGTGTCCGATTTGGCGGAGGAGCCGTCGTAGGATATCCGATAGCGCCCGCTGCCTCCGCTGATGCCGACCAGCAGATTGCCCAGGCTCGTATCGATTCCGACCACGCCGCCGTGCAGGGTGGTGTCGTAGCTCGGAACAAGCTGCTCTTCATCGCGGGTAACATACTGACCGTAATATTTTGCCCAGCCCCGCAGCTGGTTGTTTCGCTCCGGCCCCTTGGCACCGGGGGGGATGAGCTTGAGCTGATCGCGAAATTCGGAACTGCGCGAGATCGACTGTCCAACCGCAGCGCGCAGACCCTGCAGAGCGGTCTGGAAGTTGTTGAACGTCGTAAAATAGGTCTGCTCGATGGCCATGCTGGACAGGGTGGGATCATTGTAGGCATCGATGGTATTCAGCATGGCGGTGTTGCCGCTGGCATCGAGCTCGCCGGCCAGCAGGCCCAGCTGTCCCGTGGCACTCCAGTAGTTGCTGAGCGACTGCGAGATAAAACGGAAGACGAGATCGTTCCCCCCGGCCAGATAGAAGCTGTCATAGTAGACTCTGCCCGCGGCGTTGGCATTGACAGCGATATTATTGGTTCCGGTAATGCCTGTTACTGTGGCTACCAGCACCACCTCGTTGGTGCCGTAGGTGTATCCTGCAGCAGTGGCGTCAATGTTGATGGTTGCATTGCTTTGGAACGAGGCTGCGTTCGCCGTGAGCAGCCCGTTGGTTTCGGTGTTGATGACGAAGTAGAGGTTGCTTCCTGCGGACTGGGTGAAGTTGCCCGCCACATCGATCCGGCCCAGTCCGACATGCAATGCACTGCCCGTATCAAGGTAGAGGTTGGATGAAAAGCCGCCGGAGCTGTTGGCTGTCATGAGGGCAAAAACACCATTGGAAGACAGCGTGAAGTCGTTCAGCATCTGCATGGTGCCATCGAAAATATTGATGTCCTGCAATGCGCTGTCGCCCTGGTTGTCCACGATCACGGTACCGTTGCTCTGGATGATGCCGTACTGGATGACGAGGTTGGTGCCGGTGAGTACGTTCAGCAGTGAATTCTCCGTGCCGTAAAAGGCCACTGAGCTGAACGATCCGCCGTGCAGGGAAACGCTGTTTGTGGTGGCGGTAGTCTGCCGGCTGAACAGGCCGTCGCCGGCAACCTGGCTGCTGCCGTTTACGTTCCCGACAAAGCTGCCGTCCTGTACCGTGGCATCGCTGTTTTGCAGGTAGAGGGCCGTGCTGCCCACCGCGCCGGTAAAACTTCCGCTTTGGATCGTGACCACGGAGTTGCTGAAGGCGGCCAGTCCCGCTCCGCCGGTTGCGCCTTCGCCGCCCCGGAAGACGGCGTTGCTGACGGTGAGGTCGGAAGCCTCGATAATCATGCCGGCATTGCCGGCCGATCCGGCAAATTCGCTGCCGGCGATCGTAGCCGTACTGTTACGAAGTATTCCTCCGACAGACGTACCGTCCACACCGGGGGTCGGGGGGCCGCCGCTGGTATCAAGCGTGCCCAGGAACCGCCCGCCGGAAATCGAAAGATCGGGTGCATTTTCCACCAGCAGTACCGCTTTTTCCGAACCCCTGATTACGGCGTTGCTGGTGGCGGTGATGGTAAAGACGGCGGCCTGGTTCGTGATCGTGATGTCCCCCCCGATCGCATGATTCAGAGAGAGATTGGTGGTGTCCGCATAGCCGATGATCAGCGAGCCTTCACCGTCTTGAACCGACGCGATGGATGTGTTCGCCGACAGATCGTTGGTGCCATAGGCGGTTCCGCTTACCCAGTTGGTTTGCGCCCGGGCCGCGGAAGCCGCGAAAAAAAGAAGGAAGGCGAATGCGATGCCGCATTTCGCCTTCCGGAAGTCCACGACCTCGTCGTGCGGTTTCAGGTTGGTCTTCAACATGGCAACGGCTCCTGGTCGTGGTTTTAAGATGTTCGGTTGGGCTAGGCTTTTTTCTTCTTGGGAACGAGGATGGCCGTGACGAAGCGGCCCTGCAGTCGGGGGGCCTGGTCGACCGTCGTATAGTCCACGGTGTCCTGGATGACGCGGTTGATGACCTCGAAGCCGAGTTCGCGGTGGGCGTTTTCGCGCCCGCGGAACATCAGCGATACCTTGACGCGGTCGCCGTGCTCAATGAACTTTCTAAGGTTCCGCATCTTGGTTTCGTAGTCGTGGTCGCCGACATTGACGTGGAACTTGACCTCCTTGAGCTTGGTCTGCACCTGCTTTTTCTTGGCTTCCTTCTGGCGCTTCTCCTGCTCATACTTGTATTTGCCGTAATCCATGATGCGGCATACCGGCGGCTTGGCGGAGGGGGAGACCTCCACCAGATCCAGTCCGTAATCCTGTGCGCGGCGGAGGGCATCGCCGGTTTTCATGATGCCCAGCTGGTCGCCGTTATAATCTACCACGCGGATTTCGGGAATCCGGATGCGATGATTGATCCGGGTCTGGGGCTCGCGCTGCTGTCTTCCCCTGAAGTTTTGCTTTCTAATCTGAGACCTCCATGTCTACGGTTCTTTTATCCAGCTCCTCCTGTTTGAGCTGGGCGATAAATTCATCCAGGGAACACGCACCTTTCATGCCACGCAGGCGGTGCCGTACGGCCACCTGGCCGTTTTCCTGTTCCTTTCCGCCGATAATAAGCATATAGGGCACTTTGTCCAGCTGGGCGTTCTTAACTTTTCCGTTCAGCTTGCCCTGCTTTTTATCGACCGTCGCGCGGATTTCCTCCTCACGCAGCCGGGCCAGCACTTCGTCGGCATACTCCATCTGATCATCCGAAAGCGGCAGCACCCGCACCTGCTCGGGGGCGAGCCACACGGGGAAGCCGCCGGCATAATGCTCGGTCAGGATACCAAAGAA
The DNA here is from genome assembly GCA_050298955.1 of Pontiella sp. Lineage (GTDB taxonomy): Bacteria > Verrucomicrobiota > Kiritimatiellia > Kiritimatiellales > Pontiellaceae > Pontiella. The sequence goes on from JBNKVA010000028.1 coordinate 131,444, forward strand.
ACGTTCGAGGCTTCCGAATAGTGCACGGTGAACCATATAAGGGCGGTGGGCTTCGCCGTCGTCGCCGATATATTTGAGGTCAAAACGCTCCGGCAGGTTGAAGTCAAACTGGATCGTACTGGTCTGCCATTCGCGACCGATGGCATCCTTGACCTTCAGGTCGATCTTCGGGCCGTAGAAGGCCCCGCCGCCTTCGTCCACTTCGTAGGGCAGCCCCTCGGCCTGGATTGCCGCCTCGAGGGATTTGGTGGCCTGGTCCCAGCGCGCCTCTTCGCCGACCGCCTTTTCGGGGCGGGTGGACAGATAGGCCTTCACCTCGGTAAAGCCGAAGGTCTTCCAGATAAAGTTGCAGAAGCGGATGACCTCCTTCACCTCGTCTTCGATCTGCTCGACGGTGCAGAAAATATGCGCGTCATCCTGTGTAAAGCCGCGTACCCGGAACAGGCCGTGCAGGGTGCCGGCTTTCTCATATCGGTAGACCGTGCCCAGCTCGGCCCAGCGCAGCGGCAGCTCGCGGTAGGACCGCAGGCCGGATTTGTAGATCTCTACATGGAACGGGCAGTTCATCGGTTTGATGAAGTATTCCATCTCGTCAATGTTCATCGCCGCATACATGCCGTCGCGGTAGAAATCGAGATGGCCCGAGGTCTCCCACAGGTTGGATTTGCCGACGTGGGGGGTGTAGATGATGTCGTAGCCGTTCCTGAAATGCTCGCGCTTCCAGAAATCCTCGATGATCGAGCGGATGCGGCCGCCCTTCGGGTGCCAGTGCACCAGGCCGGGGCCGACGTTTTCTGAAATCGAGAAGAGGTCGAGTTCCTTGGCGAGCCGGCGGTGGTCGCGTTTCTTGGCCTCCTCGATCTGCTGCAGATACATCCGCAGTTCCTTCGGATTCGGAAAGGCGGTGCCGTAGAGGCGCTGCAGCATCGGGTTGGTTTCAATCCCGTGAAAATAGGAGCCGGCCACGTTCATGAGCTTGATGGCCTTGATTTTGCCGGTGCTCTCCACGTGCGGGCCGCGGCAGAGATCCTGGAATTCGCCGCAGGTATAAAAGGTGATCGGCTCGCCCTCCGGAATCTCATCCAGCCGTTCGAGCTTGTAGGTCTGGCCCTGCAGGATTGCACGTGCTTCGTCGCGCGAAACCTCTTTCACTTCGAAGGGGTGGTCTTCCTTGATGATCTTATTCATCTCGGCTTCGATACGCTCAAAGTCGTCCGGTGTGATCCGGTCCTTCAGGTCAAAGTCATAGTAAAAGCCGTCGTCGGTCGAAGGGCCGATGTCGAGCTGCACATTCTCGAAAAGGCGGCAAACCGCTGCCGCCATCACGTGGGCCGCGCTGTGCCGCATTCTTTCCAGATCTGTCAGTTCTGTCTTCATAAGGTAAGAATCTCCAGTAAAAGAGCGAGAATATAGGGGGATACGCCGGCACTGTCAATTGATGGTGAGGCAGAATAGCGCCTGTAACAGGCCGTGCGGTCTCATCGGCCGACCGGTTGCCATGCCGCGTGGATCAGCCATCCTGACGCAGCGGATGGTGCAGAAGCCACGGGCTGAATGAAGTCCGAACAGCGGCCGGCGGTCGCACGATGCACCTTCCTCACAGCTCCGGACTGGATGCTATCCGGTTGCTGATGATTGGCAGTACCTTATCCGCTTTCAATGATCGAAAATGTATAGATTGTGTTTGATCTGTAAACTTCCAGGATACTGGTCTTTCGCATATATATGTATGTTATTCATCGGCGGAAGGTCCACGTGGTGTTGATGGGTGAAAGATTATACTGAGGGTAAACGGATGTTTTATATTGATAGGGACGCTGGTGTTAGCACTCTAGCACAATATGAGCAGGGTAAGCGTTTAACCAAAACAATAGTTGCGTTGATGACGTTATCATGATAGTTATTAGTTCGAGTGAAAAATATGTATTCATCAGTTGAATCCGTAGCGATCACTAGTGAGCAGAAGGGCGTTATGGTTGTATTGCCCGGCGACAAATGAAGCATGGTTTTGAAAGTATGTAAGATAAGGTCGCTTACTTTTGTTAGTTTGTAAGGTAAGGTCGCTTACTGGAGCTAGGCACAGTGGTTTTGAGGAAGCCCTGGGTCAGGTTGCTGAAAGCGAAAAGTTAGGTAGAGAAAATAACCCAAGAGGAGAAGGTGATTATCATGAAGAGTAGGATGATACTTACACTGGCCGGCATGGTGCTGGTCGGTAGCATGGCCGCCCAGGCGGCCCTGCAGCACCGCTACAGTTTCAATACGACCAATATTATTGACTCTGTAGGCACTGCAGACGGAACCATTGTCGGCTCTACATATGCCGTCAGTGGTGGAGTACTCGAGATGTTGAATGGAGCGGACTATGTTGATTTACCGGCTGCAACCATCGGCATCAACACCTACACTGAACTGACGCTGGAAGTCTGGGCCGCCACGGCGCCCTCGACGACGACCTGGTCCACACTGCTTGGATTTGGCCAAACCAATAACGTTGATGCGAACTGGATGGGCAAATATTTGATCCTGCAGGCGGCCCGTGGCGATGATGTCACCCGTGTTGCGATCTCTACTTCAATGCCAAATCCGTTCTCTTTTGAAGACGTTGTGAACGGCCCGGAATATACCGACGGCACAAATCATTGCTATGCGGCCACCGTCAACAACGCAGGCATCATGGCGCTGTACATTGACGGTGAATATCAGGGCGATGTCACTTTGGGAACAGCGTTTGCCAGCAACAGTCTGGCCAATATCTCAACGGAGTTTGCCCGGATCGGGTTCGGGTATCCCGTTGACGGGCTCTGGAGTGGCGCGATCGATGAACTCCGCATTCGCAACGATGCGCTCTCAGCATTTGAACTGGCGGTCAATAACGCCCTTGGTCCCAACGATATTAGCGGTGACCCCGGCACGCTTACTAATGCGTTTGTTTCTGTCAGCGAAACCAATGTGATTACCGAGACCACCGGGCAGGCTACACTCACTTTGGAGTACGCGATAGGTACGTTTGATCTCACCAAGGATCCTGCTCTGACGTGGACAAGTTCCGATGAATCAGTTCTTACGATAACCGACGCAGGGTCCTATCTCGGCGTATCAGACGGCTTCGCAACCGTAACGGCCACCTGGGACGGAACGCCCTACATGTCCGTCAACATCAATGTCTCGTCCGGTACACCCAAGCCGATCACCCTCAAATATTGGTGGGATTTTGAAGAAGGCAGCGGCAACAGTGTAACTGACTCTGTAGCAGGTGCAGTCGGAACCATCGTCAATTCCAACTTTGCGTGGGTTGTCGGCGATGATGGCGGGGTTGACCTGTTCGGCGGTGCGGCTTCCCAGGATTATGATCCCTCATTCAATCCGAGCACCAACAATCCGGGCAGTTTCATCGACCTGCCGAACGGCATCATTTCAGGGCTGTCCAATGCGGCTACTATTGAAGTGGTCTACGAAGCGGATGACGCAGGCATCTGGCAGCGGGTCTGGGACTTCGGTATTGCAGATACCTACACTGAAAACGAAGTCGGCCTTGCCGGACCGGATATCTTCCTGGCCTCGACAGGTGCTTCCGGTGGGCCCCGTATTGCCCTGTCGACCAATGACCCGGGCTACTCGTTTGAGGTCAACTGGAATGCGTTGGACGCTACCGTTCCGGGAAAACTGATGCATGTGGTCTGGACCTATGACTCCGATGACTTGCTGACCAAGATGTATGTCAACGGCAATCAGGATGTAGTCTCCGCGCTGGCGTCCAATGCATACCATCTGTCTCAGCTTCAGGATCTTAACAACTGGATCGGACGCGCACAGTATGGCGGTGATCCGCTGTTCAACGGTAAGATCTATGATCTGCGTATCTACAACGGCATCATGACGGCAGCTGAAGTGGCAGCCCGCTGGGCCGAGATTGGCGGCGGCGGAGTTCTTGATCCGTACGCAATCCAGTCCATCTCGGTAGCAGGCGGTAACGTGACGCTGATGTGGGATTCCCAGGCCGGTGCCACGTATAACATCCTCAGCAAATCCACGCTGGGTGCTGCGTGGACCACCAACAAGTCGGGTATTGCCTCGGCCGGTGATGGCACCACGTCCGATTCGGTTCCGGTCAGTGGCGATCCTGAAGAATTCTTCGCCATCGAAGGCGAATAACCGGATTATACACGCGAATCTTTTCCTGCCGCAGGTAGGCTTCCTGCGGCAGGATCTTGAAAACAAGAAAAGGAGAAAGAACATGAAGAAAGTATTAGCATTGGGGATGGTGGCAGCCTTCTCTGTGGCAACTGCGCAGGCTGCAATCATTGATTCGCAGTTTGTGAATCTTGATTTTGATGTGTCTGCTCAAAATCAATTTCCTGACGGTTTTGATAGTGCAACATATGACATCCCGGGTTGGCAGGATGCTACTGCCATTACTGATGCCGGGATAGAAAATACCCCTTGGTGGGGAAACTATGACAACTATTCTGCGTTCCTTGCCGATGGTAATGGAGCTATGAATATCAGCACTTACGTTATTCAGTCTGGTGATGAATTTGACCTTAGTTTTTACGCTAAGTCTTGGTCTCTCGCGGCTAACGGCTGGGGTGCAGATGGTCCGGCCGATCTTACGGTCAGCCTGTTCTGGGGCAGCGATCCGGCGAATGTAATCGGTTCGATAAATACGGGCGTTATGATCAACAGTAATGATCCTGCTGACTACTCGCTTTATCAAAATGTGATTGCTGCTACACCGGCTTCCGTTGGTCAGACGCTGGGTGTGGTCGCCACGAGCGCGGGCTTCTTCTCAAACTTTGATGAAGTATCGATCAATGTTATCCCGGAACCGGCCACGATTGGTTTGATTGGCGTATTCGGCGCTGGTCTGCTGTTTTTCCGCCGGAAGGTTAAGATCTAAGTGAACTCATCGCTTATTCAGGAAAAGGCCCGCTTTTGCGGGCCTTTTTTTCATCCGTTCACATTTTCCCGTTTGACGGGGCTGGAAGGATGATCTGCAGTTTACAAGTGGATTTCCTTATATATAGCCATGGAATGAAATAGCCTCTCGGTCGGCGACGAGCCGGGTTCTTCATAGTGAGTCTGGCAGAGGTGCCTGCCCGCATCGCACCCCGAATTTTAAGAGCGTGCCCAATGAACGGAAAAAGAAAAAAAGAAAAAATGACGACGTCTGCTTCCAAACCCATGATGAGTCGAAGAAGAAAATGGGCGTTTAGAATCATATGCCTCTTGGTCATGCCCATCCTGTTTTTCGGCGTGCTGGAGGCTGGTTTGCGGCTAATCGGATACGGTTATCCCGGCAAAGCCATGGTGGAGCGTCAGATTGACGGCAAAAACCTGTACTGCCTCAATACCCAGTTTACATGGCGTTTTTTTCCGCCCCGGATGGCAAGGGAGTTTGACAGCAGCCTGGTATTCGAAAAGGAAAAATCCCACCAAACCTATCGAATCTTTGTCCTGGGTGGCTCGGCGGCCAAGGGATTTCCGGAGCCCGTGCACAACTTTGGACGCCTGCTCGAGGCCATGCTGAGCGACATGTATCCCGATGTTGATTTTGAGGTGCACAACACCGCAATCGTTGCCATTAATTCACATGTGGTGCGCGAAATCGCCCAAGACGTTGCCCAGTGCGATCCCGACCTGTTCATTGTTTATCTTGGAAACAATGAGGTGGTAGGACCCTTTGGGCCGGGTACCATATTGACCGCCTCCCCGCCTTCGCTTCCCCTGATCCGGGCGAATATCATGCTGAGAGGAACCCGAACCGGTCAGCTTTTCGATGCCCAGTTAAGACGGATTTCCTCCAGTCGAGAACCTCCGGCGAAGTGGGAGGGCATGGCGATGTTCCTGGGCGAGCAGGTCCGTTCCGACGCTCCGGCGCTGGATGCGGTCTACACGAACTATGAACAGAATCTCAGGGATATCTGCAGAATCGCGATCAGGGCGAGCGTTCCCGTCATCTTCTCAAACGTGGCGTCCAACTTGAAGGATTGTCCTCCATTCGCATCGCAGCACAAGCAGGACCTAACGCCTGGGCAACTGAAGGCGTGGATGCAGCTGTACGAGCAGGGCATGATCCATGAAAACAATGGACAGCATGCCGAAGCGATCGCAGCCTACACGGCTGCCGCGGCGATTGATGTCTCCTATGCCGACCTCCAGTTTCGCCTGGCAACATGCTTCCGGGAGCAGGGGGACTTTGAAAATGCCCGCATCTGTTATCAAAAAGCACTTCAGTACGATACCCTGCGGTTCAGGGCCGATGAGCGGATTAATCAGATCATCCGAAGCGTTGCGGATGGCCGGGAGCATGAGGGTATATATTTCGCCGACAGCGTTGCGGCTTTTAATAGCAGCAGTCCACATGGCATTCCCGGAAGAGAATTATTCTATGAACATGTGCACATGACCTATGAGGGTAACTATATACTGGCCCGGACTATTTTCCCGATCGTTCAGAAAAACCTGCCGGCCCATGTCGTAAAAAAAACAGATGCTGTACTCAGTGCGGATGAGGTCGCAAAAAAAGTGGCCTTCACCGGTTTTGAGCGGTGGGTTTATCTGGAACATGTGTTTAACGCCATCATGTGCAAACCTCCCTTTACGAACCAGCTCTATCACGACGCGATAATTCGCAATGAAAAAAGCCGGTTGGAAAGGCTTAAACAGCAGTGTGATAAGGATCAATGCCTGCAAGAGTATGCCTCTGCGATCGAGAGCAATCCCGACGATTGGCGTCTCTTGCGGAGTGAATATCAGTTTCTGAGTGCTGAGGGCATGGTGACAGGCTTGCAGGAAGAAGAAGCCGTGCTGAGGAAAGTGATAGCGTTATGCCCCGATCATGAAGCGCTTCGGGGCTTGGGTATGAATCTGTTTCAGCAGAAGCGCTTTGACGACGCGCGCGAAGTCCTGAAGCAGCTGCTCGTCATCAGACCGAATTCATCCGATGCCTATACGCTGCTTGGTCAGATCGCTCAGCAGAGAGGGCAGGGAAAGGCTGCCGTTCGGTATTTCAAAACAGCAATAAAACAGGATCCCTCCGCTTCTATTCTTCCCTACGGACTTCTAGCTCAAAGCTATTTGGCAAAAGGTGAAACTGCACGCGTCAGCAGAGTGCTCCATGATGCGATTTTGAATCTTCCGGAAAGCGAAGCGGCATGGGCGCACTTTCAGCTTGGGGGGCTCCTGTTCAAGGAAGGAAATCGGGATGAAGCTTTAACGCATATGGATACAGCGTTGCGGATCAAGCCCGAATACGCCGGTCAGCAGGTTTTCCAGATGCAATATTCCATCATAAAAGGTAAATAACTCAATTATTGAGCGTCATTTCAGTGAGTGGGCAACCTGGGTGGGCTGCGTTTGGAGTATGCGGATAGTGCTGTGCCGGAGTTGGACAACAGGTTAATGCGCCGTTTAGTTTGGATGCCTGATGGGCCTTCCTTGGCATGGGGGCTGTCCACGCGCTCTGCCTGCTTTTGATTATGCTGGCCGGATGGAAGGACTTATTGCAATCTGCAGCAATAACGTCAGGCATGGAGAGAGTTTGATGAATGATTTTGTGAAGGGTATTTGCCATTTCGGTCTTTCGGTTGCGGATTTAGACGAGTCGATCAGGTTTTACACGGACGTGCTCGGTCTGGAAATGAGCGAGCGGCGCGAAAAGGATGCCTTCTTCCCGATTGGAGAGCAGGATGTTATTGCGTTGATCCAGTATCCCGGCGGCCGCGAACGGTTCGATGCCGAAATGCGCCCGAAGAATTGGGGCAAGGCCTTTACCCACTTTGGATTGACGGCCGGATCGGCAAAAGAGGTCTTCGAGTTTCAGGAGCATTTGAAGGAGCAGGACGTGTGCATTATCAAGGAAGCATACGAGCGCTGGGACGGGGCCAGCCTCTATTTCTTCGATCCCAATGGCTATACCCTGGAATATATCTATTTCGATCCGCAGGCGTAGCCGTCATCGAAGCGCACTCTGACACCCGGTCGGGGGCGGCCTGCAATCAGGTTTGAGTAAACCCGTTGTAGGCTGCGTGCCCTCACGCGGCGCGTTTGGGGGTTGTACGGCCTAATTGCTCGCGTGCCGTCGGTATTCGCGCGGGGTCTGTTCCATCACCTTGCGGAAACAGCGGGTAAAATAGTTGCTGTCCTGAAAGCCGCAGTCGAAAGCAATTCCGGTGATCGACTCCTCGGAGGAGCGCAGCAGCTCGGCGGCCCGCTGAATCCGGATATGCATCAGATGATCGATCGGGGAACGACCGATGCAATCACGGAAAATGCGCTGAAAATGCCGTTTGGACAGATGTGATTTCTCGGCCAGCTCGTCGAGGCTGATATTTTCCGCAAAGTTGGTTTCAATGTGGGCGATGGCGTCGCCGATGCGCAGCAGCGCCAGCGAATCCTCGGTAGCGACGGTGGAGTAGCAGCGCGAGAGGTAGACCGCCAGCTGCATAAAAAGCCCGATAGCCATTATGCGGTAGCCCGGGGTCCGGCACGTGGTCTCATGGGTGAGGTTGCGCACGAGTCCATTCACGTGGTTTAACTGGCGCTCGGACAGCTGCAGGCGGCTCTGTAGTTTGTGTTGTGCGCGAAACGTCGGTTCAATTTCGAAAAGGGCATGAAATCCGGGCAGGGCGCGAATATCCCATTGATCCATCTGCAGGGTCTTGGCATCAAACAGAATATTGGCCAGGGCCAGGCCATGCATCTCCTGGTATTGGTGTTTTTGGCCGGGTGCGATCACAAACACATCACCGCTTCTGACGGGCGTCTCATGCTCGTCGATCACATGTATTGCCGTGCCCTTCAGAATGATAGCGAGTTCGTCGAAGCCGTGGCTGTGCAGGGGAAAATCCAGCTGCGGATCGCGGAAGTAGACCTGCAAGGGAAGGGTTGGGTCCGTAAAGAACTCTTTTTTAGTTAGAAAATGCGCTGATCGAACCATGGCCAGATAGTGCTAATTAAAGTCGGAATCGTCAAGGTATCAACCGTCTGAAACCGCTACCTTATATTGTTTTTTATCGGGAAAGCAACGGGTCGGGTGGATCTGTTAAAGGCAATTACAGGAGAAACAAATGAGTGTAGATAAGGCATATGAACTGGCGAAGGATCGTTACGCGGCGTTTGGTATTGATACGGATGCCGCAATCACGAAGGCACTGGAACTTCCGATTTCGCTGCACTGCTGGCAGGCCGATGACGTGGTGGGTTTTGAAACGAAACCCGATGGACTCTCCGGCGGCGGCATCATGGCCACCGGCAACTATCCGGGCCGTGCCCGCAACGGCGAGGAGGCCCGCGCCGATATCGCCAAGGCGATGTCGCTGATCCCCGGCACTCAGCGCTGCAACGTGCATGCCCTCTATTGCGAAACCGATGAATATGTCGATCGTGATGAAATGACCCCGGCCGGTTTCCAGCAGTGGATGGGCTGGGCAAAGGAGCAGGGCATCTGCCTCGACTTTAATCCGACCTTTTTTGCGCATCCGAAGGCGGAAGACGGCTTCACGCTGTCCAACCGCGATGAAGATGTACGCGCCTTCTGGGTGCGTCACGGCAAGGCCTCACGAATAATTGCCGAGGCCATGGCGGATGCCCAGGGATCGCCCTGCTATGTGAACTGGTGGACGCCCGACGGTGCCAAGGATATTCCGGCCGACCGCTTCGGTCCGCGCGCCCGCATGGCTCAATCCTACGACGAAATCATGGCGGA
>JBNKVA010000029.1:0-2368 GCA_050298955.1 Pontiella sp.
TTGGGGTTACCCCAATAAAGATAGGCCTGCCCATCATCGTCAATGAAAGGAGAAGGATCAATGAATCCGCCTTCCGGCCCGACGAGCGGCTTTCCAATAGCATCCTTGTACGGACCAAGCGGACTGTCAGCCACCGCGACGCCAATCACATTTTTCGGCCATCCCGGAACGCTCACCGGCGCGTAAAAATAAAACTTCCCATTCCGTTCAATCGCCTGCGGCGCCCAGGCATCGTTCTCCTGAACCGCCCATGGGAAGGTCTTTAACGACGCAATCGTTCCGTGATCCGTCCAGTTGACCATGTCCGTAGAGGTATAGCACTGCCAGTCCTTCATCAGGAAGCGCCCCATCCCGGGACCCGCATCGTCCTCATCGTGACTGGTATAAAGATACACGACACCGTCATGAACGAACGGAGCAGGGTCCGCCGTAAATTTGGTCTGCACAATTGGATCGGATGCATGACTTACACCAACGACAAAAACACCTGCAATGATTGCGATTCCTTTATTCATCATTCTCTCCCTCTCCAAACCTGCTTAAAACTTAACCTGAACCGGCTTGCCAGCATATTTGACCGGCTTCACGCCGCTCGTTCCCGTTTCAATCCCTGCATTCTGTCCCGGCAGCGCCAGCACCACATTCAGCACGCGCTCCTTCACCATACCGGGGAACGATCCTTTACGCGGTCCGATGGTCAGCGTTCTGGCCGCATCGTTCCACAACAACTCAATCGTGGCATATTCGCCCTTCTCATAGTCGTAGGTTTCGTTGTCGTCCTCATAGATCGTAAAGGTCGCGTCGGCCCCCGGATAGATGCGGATCTCGTACGGTGCCTCCGGTTTTTCGGTGGCGTACTGCATGACCGGCCCCATCGACACGATCGAGCCGGCGCGTACATACAGCGGTAGGATGTTGAGCGGACAGTCACGTTCAACCGTCTGACCGCCCTTCAGCGGCTTATTGTTCCAGAAATCAAACCAGTTGGCGCCTGCCGGCAGGTAGGTTGCATACGAAGTGTCCATGCCGGCTTTCTCGGATTCCATCTTCCGGATATCAGCAGGCGTACGCCATCCAAGACGAAGAGAACGCTCCCCTCCACCCTGGAAAAACTCCAGCCGGAGCTCCACCTTCTGCCCCTTGCGGAACGTAAGCTTCTTGCCGCGATAACGCGCAGCCCCCTGGCTCCAGTCCTCAACCACTTTCTGTCCGTCCAGATAGAGCCGGAAGCCGTCGTCGCCCTCGACTCCGACTTCATATTCGCCGCTTTCAGGCGCAATTAGCACCCCTTCCCAACGGGCGGAAAAATTGTTACAGCTGTCCAGGCCGCCCGGAGGCTCAGCCAGCGGTGGGCCGGGCCAGTCGTGGTCGACAACGCGATCCACCGCGCTGCCCTTCGCTGTCTCAAAATTCATCCCGGCATAATACTGCACGGCCAGTCCGCGTTTGCCGTCAGGCGTGCGCAGATACTTCTGCGGAATGGTCGGTGCCGGAGGATTGTCCACGTTGAACATGGGACGGGTCACCGGATGAACCAAAAACGCCGGACCGAACATGAAGGCATCGCTGATGTTGCGAGCCTTGGCGTCATTCGAAAAGTCCAGCGGCAGGGCGCGCATGAGCGTATAGCCCTCGCTCGTGACCTTCCAGGTTTGACTGTAGAGATAGGGCATCAGGCGATAGCGCAAATGCGTAATGTCGAGCAGCGACTGATACATCTCCGGATCCATCTCCTTAAAGATGTAAGGCTCCCGCTCAATGTTGGTGCCGTGCACCCGCATCAACGGGTTGAACGCCCCGAACTGGTACCAGCGCGCAAACAGTTCGCGATAAGCCGGGTTCTGTTCGCCGCCGGGGAAGTTGTTGACAAAGAAACCTCCAATATCCTGCGTCCACCAGGGATTGCCCGACATCGTCACATTGAGTCCGCCGGCCATCTGCGCCTTAAGCGTGTCCCAGCTGGCAAACGAATCGCCCGACCAGGACGCCGCCGCATAGCGCTGCGCGCCGGCCCAGGCAGAGCGCGTCAGGGTGAAAACGCGCTGGTTGTTCACGGCGCGCTGCCCTTCATAGGTTCCCTTCGTGGTCATCAGGGTATAGGGATTCAGATAGCGGGAAAAATCGCCCATGGCATTGATGCCGAGGCGCTTGATATCGCGCGACACTTCGTTTGGATTCCAGCAGGCCGTGCCGACCTCGACTTCGGTACCGTCCATCCAGAGTGCGTCAACTCCCTTGTCGAGCAGCCCCTTCTTAATATGCTTGAAATAAATTTCCCGCCCCTTTTCGCTGAAGGCATCGTAAATGCGGGCCTTTTTGGAAATCCAGTGCAGGGGTTCAAAACGTAGACCGTATTGATCCAGTTCCT
>JBNKVA010000030.1:0-41566 GCA_050298955.1 Pontiella sp.
TAGTTGAAGGCCAGTTCATGTTCCCCCTTATGCTCAAAGTCGATCTCGACCTGCTGATAGAAGAAATCAATGTCTTCAATAATGCCGAAACCCCACGTTTCGTTGTAGCAAAGCAGGCCCGTCTTCAGAGAGCGCAGATGGCGCAGGCGGTCAAAACATTCCGCCACAGGAAGAGAACCGCCGAAACCGGCCGGTTCGATCATTTTCAGCGCATTGCGATCCTTCCCCAGCAACTTTTCGACCGCGCCCTTCACATCGTCGACACTGCCGCGAACTCCGGCCAGCCAACTGAGAATCTCCAAGGCGGGACCGATCTGGTCCTGATCTGCCAGCTTTCGGAACAATTGCTGGGCCCAGTCATCGGCTTCGGCACCGCGGTCCGCATCCACCATCTGCCCGAACACATCCACCAACTCCGGCGCATCTACATCAGCCGAATCCAGCTGTCCCATAAACCACTCTTCGTTTACCGCGTCCAAATCCATTGCATACCTCCTGAAAAAATGAGCGGGAAACATAACGCTTTTCCCCTTGGCTGGAAAACGTTTTCGGTGGATTTCACCCATCAATGAAACAAAAAAAAACCCAGCCCGAGGGCTGGGTTTTTAAAGTGGTGCACCGGAATGGAGTCGAACCATCACCCTGTTGCCAGGACAAGAACCTGAATCTTGCGTGTCTACCAATTTCACCACCGGTGCGATGAAGGGCGTAATGTATACTTATCCCCAACGGGCGAGTCAACGGCCTAATGCCAAAAAAACGGGGCAAAGGCGATTCCCTGAAAATCAGTCGAAAAAGGCACTCCCGAGCGCGTGAACCGCTTTTTTGCGGTCGGTTTCCTTGACGGCAAACATCATGCTGATTTCGGAAGCCCCCTGATTGAGCATTTCGATATTGACGCCGGCATCAGCCAGTGCCGCGGCGGCGCGCGCCACCATCCCGACCGTGTAGTGCATCCCCTCGCCCACCAGCATTACGATCGAGAGTCCGTGTTCGACGGTCACGCTGTCAGGCTTCAGCTCCTTTTCAATGCGTTCAATCAGAATACTTTCCTTCTGCTCAACAATCTCCGAGGACTGGAGAATGATAGAGAGGTTATCGATCCCCGACGGGGTGTGTTCGTATGAGATATCCTCTTCCTCGAGAATCTGCAGCAGGCGCCGTCCGAAACCGATCTCACGATTCATCATGTATTTATCAATATATATGGCGCAAAAACCATCGGCGCTGGATATGCCGACCACCTCGCCCTGATTGAACGTACGTTCGGGCACGATCATCGTTCCGGGCGCGTCAGGCCGATTGGTGTTCTTAATGCAGATCGGGATTTTGGCCAACACGGCCGGAACAATCGCTTCGTCATGAAATACGCCGAATCCGGCATAGGCCAGCTCGCGCATCTCGTGATAGGTCATTAACTCGATGGCCGGAGCCCCGGGCATGATGCGCGGATCCATCGCATAGACGGAATCGACATCCGTAAAGTTTTCATAGACATCCGCCTTCACAGCGGCGGCCAGAATGGCGCCGGTAATGTCTGATCCGCCGCGCGGGAAGGTGGCCACCTCGCCTGACCTCGTGCAGCCAAAAAAGCCGGGAAATACAACAATTTCTGATTCACTGCCGAGCGCAGCCAGCTTCTCATAGGCTTCCGGCAGCACCTCGGCATTGCCGAACTCGTCGCTGAGCAGCATGCCGGCTTCACCCGGATTGACGTATTTGGCTGCATGGCCCCGGGCAACAAAAGCCGCAGCAATGATTTTGGCATTGTTGTCCTCGCCCGCTGCTTTCATTTCATCCATGAACTGAAGCAGGTGTTCGCCACGCGACTCGATCCGGTCGCGCAGATCGCCCTCAATGTCCGCAACCACGTTCTCCGGCAATCCCAGTTCCTGCTGAATTTCTGCATATCGGGAAACAACGTGCTGCAGGGCCGGGCCGTAATCCTTGTCGGCGAGCACCGTTTCGGCGAGCGTGATCAGCAGGTCGGTCACCTTGATGTCATCACTGCTGCGTTTTCCCGGTGCGGATACCACGACGATCCGCCGGTCTGTATCCGCCGCCACAATATCGATCACCTTGGAAATCTGTTCCGCATTTGCGACGGATGACCCGCCAAATTTCACTACTTTCATCTCATGTCCTCTTCATTGCCACGGAATCCGCAGAATACCCGGAAGGTCAGAATGATCGATGATCTGCACATTCCGCGATGTACTCCTGTTCTATTCAAAATCTTCAAGCCGCATGCGGACGGGAGGACAGCACGAAACCTCCAGCGCATCGATTTCCGTCATTGCCGCGGAAAACTCCGATTCGCGGGCATCCTGGGTCAGGATTACGACGGGTGCGTAGCCCTCGGGATGCCGCTCCTTCTGCACGACGGATGCAATACTGATGTTGTGGCTTCCGAAAATCGTCATCACCTTCGCCATCGCACCGGGCTTGTCTTCCAGACAGAGCCGGATGTAGCAGCGCTTGACGATGTTTTCCGCCGAGCAGTAGGTCAGCGCCTCATTCTGCAGCATCATGGTGACGCTGACGGGAACACCGACCCCGTGCAGCGTGTCGGTTGCCGCCTCCATGATATCACCAATCACCGCGCTGCCCGTCGGCATGCGTCCTGCGCCACGGCCATAGTACATGGTATCATCCACAATGTCGCCCTTAACAAAGACAGCGTTAAACGAATCACTTACCGAGGCGACCATGTGCTCCATCGGAACCAGCGTGGGCTCAACAGAGAGTTCGACATCCCCTCCGGTGTCCCGGATGATGGCCAGCAGCTTGATTCGGTAGCCGAGCTCAGCGGCGTTGGCGATTTCGGACTCCTCGATCCCGCGAATGCCCAGGGTGGGACATGCGCTCATCGGAACCGGTGCACCGTACGCCATAGACGCCAGGATCACCGCTTTGTGCGCCGTATCGATACCATCGATATCCAGATCCGGTGGTGTTTCTGCATAGCCCAGTTTCTGGGCGTCAGCCAGGATCGCATCGAACGGCAGCCCTTCACGCTCCATACGGGTCAGGATATAGTTGCAGGTGCCGTTCAGTATTCCAAAGATACTTTCGATGCGGTTGCCAATCAGCCCGGCGCGTTGCGAACGCAGAATCGGAATCCCGCCTCCAACGGCGGCTTCGTAGTAGATGCCGGCATGATTTTCACGGGCCGTGGTATAGAGCTCCTCGCCATGGTCGGCAAGCAAGGCCTTATTCGCGGTAATCACCGATTTACCCTGCCTGAGTGCTTCGAGTGTAAAGGTGCGTGCAACGGTTGTGCCTCCTACCAGTTCGACAATAAGGTCGATTTCAGGATCGGCAATAACGGCCATGGCGTCCGTCGTCAAAACGCCGTCCGGCACAACGATACCGCGATAACTTTCGATATCGAGGTCTGCAATCCGGGCCACAACCGGGATTATGCCCGTTCGCTCGGCCATCAGAGCACCATTTTTCTGAATGCCTTCCACCACGCCGGCACCCACCGTACCGAACCCCAAAATTCCGATCTTAATCTCTCTCATATCCATGAATTCCTGTCCTGAAAATGAAGCGCAACCATAGTGGTTTGGACTTTTGACTCAAGTCAAATTCCGAACATACGGAAGTACGGCTCCGGTGCGGCGTCGCCTCACCGGCAATAGAGGTTAAACGGGAAGCAGCCCCATGGACATGACCATGGAACTCGCTTACCCGGGAGGCCGAAAGCAGGATTAAACCCGGTAACTGTCCCGTCGTGTCTGCGGGGGGGATGTGGGATGAACCCGTTTGCATTTATTGTTAATCCACGAACCTACAGGAAGCGTTTCAAGCTTATCCAGATTTTTGAAAAGCCATTCACTTCGCGTTTCATGGGCAATAATGTTACCCCGCTCATCCCGGACAAGAATCAGATAGGTGCTCGGCTTCTCTCCACGCGGCCATACGCTATAGAGATGATAGTGTATGATCTGGAACGTTTGCGGTGCGATGAACTCATGACGGAACTTGTTGGCTTTGGTCAGCCTGAACGGCTCGCTCTTCACCCGGCCGATGATATGGTATTTGTCCGGGTCAAGATTCTGTTCCGTGAGGATATACATCTCAATCGTCAGGTCATGATCGTATTCCTTGGTCGACCGCTGCTTGATGAGCGCTCCGAATTCGGCATCGATAATCTTAATGGGATGGTTGAGGATCTGGTTGCCTCCGCCATTCGCTTCCCATGGATCGGCGGTGAACTCCCGAGGCTGGGCGGATTCCCGGTAGTCGATGGAGATCTCCGGGGGATTCAGGATTTCAACCAGTTCCTGGTCTTCCTCGGATAATTGATCCAACGGCAGTTGTCGCAACTCGCCATTGGCAATCTTGATCGTCACCTTTTCAAAAGCAAAATTAACGTATTCCCCGTCGATGGTCTTACCGTCTTTGCTTGTCCATGTCCGCACGTCCGCATGAATGCAAAGTGTCGCGAGTAAAAAAATCAGTACTATCCCAAAGATCCTATTCATCAGGCTATTCCTTCAATCTGGTCCATCTGTATCAAATTCGTATCGCTCATCTGCTGTGCAAGCACGCCTCAGAGATCGTTAAAAAAGGTTGTCACGTTGGTGACATTGGCTTCATCCTTGTACAGGTTCATGAGGATGGAATCCTGAAGCTCCCACGTAAGCTCTTCCAGAGCAAACACTTCAAACATGGGCACACCGTATTCATTGAGCGGATAATCTTTGCCCTTAACCTCGACCATGACCATCGCATAGAATTCACCGCCAGGACCTTCACCAACGATGGCATCAAAGTCCCGCGGAACGCCTGCTTCCAGCGTGATCCACGAGCTGCCGACCATCGAAATATCGGCCATCTTATACTGACCATCGTCCTGATTGATTGTACGGCTTCCAGGCGCTTCTTTGCCCCACCACTCCTGACCGATCGTGTAAGCATCCACCCCGTCCCACGGGAAATTGGCAGCCAGCGCAACCTTTCTGTCCACAGCCAACGTCAATACATCGTCTGCGCATCCCCAAAACCGGAATGTGATATCCTCCTTGTGAACAATCTTTCCCCGGTAATGCGCCACCCAGCAGGCCGCGTTTGCCTGGCTGATTTCTTCGCCGAAAGAAACCGGCCCCATGGCGGAGGTTACAATCGGGATAAAAACGGTGGTCGCATACAGTTTTTTGGGTGAACGGTAGTAGCGCGCAAGTTTACTGGTATTCCATCCTTCAGCCACAAACTCTCTGAGCACGTTGAAATATTCCTTGTGCGCCATGTTCTGATAGCCACCATCGCGGCTTCGGTTTAACGTGTAAAACGTCACTTCAAGGTCATTACCGCTAGTGACGCCACCGCCAAACAGGCTCATTTCACCGATTTCGGGCAAGTCCATGAATTCCCCACCCACACCGGTTCCTCCAAGGAGCCCCTCCCCGGTGCCTTGCAGGTCCGGCAGCTGGATTTCAGGCATATCGCGGGTTTTCACCTTGGCCACGATACGGGACGAGGGTTTGGGCTGAGAGCTTTTCTTGACCTTCACCTTGGGCTTTTTGAGCTTCATTTTTGGACGCTCAATCGGCGGTGGTGCTTCAAATTCGGGTTCGGGGGGGTTCATAACCCTGAAAACCACAAACAGGCCGGCGATGAAAAAAGCTGCCGCATGGAAAATCAGGCTTACCACCAAGCCGCTTGGTGCACCCTTGTTAACCTTGCCCCTCTTTGCAAATGGATTCTTCTTCAACATATCATCCTTGTTTATTCGATTCCTGAACGGCCAGCGCATTCAAAAAAATCACAACTCTCAAAACAACAGTCCATTAATACCCCAGACCCGAGTAAAACACAACCTGCAAACGACTGCATCCATTAT
This sequence comes from Pontiella sp., assembly GCA_050298955.1. Lineage (GTDB taxonomy): Bacteria > Verrucomicrobiota > Kiritimatiellia > Kiritimatiellales > Pontiellaceae > Pontiella. Next base: position 5,852 of record JBNKVA010000030.1, read on the forward strand.
CCCGCCGATGCCGCGCATCTACCCGGGATACGTTTCCAGCCGCATGTTTCTTGGTCCAAATACTGTTTTTTTATACTCGAACCTCGGCTGAAGCGCAACCGGACAGGAACATGCAGATTGTGTATCGAATCGACACAAAGGGGACATATAAAACATTGTGCCTTAAGCATCAACACTGAACATCATTTCATTGTAAAATGCATGAAAATACGGACACGATGGCCGAACTCCGAGGAAACGGAGTTAAAACGCGCCGAAAACCACACTGCTGAATGAGGTGATAGGCGAGGCTTCGCGCAGATCGTCGATTCCGGCGCGCAGGTCCTTCATCATGAGTGTTGCCTCTTCATAGAGTTCGGCATCCTGCACCAGCATGCCCAGTGTACCCTCACCTGACTCGATGCGCTCTGCAATATGGCGGACCGAACTTAATGTGGCTTCCAGATTTCCGTATACTCCCGTATCACTGGAAACCAGCTTTCCAAGGGTGCCCTCGCCGTTAACCAGGCGGTCGCTGATCTCCCGGAAGTTGGCCGTCAGGCGCTTTACGTCCTCATACACCTCTTCGCTCTTAAACAGCTTACCGACCGTGCCTTCGCCATTTTCGATCTTTTCACCCAGCGTCTTTAGATTTTCGCTTACCGCAACAAGATTATTATAAATGGTGTCATCATTGAGCAGCTTGCCCAGCGTGCCCTGCCCTTCGTTGACGGAGTTGATCATGTCCTGAATGCCTTTAACCGCTCCGCTCAGTTCCTCGATGACATCGACCGGAGGAGACCCCAGAATGGTTACGTTCTCACCGAGCACCTTGGCTCCGTCAGGTCCTTCGTAGATCTTCAGATACTTGCCCCCGAGCATCGAAGCATTCACGACTTCGATTTTATACCCCATGCGCAATTCAACCGGCACATCCAGCGTCACATACACGTGCACTTGACTGTTCTCTAACGACGTCTGCTTTACACGGCCTATATTCATGCCGCGCAAATAGACATTATCTCCTTCGCGAAGCCCGCTGACTTCGCTGAAAACAAACTCATACTGGTAGGAACTCTTAAAAAAGCTATCCCGGCTGAGAACGATAGTGAAAACGCCCAAAGCAATCAGCACGGTGAACATAAACAGGCCCACCAGTATTTCAATCGATATTTCGCGCCCGTATTTATCCATGGATCAACTCTTCCCATTTACCTTTGCGTGTAATGTACTGAGACGCAAGAAAACTCTGCACGGTGGCATCCTCGGAACGAATAAAGTCTGCCGGAGCGGCATTTTCGACGATACGGCCACCATGAAGCATCATGATACGGGAGCCAATGGCCAGTGCGCTATGCAAGTCATGTGTTACCACCACACTCGTAATACCCAGCCGCTCCCGCATATCAACGATCAAACTGTCGATTTTGCGCGACGTCACCGGGTCGAGCCCGGAGGTCGGTTCATCATACAATACAATCTTGGGATGCATGATGATAGCCCTCGCCAAACCAACCCGCTTCTGCATGCCCCCCGAAATGTCGGACGGGAACTTATCGCCGGCATCAGCCAGGTTCAGCATCTCCAGCTTTTCATCTACCTGCTGCATGATTTCATCATTCCCCAACTTTGTATGCTCCCGCAGCGGAAGGGCCACATTTTCACTGACCGTCATCCATTGCAACAGAGCCGCTCCCTGAAACAAGACGCCGAATTTTTCACGCACCCGCGGGAGGGCCGACCGATCCAGGTCGGTGATATCATCGTCTTCAATATATATCCTGCCCGCGTCGGGACGCATTAACCGGATCATGTGTTTGAGCGTTACACTCTTGCCGGCCCCGGATAAGCCGACAATGACAAAGGTTTCGCCTTTGCCGACCTCGAAACTGACGTTGTCGAGCACCGCATTGCCGCCCAGCTTCTTCGATACATTCTCAAAGCGGATCATAGATAGAACATCCTCGTAACCATGTAGCCGACGATCAGTATAACCAGAAATGAGATAATCACCGACCGGCGTGTTGCCTTGCCGACACCCACCGCCCCTTCGGTCGTCATGAATCCCTGGTGGCAGGAGACCGTCGTGATAATAATACCGAAGATGAACGCCTTGAAGAGCCCCACATAGAGATCTTTGTTTGTGGCAAACTGGGTGGCGTTGTCCATGTATGCCCGCACCGAAACACCCAGCTGCGTGGAACCGACCAACGCCCCGCCGAGAATCGCCAGAATGTTGGTGTATACTGTCAGAATCGGCATCATGACGGCAAGAGCCACCAGCCGCGGCATCACCAGAAACCGGTTGGGATTGATGCTCATCACCTCCAGTGCGGCAATCTCTTCAGAAACCGTCATAGTGCCGATCTGAGCGGCAATTGCCGAGCCGACGCTGGCCGCGATGATGAGCCCGGTCATGAACGGCCCCATTTCACGAATCACCGAAACCGCCACGGCAGAACCGATATAGACCTCCTGCCCATACCGGCGGAGTTCCAGCCCCGTTTGGAGCGCCAGAATCATGCCGGTAAAGAGTGCAACCACAGTGATCACCGCCAGACTCTTGATCCCCGTTGTGTACAGCTGCGTAGCCGTTTCGTTCCGGCTACGCCGGCCGAATACATATCGGATAAACAGCACCGCCTCGATCAGCATCAACATGGCATGACCGGTATGATGCATCAACACAAGCACCTGACTGCCGAGTCGCTGCGCAGAACGAACGGGATGCCGAATGTAATCTATGCCGAGCCCCTCTATGGCTGTCTCTCCTCGCTACCAAAGTGAAGGAACAGTAGACGAAAACTTCGCTCACTTCCAGTTCTTCTATACCCTGCAAAGCCCTTTAGCAAAGACCAGCTCACATCAGTCCCGCTCCGGTGGTGCCGATAGAGCCCCCACAGCAAAGAATGATGAACGGCATCCGCATCTCCTTCCCGGCGGTAAAGGGTCCAGATCGGCGCCCAGTTGCGTTCTATGCCGGCCGTATTACGCAAGGGCCAAAGATCAAGTAAACGGAACCGGGAGGCATCCCTGTTTCGCTCCCAGCTCATCACCGGCCACAGCTTCCAGTAACGGGAGGAGACCTCCCCGACTTCGTATACGCCATCCGGTTTTTTGACCACATTGGATTCATAGGCGAAGAACGGTATGATGCGCCGTCTAAAATGGGTATGCTCCACGTACTCAACCCTGCTTCTCCAGATGATGGGCCAAAGCCAAAACTGCCGGGATACGCCTCCCACGACTTTTTTCCCGTAGAGCGGCCAAACGTAGCGCCGGTAGATCGTGCCGTCCCACCACTGAATAACAGGATACAGTGCGTTGATCACCCGATCCCCGTTACCCTTCGAATAGCGAAAGAAGGGAGGAATAAACCACCGGTCCATTCCTTTCTCGGTTTCGACGCGTCCATAAAAAGGAATCAGGATGAATCCACCGCCCGGATTCCGGTCGTTGGTGTACTGAACCGAATGATAGAGCGGCCATAGAACAAACTTTTTCCTGAATTCGCCCTCGCGTGTATGTACCCCGTAAAGCGGCCAGACCCGAAAGCGGCTCACACCGGTCCCAACCGTACGCGAACCGATCGGCCAGAGCACGGAGGTTGTTTGCAGATCATTAACCGAGGACCGGGCAAAAAGCGGAAACAGCACGAACCAGATTCTATCCCTCCCGAGAAACTCATGTATGGTTCCACCAATGGGAAAGATCGCGAAGTATTTCTCTCCTTCGGCGGAGATACCCTGGAAATAGAATGGAATGACCCACGTCCTCTTGCGGTCGGTTTCGGGAGAAAAGTCGGTCGACCATCCGAAGAACAGGAATCGGCTGGATGTCTCGGCCTTGAATCCCTTCCGGGTGTAGAGCGGCCATAAATAATCCTTACGCCAACGCTCCTCGCTGACCGAGGTTGAGTAAAAGGGCCGCCAGGCCTGGAGGGTCTCGCCACCGGGCGCCGTCGCCTGTTCATACAAGGGATCCCAGTCAATGGCTGCATGAGCCAGGGAGGAGCCTCCCAGCGCGATTGCGATGAGCAGAAGTTTCTTCATTCATACCTCAGCGCATCAACCGGCTCCATCCGTGCAGCGCGAAAAGCAGGGAACACGCCTGACAGTGTGCAGAAAACCAATACCAGTCCACAGACAATGGCCACGTCTGAACCCGTGGTGTGGGAGGGCAGCCTGCTCAACTGGTAGAGTTCCGGCGGAAGCAGTTCCAGATTGAACTCGCTCGACATAAACATCAGCAGTTCGTTTCGGTATTTGAGCACAAGTGCGGCCAGTCCCACGCCCAGCACATTGCCGATGGCGCCTTGAACCAGACCCATCCAGAAAAAAATGTGGGTGATTCCGGCATTCCCGAATCCAAGAGATTTGAGCAGCCCAATCTCCCGGGTCTTCTGCACCGTCAGCGTGATCAGGGTGTTGGTTATACTGAAGGCGGCTACCAAAGCGACAAAGGCCAGCAGAAAGAACATCATGTTTTTTTCAACATGCAGTGCGGCAAAGATCTGGCTATGCATCTCCATCCAGGTGCGCGGATAAAAACTCCCGCCCACAGATTCCCGTATCTCCTGAGCAATCGGCACAGCCCGCATCGGATCGTCCAGCATGACCTGAATCGAGTGCACCCCCTGTTCCACGTCGTAAAGAGACCGCGCGGTTTCCAGCGATGCAAACGCAAAGCCGATATCATATTCATACATGCCCACATGAAAAATGCCGGACACGGTCACCTCCAGTGGCAGGCGAATCTCGTCCTCCGCAACAAAACTTTGGGGAGAATACACCGTCAGCTTGTCTCCCACCCAGATATCCAGCCGGCTGGCCAGATCGCTGCCGACCACAATCTGCTCGTCGTCCACCGCAAAGCGGCCGGCAATCATGCTGCCGGGAACGCGGCTGACACGGGATTCATATACGGGGTCCACCCCCCGCAGGATCGGCGTATGCACGCGTTCGTCCACCTGAATCAAAACCAGCCCTTCCAGGCTGGGTGCAACCCCTTTGACCCCTTCGAGCTGCGACACTTTCTCAAGCACATAATCCGGATTACGAACGATGCCTCCCTGCTGAACCACGCTGATATGCGCGTTGAAGCCCAGAATCTTGTCGCGCCAGACCTCGTCGAAGCCGGTCATGACCGACAGCACAACAATCAGAACGGCCACACCAATGGTGACACCCAGCGTGGAGATTACGGTGACGGCGGAAATAAAGGAACGCTTAGGCTTCAGATACTTAAAGGCCAAAAACAGGGAAAAGGGCAGGTTCATTGTTTCTCCAATTACGAATGCGCCTGATTCTGGCAAACGACCGCAATAAATCAACCCTTTCCAGATAGAGGAACCGTCTTGAACCGCATGACACTCAGTGGATCGCGACCGTGACTTTATCGAACCGCCACCAATCCTGATCGGTTGCTGTTCGATAGACCTCGACCACGAGCATCACATAAACCTGCTCCGTCTGCGGAAGAACAATGGCATCATCTATCTTGACCTGCTGAAATGAGGCGGTTGGTTTGATGACGTTGGAACGGTATTCCTTGAGGACATTACCACCGGCATCTACGCACAGAACAGCCAGGCAGGCCTTTGAATTGGCGGGTTGGAAGACACTCACACCTGCAACATCCACCGACACTTCAACAATCTGATCCTTTACCACCCCATTGAAGGTTTGTGTGCAGGCTCGAATTTCCGGTTTGTCACCCTTCCCGACGGTGCACAGCGCCGATGCGGCCCCCTCAGAAAACGTTTTCTTGTCGATGCTCCATCCATCGCCGCGGACCGCCCATCCGGAAAAACTCTCCTGCTCAAAGCCGGCATTACGGAGTTGGACTTCAGCCGAAGTTTCGGCGCAAAGCCCGGCCATGATCAATCCTGTCAAAACAGCCATCCGCATCACATCACTCCCAATCTACAATTCGCTCCGGGCGGCAATGACCATGGAACATTGAGTTCCCACCCCATCGACACCGACCTCAATCTGATCTCCACCGGACATCAGCACCTGTGGATCCCGGGCCGAACCGATGCCCGATGGTGTCCCTGTGGATATAACATCTCCAGGGAGCAGGGTCATGCCTTGCGAGATATATTCGATCAGAAAAGGCACATCAAACATCATGTCAGCCGTGTTCCCCTTCTGAAGCAGTTGCCCGTTACACTTTTGCCAGACGAATAAACCACCCAGACTAACCAGTTCATCCGGCGTCACAAGATACGGCCCGATCGGACAAAACGTATCAAATCCCTTACCTCGAAACCATTGCTGATTGGCTTTTTGAACAACGCGCTCGGTGACATCGTTGAGAACCGTGTAACCGGCAACAACATGCATGGCCTCATGCCGATCTATATTCCGGGCCTTTTTACCGATCACCACGGCCAGTTCAGCTTCGCTGTCCACCACACATTCCTCCTGCGGCAATACAATATCATCATTCGGGCCGATAATTGCCGACGTCGCTTTTGAAAAAAGAATCGGCTCCCGGGGCATCTCATGGCCAAACTCCCTGGCGTGTTCAGCATAGTTTGCGCCGACGCAGATGATCTTGGACGGGCGGGCTACGGGCGGGCCAAGCCGTGTGCTATCAACGGAAACATACCGGGCGCCGGGATCAGACAATAGTGCCTCCAGCTGCTTCAGGCCGTTGTGGGTAAAAAAATGCTCGTCGTAATCCGCAATATGAAACGCCGATGCGCGCACATCCAGAATCCGCCCGTCACCCATCCAGACACCCGGACGTTCCCGTCCCGGCTCCCCAAACCGAACCAGCTTCATTGAAATCTCCCTTCAAGCCATTTAAGGATCATATTAGCGCAGATTAGGTTACAAACAATAAGGAGTGCAAAATAATCCGTGTTCATTCGAACACATCCGTGGTTTAATCCCGTTGTCATGTGCGGACGTTTTACCCAAACCAAAGCCCGGGAAGAGGTCATTGAGGAGCTGGGAGGCATTGAACTCCCCCCGCTCTTTCATCGACGCTACAACATCGCACCCACCCAGCGAATCGCCATTATCCGGCAGGATCAATCTGATCGCGGTGCTGAATGTATATGGGGCTTCAACCCTGCCCGTTCCGGGAAACTCATCATCAATGCCCGCCATGAAACATTGACAGAGCGCCCCATGTTCAAGGATCTGCTGCCGTCTAACCGATGTCTGGTTCCTGCCGATGGCTTCTATGAATGGCACGACCGGCAGCCCTATTATTTTCAATTGCCGGACCGGAGCATCTTTGCTTTTGCCGGCCTCTGGAAAGAGGACCGATGCGTGATCATCACACGCGCCGCCGATGAAAACATGCACGGGATTCACGACCGGATGCCTGTGATCTGCAGAACCGGGGAATGGAGAAAATGGTTGGGTGAGAGTGCAATTCCAATCCCCCCTGAAGCGCTCGAGATGCGCCCTGTTTCCCGCCGGGTCAACTCCACCGAAAACGAAGGCCCGGATTGCCTTGCACCTGCAGAGGTACAAACAGTTCTATCCTTGTTTCCGGACAGCGACTAAACTATTTTTGATCATTGGTTGGAGGGTGAAATGAAAATACTTGTTTTAAACGGTCCGAATCTGAATCTGCTTGGAACGCGTGAGCCGGAGATTTACGGACATGAGACGCTGGCTGATATTGAAACGGAAATGAACACCTGCGCAAAGCAGCTCGATGAAACCATTGAAATCGACTTCCGCCAGTCCAACTCCGAGGCGGAGATCATTACCTGGATTGGTGAAGCGCGGGGCAGCTATGACGGCATCATCATCAATCCGGCGGCATTGACCCACACCAGCCTGGGCGTGTGCGATGCATTGAAAGCCGTGGCCGATGAAATCCCCGCCGTTGAAGTCCACTTAAGCAACACCCACACCCGCGAGGAAATACGCCATAAAAGCCTTACGGCGCCAGCCTGTATTGGACAGATCATGGGATTCCAGGGGTTTGGATACACGCTTGCCCTGCGCGCACTGGTCCAGCGGCTGTCTGCCTGAAAATGCGCTGATCTCCCCCGGCTACCCGCTCACCATCTGCCGGAATGCTTCATCAAAGACCTGCAGATCGGGAATGTTTCTTCCCGTGCGCTGAACCATGTCTTCGATAATCTGGACAGCTTTGAGCGCCGATGACTGCGAATGCAACTTCGCCTGCTGCAGAAGGCGTTCACGCTCGTCAGGATAGACCAGGCAGGAATCGTCGCTCCCGGTTGTGAGTATAAGCACGTCGCGTTGCCAGTCGATCATCACTCGAAATACGTCCGACTGGATCTCCTTCAGTCGCGCATTGGTACGGGCCGCGAGGATTTCCTTGAGCTTTGACACATCGATGGCTTCTCTGCTTTGCCCCAGATCCTCTTCGACCGCCTGCGCAATCCCTGCCTTTATGGTATCAAAAAGCCCCTTCAACTGACTGGCGAGTCGAGCCGCTGCCAATCCGCCGGAAGGAGGCAGGTCGTAAAGGATCTCCATTAAGGGGCCATCCCAGTCCGCATCATTCCCGCTGGATTCACCTGATGGGAGAACAATCTTCTGGCAGCGTGAAACAATCGTCGGCAGCAAACTTTGCGGCGAAGCCGTGATGAGCAAAAGAATCGTTTTTGGCGGCGGCTCCTCCAGCGTCTTGAGGAGGACATTTGCGGAGTTGGTGTTCATGCAGTCTGCGGCCAGGATGATGCCCGCTTTCCATCCGCCTTCAAACGAAGTTTGCGTCATTCGCTGCACAAGGCCCCGGATCTCGTCTGCCTTGATCTGCCGGGATTTGCTTTGCGGCTCAATCCAAAGATTGTCGGCATGCTTGTGCGCATCGACCTGCCGACAGGCCACACATTCGTTGCAGGGCCTTTCCCGCTGTTCACAAAAAAGTAGTTTAAGAAACGATTCTGCGAAATGCAGCGCATTCCCCCGGGGTGACCCGACGATCAGATAGGCATGCGCCAGACGGCCGGACTCGTACCCTTTACGGATGCCGTCCCATGCCCTTGCGTGTAGATCAACAGCATCCATGGCTAGAGCAACGCTTCCGCTACCTGTTCCCAAACATCGTCTGCGACAAGCCCTATGGGACGATCTGAATCTATAATCCGGAAGCGCGCGGGTTCCCGGGCCGCCAGCGTCTGATACCCATCGCGGACTCGATGATGGAATTCCAGACCTTCCCTTTCAAAACGATCTTTGCCACCGGCATTTTTAGCATAACGCAGATTTAAGCGCTCGAACCCCCGCTCGACATCCAGGTCAAGGAGGATGGTCAGGTCCGGACTGCGCCCATAAATCGCAAAGCTGTTAATACGGTCCAGAGTCTCGATATCCATGCCTCGGCCAAACCCCTGATAAGCCATGGTTGAATCGATAAACCGATCGCAGATGACCCATTCATTTCTTGCCAATGCAGGAAGAACGAAGCGATTCATCAATTGTGCACGACTGGCTGTAAACAGCATCAGTTCGGCGCGATCGGCCAGGGGCTCATTCACGGTATCGTGCTGGAGAATATTTCGTATGGCCTCGCCCGTTGCTGTCCCCCCGGGTTCCCGCGTACAGGCAACCACCTTGCCGGCGTCCTTAAGCTTTTGAGCCAGCAGATCAATCTGAGTGGATTTTCCGCTGCCTTCCGGCCCTTCAAACGTAATGAACTTTCCCTGCATGGTTATATTTTTCGCAACTTAGGTCCTTCGGGCGTATCCTTGACCGTCCAGCCGAACTCAGCGAGTGCATCGCGAATGCGGTCCGATTCCGCCCAGTCTTTTTGTGCACGCGCCGCAGTACGGGCCTCCAGAAGCTCACTCACTTCGGCCGGAATCGCCTCTTCCTGTGGAATGAGGATACCGAGCACGGAATCCAGCTTCTGCCACAGGGCAACAACAGCCAAGGCCTCCCCGCTGTTGAGCGGTTGCTCCAGCATGGACTTGTTGCCGGCATGCACCGTATCAAAGATGGCGGCCATGGCTCCGGAAATATTCATATCGTCGTCCATGGACTCGGAGAACCTTTTTTCCGTGTCAGCGGCCCACCCGGGGAGCTCTCCGGCTTCGAGCTCACTGCCGGCGGTTTCCTGCAGCGTGGCATAGAATTCGTCCAGCCGTTTGAGAGCCGCACGGTTAGCGTCGAGTGATTTAAAGGCAAAATTCAATGACTGACGATAATGGGAGGACAGCAATTCATAGCGAACCTCTCTGCCCGTGTAGCCCATGTCGAGTATTTCGCGCAACGTATAAAAATTGCCGAGCGATTTACTCATCTTCCGGCCGTCCACCACCAGGTAACCGCAATGCATCCAGTACGAAGCATAGGGTTTCCCCGTAGCGGCTTCTGACTGTGCAATTTCATCTTCGTGGTGTGGAAAGATGTTGTCGACCCCTCCGGTATGTATATCAAAGCTCTCTCCGAGCAGTTTCATGCTCATAGCCGAACACTCGATATGCCAACCCGGCCGACCTCTCCCCCAGGGAGAGTCCCAAACGACATCTCCGTCCTCGGGCACATAGGCTTTCCACAGAGCGAAATCGGCAGCATTGTCCTTGTCATATTCATCCTGTGCAACGCGTGCTCCCGACTGCATGCCTTCGCGATCAAGATGCGCAAGCTTTCCATACTCAGCAAATTTGTCGATGCTGTAGTAGACCGATCCATCGTCCGACTTGTAGGCGTAGCCCTTATCAAACAGCGCCTCGATAAGCTGAATCATTTCCGGTATAAAGTCGGTGGCGGCCGGGTAGTGTTCCGCCGGCTCAATGTTCAGCTTCGCCAGATCCTCGAAAAAGGCATCAATATAGGTCTTGGTATATTCTTTCAGCGGAAGCCCCTGCTCGATGGAGGATCGGATCGTCTTGTCATCCACATCCGTCAGGTTCTGTACCTGCGTCACTTCAAACCCGCAGAACTTGATGTAGCGGCGCAGCAGATCTTCGAACATATAGGCCCGGAAGTTGCCGATGTGGGCATAGTTATAGACGGTCGGCCCGCACGTGTACATCCGAACATGCTTTCCATCAAGCGGCCGCAGTTCCTCCTTGGAGCGGCTCATGGTGTTGTAAACCCTGAATGCCATACTAAACAACCTCCACATTAATATGGGGCGCATCTTTCCAGAGCTTTTCCAGATCGTAGAACTCGCGCAGTTCCCGCTCAAATACATGGACCATGATCCCCTGGTAGTCAAAAATCATCCATCCACTGTCGGGAATGCCGGCTTTCTGGAAATTCTCGTAGCCATGATCCCTGAAGCAATGCTGCAGCCCATCATACAGCGCCTTGAGGTGGGGTTTGTTGGCCCCGGTGGCGATGATGAAATATTCGGCAATATTTGCATGTTCACGCAGATCAAGCGCGACGATATCCTCCGCCTTACGCTCATCAAGAAAAGCGACAATCTCTTTTATGATTTCAAGATCATTTTCCATAGGTGGACCTACCCTCGATATAAACCATGCTCGCAAATATACATTTCAACTTCAGGAGGAACCAGATAGCGAATCCCCAGCCCCTCAGCTACACGCATGCGGATTTCTGTCGAAGAAATCCCGACCAGATGGGTTTCAATCAGATGATCCATAAGCCGGGCTTTCAGGGGGCTCGACAGCTTAACTTTATCGGAAATCTCATCGATGGAGAGCTCGCCGGGCCGCATGAACGATGCAACCTCGCACAGCTCCAGGAGTTCGTCAATGTTGTACCAGTTATGAAGATCGATCAATGTATCGCTCCCCACAAGCAGGATCCATTCAGCATCAGTGTGTTCCTGCCGCAAAGCCTTGACCGTGTCCACCGTGAATGAGACCCCGCCTCTCTGTATCTCTATGTCAGATACTGAAAAACGAAGGTCTGCTTCAACGGCCAGCTTAAGCATGTTCAACCGATGTTCGGCGGAAACCTGTTCGAGGTGTTGCTTATGCGGCGGAATAGAAGCGGGGATAAAAACAACCTCATCCAGTTCCAGTCGTTCGAGGGCATCCTGGGCAATAATCAGATGCCCCAAATGAACCGGATCATAGGATCCACCGATTATGCCAATACGCTTAACCTCTGGGAGAGGCTGCTCCATGAATAGTGCCTCTTAAGCCAACAGACCTAGTACCACGACTGCCAGATTTTGATCACGTCACCGGCTTCAACTTTCACATCGAGTGAAGGATTTTCCTCCAGCTCCTTCCAGTCGAACGTATAGATTTTTCCTTGCCGGGTGATCGTAACCTTCTTACTGGCAAACGGGGTTGGCCCCCGGGCTTCCGCTATGGCCTGGACCAGCGTAGTGCCGCTGGTGAGCTGAAATTTACCCGGTGCATTTACCTCACCCTGAACGTAATAGGCCTTGGCCGTCATCGTCACGTTCACGGAAAGCGTTTTATAAATCTCACCATCAATATACAAGCGTTCAATCTGGTCTTCCAGTTCAGAGGTGGACAGACCGGCCGCCATCACAGGTTCGTCGATGTGCAACAGATTGATTTGACCCTTTTCATCAATCACGACGTCCAGATACTGCTGATCCTGAATACCGCTGAAGCGAATATTGATGGGATCCGACGGCTGCAGTTTATACGCCAGGATCTCATTCGTGACAGGCTCCGCCACGTCCCCTGTGGGAGCACTGATATCGCCCTCAAAAGAGGGGGGCTCACTTACTCCGGTCCCATCGACAGGCTGAATCACACACCCGGTAACAGCAAGGGAACCAACGACCAAAACATGCAGATATAATTTACGAATCATGCCGATAAACCTCTCTTAAAATACCGCTCTAAAGTTCATTACCTTCTGATAATTCACTCTGGGAGCTTCGGTAATAGTCCGAATAGTAAGAGTGATAGTAGTAGTAGTAATCGTCGCGCATTACATTGATGTTATTCAACACGGCGCCGACCACTTTGACACCAAGTGCTTCGATCATCTGTCGTGCCTTGGAGAGCATTTCACGCGGGTACTTACGATACTGCACAACAATGATCGCCCCATCTGTTTCCTTGGCAATAATTGAGGAGTCGCTGATACCGACCAGCGGCGGCGTGTCAATAAGCACTACATCATACTTTTGCTTTAAACTCGAAATCAGCTCACCGATACGTTTCGGATCCAGTACCCCCAGGGAAGTACGGGGCAAGCGGCCACTCGGCAGGAAATGAAGATTCGGCACGCTCGTAGCCTTGATGGCTTCCTCCACGGGAACATCCCTCAGGAGCACATTGGTTAAGCCAAACCGGTTGGACACACCTAAAATGGTATGCTGTACCGGACGACGCAAGTCGGCGTCGACCAGCAACACCTTCTCGCCTTGCTGCGCGCATACGAACGCAAGGTTGAAGCAGGTGGTCGACTTACCTTCACCGGCACCACCACTCAATACGCAGAAAGCGCCTTGATGTGCCCCCTGTTCTGTAAAGGCCAGATTGGTACGCAAAACGCGGTAGGCTTCCGCATGTTCACTGTCCGGACCTTCTTCAATAAGCGGCCGCACCTTCTGCGGAATCAAGCCGAGAACAGGGAGCCCAAGAATCCGCTCAATGTCGTCTGCCGTCTTAATCGACGTATCCAGATACTCGATGAAGTAAGCAAGGCCCACACCGGCTCCCAGCCCGACAAATATGCTCAACAACACATTCATGAACAGGTTCGGGCTTACAGGCCGCCGGTTCGGCTCGGCGGAATCGATAATTTCGACCGGATGCCGGGGAACGCTCATGGTAATGATTTCCTGACGCAGGCGGGAGTTCAGCTGGTTGTAGATAAAGCGCTCATTCTCAAGATCTGCAAGAGCCTGTCTGAAGGGCAGATACTTTTGTCCCTGCTCTTCAATCGTCGTCGATTTAACGCTTTCCAGCAGGGCGTCAAGCTCCTCGAATTTATTCTTTGCCAAATCATATTCGGTTTGGAGACGGTTTCTTAAACCCTGAAGCCGCTCTTTCAAGGCCTTTTCCGCCTGGGCCTTCTGGTTTTCATAGCGTTTGACCTCAGGATGATTGGGTCCAAAATCCGCACTGACCGAACTCAACTGAACCTCGATATCCTGAATTTGCTGTACCGCATTCATGACCAGCGGATCCTGTGTAATCGCCGAGGCGACATCGCTCAAATCCTTGTCTTGCATGGTTTCCAGAATCTTCAGTGACTCGCCGGCTTCAACCATTATTTTTTGAGCCAGCAGACGGTCGGACAACAGCTGCTGCATCTGGAAGTCATCGATATCCGTCGTACTTTCACCAGGCGTCGCAATATTGTACTTTTCCCGAATCTCCTGGACCTTCTCTTCCGCAGCCAACACGCGCTCCGACTGATCCTTGAGTGCCTCATCCATTTTATCAAGTGCACTCCGCATCGACTTATTGGCAAGCTCCAGGCGCGAATCCCTATACACTTCCGCCAGCTCATTGGCAATCTGGGCAGCCTCATCCGGGTCATCGCGCTGCACAATTATGCGGATCAAGGTGGTGTCACGTTCCTGAATAACGCTTATGCTGTTTTCCAGTATCTTCATCGCCACTTCGCGTGGCACTTTCTCCCCTTCCACGCCCCATTCTTCCTGAAGATTGAGGCGGTTGATCACGGCATCAAAGATCGGCTTTGACTGTATGATTTCAAATTGAGTCCGAAGAAAATAGGGATTGTATGAAGTGTAGTAACTCTGCTGACTTGCAAACGGATTGATCTCCGGGGCATCTTCCGAGACGGATATCCGCACCTGCGAGGCATATATATTCGGCGACAGTAAGGTGTAGACCGTGCCGGTAATTACAACAAGAATCGCAACAGCCAGAACAATCTCTTTCCGGGAGCGGATGACCCGCCAATAATCAAGGAAATGAAGTGTACTCGACTGCTGCTCTGTCTCTGAACTCATGTGCATTACTCCAAGTTACAAAAATCAAGGTGGTGAAAGTAAACTTCACCACCTTGGCATTCAAATCAAAACTACAATAAAGCGCGTTTAGAGGCGCAGACGCCAGCCGATGTCCACGCGGTTACGCTGATACTCGGAAAGCGCACCTCCGCCGACCGAGCGGTCGGTAAATTCATAGCCCAGCTCAACAAAATTATTGCGGTTGATTTGATATGAACCGCGAAGGTTGAGCTGCAGGTACTCATCGTCCACATCCAGGAGAGCCGATCCAACGGTGGTTGCAGTGGAACCCTCGTATGCACTCATGATATAGGCCAAGCTCGTTGCGAGACTGATTTTTGCCGTCAGGTCATGGCGCAATCCCAGGGAAAAACTGGTCCGGTCCTGCTTGTTATACAATGAGTTTTGAGCGCGGTATGCAGAATATGCAACCCCGCCGTTCAAACTGGTGCGTTCCGTAGGATTGTAATCCATGCCGACATCGAGATACGGCGTCGTTGAATCATCCGATTGGATCTGCGTATCCGTCGAAACCATGGATGCGCCTAGGCGCCCGAAGCCGGTAACATTCGGATTGAAGATGTGGTCGGCCCCCGCCATGAAGGTCGCAACATCCAAATTCCCGCGGGGTCCGTCATACTCGGTAGCCTCATAGTCGAAACCAAGCATGCCCTGCGTGGTCGCTTTGCCCAGTTCCCTGAACACGGAAGCGCTTCCGGTATAGGTATCATAGTTATTACCGAGGGTTTC
The DNA here is from genome assembly GCA_050298955.1 of Pontiella sp. Taxonomy (GTDB): domain Bacteria; phylum Verrucomicrobiota; class Kiritimatiellia; order Kiritimatiellales; family Pontiellaceae; genus Pontiella. The sequence continues at coordinate 21,419 of JBNKVA010000030.1, forward strand.
GCCATAATTATCGTCATCCCAGGTGCGGAATTCGTATCCTGCACCTAGCTTGAGACTGCTGAGTGAGTTGAGCGCAATGTCCAGAGCGCCCATCAAATCATTTTCCGCATAATTATTGTCTGTACTGCTTACAACACCCGCCTGGGCATTGCGCTGCTTGTACGAAAAACGATCCGACAACGTCATGAAGACACGCTGTGACAAGGCGTGATTGAGTTTGCCGTAGGCATCGTGGAACGTGAGGGTCTTCGGATCCCCATCAAAGCGATAGCGCACCTCAGGCTGATACGAAAAGACCGCATCCGTGCGGCTTGAAAAATTCATCTTCCCTGAGATGTTCAGTACGTCAATCACCTCAGCTGATTCTTTTTCCGTCTCATTCACGTAGATATTATCATCAATCCCGAACCGGAGATGATTCTGGATGCGAATGACTCGCTCTTGTTCAGCAAAAGAAGACACGGCAACCAACAGGGCCGCAACGGATAGATAAAACGCTTTATTACTCATCATAAACTCCCTTAAACGCGTTAATATACGCAACCATTACACCCTTACTCCGGAGTGGCGTCACCATCGCCATATCCACGACCATGCCCGAAAGCCGATGCATTCCAGAACTCACCGAAAAGCGCCTGATAATAAGCCTTAATCCCTTGGGACTTCCAGGGAACTTCATGGATATTCGGCGGATCATCCGGGTTGCCCGGCTTGCCGCCAGCCAGCTCTGAGGAGGATCCTTCCTGAGTCTGCTCAACCAGTGTTTCAGGAATGGCTCCCATCAGGGCATCCTTCACCTGGACAAGAGCAGCTGCGAGCTCATCTTCAGCGGTATCCGCAGCATCGGCATCACCACTGTTAATGTTCATTTCCAGCTCAGCAAAAGCATTGCGGGCTGATGCTACTGCCGCATCGATGGCATCCGAACGCCTTTTCGCTTCGGCAATGGCCTCGGTATCACCACTCAGTGCGGCCTCGGCAAGGTTGGCCTTGGCATGAACCGACATGGATTCCACTTCCCCCATAACTGCGGATGCTTCTGCCAAATCAGCCGCATTGGCCTGCACAACAAAAACAAATGAACATAAACCTGCGAACAAGCCATATTTAATAAATGAGAGTTTTTTCATAGTCGGCTCCTTTAGTTCGAGTATTTTTCTGAAATCAGCTTTTTAACCCTGTCGTAATTAAACTGCACCTGCGACGAAGCAGCCAGAGCATCCTGCATCGCGTCACGGATTAAATCAAGCGCCTCGGCTTTGTCGGAGGCCACCGCTTCCACGTAAGCCAGGCCGATTTGCACCACCTTTGCCCCGGAAACGGCAACGTCGGCATTAATACCTGCAAGCAGCTCATAATCCTTCGACAACGCCGAACTTGTGGCCGTCGAAACCTTCTCAGCGCTTTCCACCGCACCATTCAGAGACTCCACCGCCAGTTTCCAATTTGAAGACGCGGCCTGCAGCATTTGGGTCACTTCCGGAAGATAGGGAGAGTCTTCGGGAATCTGAGCAATCAGTGCCTTCCCTTTAGCGATAGCTTCGCGGGCCTGGGCAACCGCAGTCTCGGCCGCTGCAATCTTGGCCGACGTACCATCCTGCGCCTGAGCAATAGCTGTATGGGTGACACCGGTTACGGCTGAAATACCGACGATCAAAGCAACAATCCAACGCTGTCTATTCATTCTATGACCCTTTGTTAAATTTGAAATACAAAAACACAACACTCTTTAACATGCAAGAAAAACTAATGCGGTAAATCCCGGAATATAACCAGGGCCGCCACCAGGTTTTCATAGCCCTGAACATACTGAATATCATTCAGAATACAAAAACTTTCCCAAGAATCAATCCCCGAAGGTAACTTAACTTTCCCTGCCACATAATCCGCATCCCCGGAAAAAACAAGATTGATCTGTCCCATGACCCGAGCACAGTCCTTCGGGGTGAAGTCCGAGTGGTTGACAATCTCGAGCAGGCCGAAATAGATACCCGTCTGATTCAGAAACGACACACAATCATTGAGCGTAGCATCCTGAGACACATATCGATCAAACAAACCTGAATATTTAGCCAGGAACACAGCGGCATCGGCATGCGTGGGCACCGGCATGTTCTGCCGCTCAACCCCCTGTCCGTAAACCGAAACCGACAATGCGATTAGGCCTGTGATATAGATCTGCTTCAACACCGTGTTATACTCCAACCGCTATTTGCCCGGGTGAATTACCTTTATTTGCAGTGAGCAGGACTGCTATTTTCCCGATCACATTTAGCATGGAATGGTTAATGAATACGAATTCTTTTACATTTAAACTCGATGAGGAGCAGCGTCAGGCGCTTGTGCGCCTGCTGAAAAACCCGAAATACCTGCCGGAGACCGTACCCCATACAGAAATTGCGGTCTCGGTTCCCGACTGCAGGATCAACCTCTATACTTCCGGAAAGCTGCTCGTGCAGGGTAAAGCAGCAAAGGACTGGATTACTTTCACGCTTGAGCCGGAAATTCTTAAGGAAGCAGTGCTTGGCTATGAAGATTTTCACGACCCGGAGGCTTTTCAGCCGCACATGGGAATTGATGAGAGCGGAAAAGGTGATTTCTTCGGCCCGCTGGTCATCGCGTCCGCCTACGTTGACGAAGAACTGGTCCACAAGCTGCGGGAAATGGGCGTGCGGGACAGCAAGCGCATCTCCTCCGACAAGGTTGCCCTGAACATGGCCCGCGACATTCGGAAACTGCTGGGCGAACGCTGCGCCATGGTTACCATCGGGCCCCGCGCGTACAATCGGATGTATGCAAAGATCCGCAATGTCAACAAAATGCTGGCATGGGGCCATGCCCGCGCCATTGAAAACCTGCTGGAAAAGGTGCCCACGTGCCCTCGCGCCCTCTCGGATAAATTCGGTCCCACCCACCAGATTGAGCGCGCCCTGTTCGATAAGGGAAAAAAAATCAAGCTGGACCAGCGCACCAAGGCGGAATCAGACCCCGCCGTAGCCGCCGCATCGATTCTGGCCCGCGCCGGTTTCGTCTACGCCCTGAAGAAAATGGGCAAGGAATACCACATTGAGATTCCAAAGGGAGCCTCCACCAAGGTGCGCAGGGAAGCCGAAAAGCTCGTTGCCGACAAAGGCCCCGGCATACTCCTCGACACGGCCAAGTGCCATTTTCAAACCACGGACAAGGTACTTGCAGAGGTGGGGTATTCCCGGAAAGACCTGCCCCCCGCCGGCTGATCGGCTCGAAATCACCCCCCTTTCCCGCTGCCTATGCTGTCCAAAAAAAGGAAACTTAACCTTGCGCACCGTCCCGCGGTTTGTTTAAAAACCACGCTCCCAATTGAACACGAGGATTTTTGCAATGAAAAAAGATATTCATCCGAACTATGACGAAGCGGTGATTCGCTGTGCCTGCGGCAACGAGATCCAGACACGTTCGACCGTCAAGGAAATGCATGTCAACACCTGCTCCAGCTGTCATCCGTTCTTTACCGGACAGGCCAAGTTCATCGACACAGAAGGTCGCGTTGACCGCTTCAAGAAGCGTTTTGCCGACGGCATGTACTAAACCACGCTTTAATCGGAAGGCCGAACCCGCAATCGCCGGTTCGGCCTTTTTGTGTCCACACCCAGTCGCTACCGCCCGGAGTCAGCCATGATCGACCATGCATACCTGGAACAACTTCAATCGCAGGTGCACGACCTCGAAACCCGCATGTCGCAGCCCGAAGTATCGTCCGACCCGAATAAAATGCAGGAGTGCATGCGCGCGTATGCCCACAAAAAGAAACTGGCGGATTGCGCGAAAAAGGTCCTGACTCTGTCCGACTCCAAAACAGAAAGCGAAGCCATCCTTTCCGATGCGGGCTCAGATGATGAGTTGCGCGAGATGGCGGAAATGGAACTGGCCGAGATTGAGGAGCAGCTTCCGGCCGCCGAGCGGGACATGATGATTGCGCTGATTCCTCCGGATCCCACCGACAGCCGCAACGTGATTATGGAAATCCGGGCCGGAACGGGGGGCGATGAAGCCGGCATTTTCTGCGGCGATCTGTATCGCATGTACACCCGCTACTTTGACGCCAAAGGCTGGAAGTACTCGGTGCTGGATGTCAGCCCGTCGGAGGTCGGCGGATACAAGGAAATCTCCTTCTCCGTGGAAGGGGAAGAGGTCTACAAAACCCTCAAGCATGAAGGCGGCACCCACCGGGTACAGCGTGTACCCGCAACCGAAACGCAGGGCCGTGTTCATACCTCAGCCGCCACGGTTGCGGTGCTGGCGGAAGCCGAAGAAGTCGATATCGAGGTGCGAACCGAGGATCTGCGCATTGACACCTACCGCGCCTCCGGAGCCGGCGGCCAGCATGTCAACACCACGGACTCCGCCATCCGAATCACCCATATTCCGTCCGGCGTTGTTGTGCAGTGTCAGGACGAACGGTCGCAGCACAAGAACAAGGCCGCGGCCATGAAAATGCTGCGTGCCAGACTTTTTGATGAGGAGCAGCGCAGAAAAGCCGAAGCGGAGGCCTCGGAGCGGAAATCGATGGTGGGCTCAGGCGACCGGTCGGAAAAAATCCGCACCTACAACTTCCCCCAAAACCGTCTTACAGACCACCGCATCAATCTGACGCTCTACAAGCTGGATCGCGTTATGGAAGGCGACCTGGACGAAATCCTCACGGCGCTCTATGAGCACGATGTCGAGCTGCGCATCCAGAAGCAGATGAAAGCTTAAGCCGCGGAAACGGGGCTTCCCCTCCGGAAGTTGATACGCAACATTCTTTATTTCTACCGGACGACACGTATACTTTGCCTGACTATAAGGACTGAGCTATGAGTGGAATCAAGAGTGCTTATGAATTAGCCATGCAGCGTCTCGGCGGAGCATCGGTTGAACTGACGGACCAGCAGAAGACCCTCATTGCAGAAATCGAGGTGCGCACCAAAGCCAGGCTGGCCGAAACCGAAATCATGTTCGACCAGCAGCTGGCCTCTGAAACCGATCCTGCCAAGCTGGCATTCATTAATCAGACCCGTCAGCAGCAACTCGCCAAAATCAAGGCCGATGCGGAAGAGGAAAAGAACCGGATCAGGAATAAATCATGAATGGCAGCCCCCTCCATTGCGACTTTCTCGTCATCGGCAGCGGATTGGCGGGGTTGACTGCAGCCATGGAGCTGAGCCGGCACGGTACGGTGCTCGTCGCCAGCAAGGTTGACGCGTCCGAATGCAACAGCTTCTACGCCCAGGGCGGTATCGCCTGCGTCGTTGACCCGGACGACACCATTGAATCCCACATACGGGATACGCTGAACACCGGATACGGCCTGAGCAATCCGGATGTTGTCCGTCACATTATCAGCAATGGGCAGGCACGCATCAATGAACTGGAGCAGCTCGGCATAGAATTCGATCGGCGCAAACGAAAAGGATTTGAAAACGAGTACGATCTGGGACAGGAGGGAGGACATTCCCACCGCCGGGTTCTGCATGCCGGCGACATCACGGGACAGGCCATGATGCAGGGGCTGATCGAAGCAGCCCACCACCACAAGAATATCACCATTCGCGAGCAGCTCATGGCGATCGATCTCGTGACGACCGAATGGATCGGACATCCGGGTTCCAACCGTTGCATCGGTGCGTACTTTCTCGACAAAAAACGGGATGTCATTTTCCCCGTTCATGCAGCCTGCACCGTACTGGCCTCGGGGGGACTGGGAAAAGTTTACCCATACACATCCAATCCCGATGTTGCCACAGGGGATGGTGTCGCCATGGCGTGGCGGGCGGGACTGCCGATCCGGAATATGGAATTTGTTCAGTTCCACCCCACCTGCCTCTATCATCCCGACGCGAAATCATTCCTTATTTCCGAGGCCGTGCGTGGTGAAGGAGCCGAACTGAAAGACATTCGCGGCAACAGCTTTATGAAAGACTTCGATGAACGCGGATCACTCGCCACCCGTGACATCACCGCCCGCGCCATTGACTTTGTCATGAAAAAGAATGGTGATCCGTATGTGTATCTCGATATTACACACCGTTCCGAAACCTTCCTGCGCGAGCGCTTTCCCAATCTTTACGCCGCCTGCCTTCGTTTTGGCCTCAATATGGCCAGAGATCCCATACCCGTCGTACCGGCTGCGCACTATTCATGCGGCGGTGTCATTGCGGAAGTGAACGGACGCACTGCCCTGCCCGGTCTCTATGCCTGTGGTGAAGTGGCCAACACAGGGTTGCACGGAGCGAACCGCCTGGCCAGTAATTCACTCCTCGAAGCCTTGGTTTGCGGCCATGAAACTGCCGTTGAAATAGCCCGCGTTTGGAAACAACTGAACGATGATGCACCGATTCCACCATGGCGCTGCGGGAAAGCCGTCTCCTCCGACGAAGCCGTCGTGGTCGAACATAACTGGAACGAGGTCCGCACCGCCATGTGGGACTATGTCGGAATCGTCCGAACGGAACGACGCCTCGCCCGGGCCCGCGCGCGCATTCGGAATCTGCGGCAGGAAATCAAGCAATACTATGGCGAGTATCTCGTCACCTCCGACCTGCTTGAACTGCGCAATATTGCCGACGTCGCCGAGTTGATTATCCGCTCCGCCGAGCAGCGCAAGGAGAGCCGCAGCCTGCACTACATGGCCGACTATCCGGAACAGTCCGCAGAAGCAGTGGATACGGTCATACACGACAAACCGGGCGGACCGCTGACATAGCACCTACGTCCGGACCGCATCGTTCAGGGTTCCGCAACGCGGACAGCGGTCCATCGGCCGGTGACGGGCAATGGCATAGACATGACCGCAGCGGGAACACTCATAGATGCTTTCATGTGTCCGTAGGGGTCGGTGCAACGTACGCAGACCGTAAACGAGCGCCAGTACACCCATGACCAGCAACGGCACGCTGACAAACAGAACGAGGATTATATCTGCACCAAGCGGAATCATTCCCCGGCTCCTCTGTTCTTGTCCGCTTCCGGCGAATATATTTCCACGATGCTTTCAGCCGCAATCCCCGCCTTGAAGCGCAGACTGTAAATCAGTTGAAGCACCTGTTGGTTCATCACACTCGACTCGAGAGGTTGTTCGAGGAAGACATGCTCGACAACGCCCTGCTCGGAAATCGAGACCGATGCGCGGGCCGTCCATGGAGTCTCCGATGGCTGGTTTAATGCCGGAGGAAGCACAATGCTTCCTATGAGGCGGTTTCTGATGTCGGGGGGCAGCATGACCCGGCGGGTCTGTATCTGCGATTGTTCCGCAGCGGCCGCATCATCAGGCAGCCTGGGCGGACGGACCCGGGCGGAGATCATTAAGTCATCCGAGCGCAACCGGCCGACCGCCTGAGCCGAAACCGAATCAATATCCAGAAAATGTTCAGCTTGCACGGGAAGCGGTGAAAACACTTTCTGATTCTGCACATCATGATGCTGCAGCTCACCGCTGAATCCGACGTCCAAAGGCAATGAAAAGAGAACCGGCGAATTGACGGTACGAACCGCAACCGCGTCAACATCATCCATCCCGTTCATGAAGGCATAATCCGTTCGGGGGGGCTTCCAGTCCGGAGAACGTGCCGCCCCGTTTGACGGCTTTGCAGCAACAAACAAAAGGCTATGCATCAGGAGGCCCAACCCGACCGCCATCCAGAAATCCCTTGTCGGGAGAAGGGTCATTGCGCCTCTCCGTCGGAGGCCGCAATGCTTGTTGCGATGGACACCTGCGGAATGCCCGCAGCCATCGCAGCGGTCCATGCTTCGACAACTGCACCGTGAGCAACATCCCGGTCGGCTTCGATAATTAAGGTGACGCCCGGATTTCGAGCTGAAGCCTGTTCGAGGGCGGCTTCGAGCCGTTCGGCATCAAGGCGCTCATCGTTGAAATAGAACCAACCGCCGCGTGTGATGGAAAGTACCATTGCATCAAAGCGCGCCCCCCCGCTGAAAGGCGCCTCCGGCAGATTAATGTTGATTCCCGGCTGCAGGATAAACGGGGAGACCGCCAGAAAAAAGGCCAGCGCCAGCAAGGCGGCATCGCAAAAGGCAATGGCAATGGGAAAGACCCCCGCGCGCTTGCGGGTCGGTCTGAACGACCGGAGCGCTTTGCTGAGCTTATGCGGATCAGACGGCTTCATTTTCAACAGCTCCATCCGACGAACGGTCGTACGCGAGATAATGGTAAATCTCTTCCGCCGCATAGTCCATATTCAGCGTAATGCGCTCAACCCGGCTCAGCAGAAAATTGTATCCGGCAAAGGCGGGAATCGAAACACACAAGCCTACCGCACTGGTCAGCAGGGCCTGCCAGATGCCTGCGGAAAGGTCGCCAATCTCCGCTAACGGTGCATGCTGTTCCATCGCAGCAAACACGCCCACAAGCCCAATGATGGTCCCCAGCAATCCCAACAGCGGGGTTATCTGGGCAATCGTCAGCAATCCACCAAGGTTTTTCTCCAGGCGGGGCACCTCGGCCAGTCCGGCCTTCTTTATGGTCCGCTTCAGCTCTTCGCGTTTTTCATCGGCATGCAGCAGGGCTACCCGGACGATATGCGCCACCGGACCGGGCGTTTGGTCGCAAATCGATACTGCCTCCGCTATGTTCCCGCGGTTTACGACCGTGTAGATGCCGCTTAGAAAATCCTCCTGTTTGATCTGCGCGCGATGAAGATGAAAGACACGCTCCAGAAACAGGATGGCCGCAGCGATACTGCACGCCATGATCGGCCACATGATCCATCCACCCTTAATCATCAATTCCAGCATCATTCATCTCCTCGGCCTGCTGAAACAGCAGCCAGTTCTCTTTCTTGATTTTTTCGATTCGCTTAAGCGCTTCATCCCCGGCCGCCACATCGGCCGCGACCACCCGCTCGTATATACGGACGGCATCCTGCCAGGCCTGTTCGTTCTCCTTCAGCGCCGCAGCACCAAACGCAGCGCGCGTATACCACATGATGGTGTCCGGCGTGCGGTCAACCGCCGGAAAACTGTACACCACGTTCATGTAGCGGCTGAACGCCTTATCGAACATGCCCGATTTTTCCAGGCTCCGGCCAATCTTGTATTCCGCCTGGAGCTTCAGTGCGGTTGATGCGGAGGGGCGGTCCAGGATGGCCTGGTAGGAACTAATGGCCTCCTCGTAGCGGGCCGGGTTGTCCACCCCTAATGAGAACTGGCAGTCGCCCTTGCGCCCCCAGGCCGCATTGACCAATCCGCTTTCAGGATACTTCCGGATGATTTCGTCAAAGGCCAGGATCGCACGGGCGAATTCGCCGAGCTCGGTCAGCGCATCCCCCTGCGCGAAACGCACCTGGGGAAGAATGTCACTTTCCGGATAGCCCTGTGCCAGCGTGCGGTAGCGCTCAATAGCCCCCACGTAATCCGACTGCGCCGAAGCCGCACGGCCGGCCCAGTAGAGCGCCCGCGGCGCCAGGGCATGTTCACCGAATTCATCCGCTACGCGGAGGAAGAGCGGCTCGGCATCGCCATACTTTCCCTGGTTGAAATAGAGTTCCGCAAGCCAGAAGATAACCTCCGGGGTCCAGATTGAATCAGGATACTTTTGAATGAACTGTTTGCAGGTCTCGACCGCTACATCGACCTCCCCTTCGGAATACAGACAAAACCCGCGCATGTAGAAGGCCTGCGGTGCATGCTCGCTATCGGGATGGTGAGCAAGCTCATACTCGAAAACCTCCCGGGCATCTTCATAGCGCCCGAGACGGTAGAGCACCAGACCCCGCCGGTGCTGTGCCAACGCCGAATCAGCCGTGTTGGTGTACGTTTGACTGATGGCCGTATACTTCTGAAGCGCCTTCTCCCATTCCGCGTTAGCGCGCATGATATCGGCCGAGCGCATGGCTGCTTTCTGAGCGAAAGGGCTGTTAGGGTGGCTCGTTTCGACAATGTCAAACGTTGTCATCGCCTCGACCCGGCGACCGATTTTTGCCAGGACCAGGCCCAGTTGGTAGAGCACATTGGGCATATTCTCCTTGCCGGGATATTCCAATACGAATGACCGATACCGCTTTTCGGCCTCTTCCAGCAGGCCGGCCTGATAGTAGGCATCTCCCGCTTTGATCAACGCATTGGCTTTGTCGTTGAGTTCGGCAAAGGCCTCCTGCGCTTTGTCAAACAGCGTAGCTGACTCCGCGAAGCGCTCAAGCCCCCAGAGCGCGAATCCCTTGCCCATGTAGGCCTGCGCCAGCCCATCCGGATCGCTGGCCACATCCAGATAGACCTGGTACGCCTGGTCCGACTCATCAAACCGGCCGGCCTGCAGGAGCGCCCTGGCCTTCTCCAACTGCAGCTCAGCGGCTATTTTCTCGTCCGGCGCTTCGGTGCGGCACTCCTCGAGCAACCGCAGTGCACCCGGAACATCCTCCATCCGCAGAAACATGCGTGCCAGGGCTAGCTTCAGGTTTACCCGCAGACGGGCATCCGGAGACAAAGCAATGCCTTTTCGAAGGTTCTCCACCGATTCCTCAAACCGGCCGGCCTGTTCCTCCAGTGCCGCCAGATCCACGTAGGCATCAATGCGGTAGGACAGCCGAACGGTGCTGTCCGCGGCCAAGGCGCTCAGCATCGCACGGGCCGATTCGACGTCCTGCTCATCGCCCTGAACATAGAGCACATGGGCCAGTTTAAGCTGCGCCAGATGGGCACCGGAGATGTCCGAACCCTTCAGAAGCGATTCATACAGCGTCCGGGCTTCCGCGTAGCGCTCCTGCGCCAGATAGACATCCGCAAGATCGAGGAGGTTCTGAACGGAGTCAGCATGCCTGGGATAGTCGCGGGCAAACTGTTGGTAGGTATTTTCAGCTTCATTCAGCTGCCCCGCCAGCTGCTGCATACGCCCACGCAACCGCATGGCTGCCGGCGCATAGGGCGTACCGGCCATGCCTTCATCACCGGCCAGCAAGGCGTCCAGCGCATTGTTGAACTGCCGTAATTCGAAATAGGCACGGGCCCGCCAATACGCCATGTCGGCGCCGTTATCCTCCGCCATTAGCAGCTGCAGCATCTCCGAATAGCGTTTCTGTCCCCAAAGGGCATGGGCCAACAGCAGCGTGGCTTCCCGCCGATCGGGCTCCTCCGGTTCCGCCAGCAGTACGCCGCGGGCCTGCTGCTCGGCCAGGGAATAAAAACCGTCGTCCAGCGAAGCCTGTATGGTCGGGTATCGCAAACTGGAGGGATTGGCAATCTCGGCAGCAGCAACGTCAATGCCGGTGAGTAGAAGAATGACAAGACCTAAGATGGGTGGAAGGTAATTCCGCATGTGGTTATCCATGGTTGATAAAACATTATTTCCAACACGCCGGAAATATAAAGCCCTTTTTCAGGCGGACTCGAATCAAAAATAAACTCCTCGTGCAATTCAATCCTGACTATATTCGTTATTGACTGCACCTACAGCACGTACAAGGGACAACCGGTCCATGAAAAGATTAGAACCCGAAAACTGGAACCGCACCTATGCCGCGCACCTTCTCGTCCGCGCGGGATTTGGCGCAACACCGGAGCAGATCGATGCCGCAGCCCGGCGTCCGCTTTCGGAGGTGGTCTCCGGAGTCCTTGAAACCGCCCCCGCAGCATCGCCGCCCGAGTGGGTCAAACCCGGCATCGAAAACCGACCCGACTTCCGCGACCTGCCCGAACCCGAACGGCGGAACGCGCGGAAAAAATGGCGGGAGGAGCAAAACCGGCAGCATCGCAAACTGGTTAACTGGTGGGTGCAGCGCATGATCAGCTCGCCCTCTCCCTTGCAGGAAAAGATGACGCTGTTCTGGCACGGGCATTTTGCCACCAGTTTCCGCAAGGTCAGGAATGCCTACGCAATGTATCTACAGAACCAGACATTTCGCACAATGGGCATGGGCAGCTACCGGAAGCTCGTAACCGCGGTTGCGCAGGATCCGGCCATGCTGATCTATCTCGACAACACCCGCTCGCGGGCCGGTGCCCCCAACGAAAACTTTTCCCGCGAACTCATGGAACTGTTCACGCTCGGCGAGGGGCACTACTCGGAACAGGACATCAAGGAAGCCGCCCGCGCCTTCACGGGATGGATGCTCGCGCCCGGCAGATATGAATTTCGTGATGCTGTGGAATCCGGCCGCCACAGCTTGCATGACGGTGAAATCAAGGAATTCTTCGGGAAAAGAGGCAACTTTGATGGGCACGATATTATCCGCCTGATCCTTCAGCAGGAGCAGGCGTCCCGATTTATCGTTACCAAACTCTGGCGCTATTTCGCTTACAGCAACCCGGAACAGGAGATCGTGGACGCGCTGGCAAAAGAGTTCACGGCGGGCAACTTTGATATTGCTTCGCTGCTGGAGAACATATTTACCAGCAAGGCGTTCTACAGTGCCCAGGCATTGCGCACACAGATTAAATGCCCTTCACAATGGTTTGCTGGTTCGTGCATTGCCCTGGGCATTGAGCAACCCGACCCGCGACACGGTTTCAATGCACTCCGCTCGCTGGGCCAGGAACTGTTTGCTCCGCCCAACGTGAAGGGATGGGATGGCGGCTATGCGTGGATCACTACAGCCTCGCTGACTCAGCGTTACAATCTTGCCGGCAGCCTCGTATATTCACGCAAAGGCTCACCCTCATCCAAGGGCCGCTTACTCGTTCAACCGGAAACGATTCTTCCAATGGAACAGCGCGGCAGTGCTGAAACTGCGCTCCATTACCTGGAGGACCGCCTCTACCAGACTTGCCTGGAAGGAGCAGATCATGCCGATCTCCTGGCCTATCTGGGAGGTCTGCCGCCGCCGGACCGTTGGACCGACGCACAGATCCGCACCATTTTCCGAACCATGATGAGTACCCCGCAGTACCAGCTGACATAAGTCCAGGAGTCACGCAATGAACATGAATCGACGCCGATTTGTATACACCACAGCATGGGGAGGTACCATCGGAATGGCATGGCCGGGGTTTACCGCCGCAGAGCCGAATCCCGGCGATTCGCCGATCCTGGTGGTCATACATCTCGCGGGCGGAAACGATGGGTTGAACACCATTGTCCCGATCGATAACGATTACTATTACTCGGCAAGGCCGAAACTGGCCATCAAATCGTCGATGACCCTGAGCATAGACGGAGCAACCGGTGTACATCCGTCACTCACAGGTCTTAAATCAATCTATGATACCGGCCGCGTTGCAATAGTGGAAGGTGTGGGATATCCCCACCCGAACCGGTCGCACTTCCGATCCACCGAAATCTGGCATACCGGATCGGACGCCGAAAAGACGGAACGGCATGGCTGGATCGGGCGGTACTTTGACACCTATTGTCAGCGGGAAAGTGCCAGCGTCGGAATCTGCGTCGGCAAGCAGAGCCCCCAGGCCTTCGCGGCCGCCATGCCCAAAGGCGTAACCTTCAGCGACCCAAAACGCATTTCGGTCAGGCACACTGACGGTTCGGATGAAATGATGAAGATGATGGGCATGGGTGAAGACGAATCCGATATTGAGGCATCGGGCGCATCCATCGGTGAACTCGCCGGGAGTGCAACGCCGGCAGACCCATCCATGAGCCCGCTCGACTTCCTTAAGAACACCGCCTCTGAGGCCCGGGCCAGTGCCGAACAGATCGAGGCGATTCTGAATAAAACCAAGCCCCGTACCGCTTATCCCAACACCCGGTTCGCCAGGGAAATGCAGGTGGTCTCGCAATTGATCCGCGGCAGCATGCCCACCCGCATTTACTATCTTGCTCATGGAGGGTTCGACACCCACGCAAACCAGCTCGGCTCCCATGCCGCGCGGCTCAAGGAGTGGAGCGATGCCATGCAGGCATTCATGGATGAGCTGTCTCATACCGGACAGGCCGGGCGCGTCTGCACAATGGTATTCTCCGAATTCGGCCGCCGCGTCGCTGAAAATGCCAGCGGCGGAACCGACCACGGTGTTGCGGGGCCGCTCTTCGCAATCGGTGGTTCCGTCAAAGGCGGCCTTCACGGCCGGCGCCCCAGCCTGTCCCCTGCCGACCTGGACCACGGCGACATTGTGCATACCGTCGACTATCGCGCCGTCTACGCCACGCTGCTTGAAAAGCATCTGGGCGTAGACAGCAAACCGGTGTTGCTCAAGCCCTTCAAGCCTTTGGACTTTCTGGGCTGAGCACGGAAGTTAGTTCAAGGGAAGAACGACGTATCGTGCACCACGCCCATCCGAGACGCGGAACAGTACCTGACGGGATTCTGAAGCTTCATCAAGAATTTGATTCAGCACCTCTACGCTCTCTATGCGTATCCGGTTTGCGCTGAGAATCACTTGACCATGCCGCAGACCGGCGCGCCATGCGAGACTGCCCTCCTCTACCGCGGAAATCATCACGCCATAGTTTGGAAGCCCCAACTGCTCAGCGCGTGATTGATCGATCTCCTGGACGGACAGCCCCAGCTTTTCCAGAACCGCGGGACCTTCATCTGCCGATGCAGCTTCGTCGCCGTCCATGGCCTGTGTAATCGCGGACACGTTCACATAATCACCGTCACGGAAGATTTTAAGGTTCACCGGCGTGTTGGGGGGAGTCGCTGCGATGCGGCTTCGAAAGGGCGCAAGCTTCCCTACCGGCTCACCATCCAGTTCAACAACAATATCCCCGGCCTGCAGTCCGGCCTTTTCGGCGGCCGAATCCTCCTTGACCTGCGAGATCAGAATGCCGCCGGCATCGTCCAGTCCGAAACTTTCGGCCAGGTCCTCATCCACCTCCTGGATGTAAACCCCCAGCACACTGCGGTTGACCCTGCCGTATTCGACCAGCTGATCCTTGATCGGAATGGCCAGATTGATCGGAATCGCAAATCCAATACCCATGTAACCACCCGTCTGAGAATAGATGGCGGTATTGATGCCCACCACCCGGCCATGAATGTTCAGCAGCGGTCCGCCGGAATTCCCCGGATTGATGGCTGCGTCCGTCTGGATAAAGTTTTCGTAACCGTCCGCGCCCAGCATCCCGGTTCTGCGCTCTTTGGCGCTGACAATACCCGCCGTAATGGTCTGCGAGAGCCCGAACGGATTGCCGGCAGCAAGCACCCACTCGCCGACCTGCAATGCATCAGAGTCGCCCATTTCGAGAAAGGGAAGATCAGCTTCATCCTCAATCTTGATCAAAGCCACCTCGGTCTTGGGATCCGTCCCGACCAAGACAGCATCAAACTCCCTGCCATCGGCCAGTGTAACGGTGATGCTGTCGGCATTATCAACCACATGGTTGTTGGTTAAGATGTAGCCGTCCTTTGTAATGATGAATCCCGATCCCTGCCCCTGTTGATGATACTTACGGGTGCGCTGGTCATAGGGATCCCCATAGGGTGAGCCCCTGCCGAAGAAATCATCAAAGGGCGATCGCTGATACCGGGGAACCTGGACTTCGACCGTTGATTCGACATCGATAAATACGACGGCCGGCAAGGCCTGTTTTGCGATTTCAGAAAAGGCATTACCGGTTTTCTGAAGCACGCTGATGTCTTTCGCATCGGCAGCCGTTCCGGACATCAGAACCGCTGCAGTCAACCCGGCCAGTAGAAACTTAACACTCCGCATTTCTTCACTCCTTGTTAATGGTTCAACATGCAAAGTGAAGGTTTAGATCACGCACGCGGTAGTGCGTTCAAAAGAGGGTTGAATTTTGAGAGGTGCCGGGCGCGCGCAGCCAAAAAAAGAGGCTCCGGATTCCCGGAGCCTCACAAGCTAGCGCGCGATGCCCTTTTCGGACGCGCGGCAGAATTCGAGCAGGTGTCTGATTTCGGGCGTCTGTTCCACCTCGGCTTCGATCTTGTCCAGGGCCTGTGATACCGGAGCATCCTGCCGATAGAGAATGCGGTAGGCTTCCTTGATGGCCTTTCGACCGGCTTCGCCCACCCCGCGCCGCTCCATGCCGATGCGGTTGATACTGCGAACCTGGATGGGATCTCCATGGGCAATCATGTAGGGCGGAACGTCCTTGCTGATCTTCGACATCGCACCCACATAGGCCATTGCTCCCACACGCATGAACTGAACAATCCCGACCGACCCCTCAATCGTGGCCATGTCCTCAATCACGACGTGCCCGGCAATCTGGCAGGCATTGACAATGACCACTCCATTTCCAATATGGCAGCAGTGCGCGATGTGGGAATAGGCCAGGATATGACAGTCATTTCCGACCGTGGTAAAATCGCCGTCATTGGTGGCGGCATTGATCGTGACATACTCCCGGATGGTATTGTTGTCGCCGATTTTTACGCCGGGCATGCCACCCTTGTACTTCAGGTCCTGCGTCTTTCCTCCTAGTACAGCAAACGGCGACACACGGTTGTTCTTGCCCAGCAGGGTATGGCCCTCGATCACCACGTGGGAGATCAATTCGGTGCCATTGCCGATCTCGGCTTCGGCACTGACCGTGCAATAGGGTCCGATAATCGCGTCGTCGGCAACCGTTGCCCCATCGGCCACGATGGCTGTTGGGTGTATGTTTGCCATCCCGCTTAACCTCCGTAACCAAACATGAGTTCAGCCTGGCTGGCCTTTTCATCCCCGACGTAGGAGATCCCCTGCACCACCGCCATGCGGCCGGCGCGCTCTTTGATCACTTCGATTTCCATGCGCAGGGTATCGCCGGGCACGACCTTCCGCCTGAATTTGGCCTTGTCGATCGACATGAAGTAGGCAATCTGCCCCTCCTTGTCATTAATCTTGTTGAGCAGGATGCCTGCAACCTGTGCCATGGCTTCAAGCTGCATAACGCCGGGCATGATCGGCTCTCCGGGAAAATGCCCCTGAAAGAACGGTTCATTGAACGTCAGGTTTTTATAGCCCGTGATACGGCGCTTTTCCACGTCCACATCAACAATACGATCCACCAGCATGAAAGGATATCGATGCGGCAAGATGCCTAGAATCTCATTAACGTCCATGACCATTTCTCTCTCCTGTTAAGCGTTGGTTAAGCGGAAAAATTACGGCTTATGCCGGGCTTGTTCAATATTTTTCTCTTTGGCCAGAAGCCGGTCGAGCTCCGGACACCCCTCCGTTACCTGCCAGGCAAAAGGAAAGGTGCGGCATTGTTCGGGACGGGCCTCATAAACCGCGCAGCGATCCCCCTGCAGAAATGCGCAGCTGCCGTCGGCCTGATCCAGCAGGGCCAGCTGGCGCCGGTTGGGCGCCAGGCGGGTGTGCTGGTCAATAAACTGCGCCTCCGAAAGGTCAAGGTGTTCAGTCAGCCGGGCGATGTCTTCCTGCTCCAGCAAAACAGAGCCGCCCCACCGGCAGCATGCCCCGCAGCCGGAGCACTGGAACTGTTTTAATATTTCTGAATTAATCATTGAACAGACCGCCTCCTAATGCGTCCGAATGCGTTGACATTTGCTCCATGAAGGAACACTATGTCTGCTTCTTACGCATTGGATAGTGCGGTGTAATAGTTGAATCACGAAGAAAGGATCAAGAACGATGTTCAATAATTTGATGAATAAGCGAGTCATGCTGGTTCTTCCTGCAATTGCCCTGCTTACACTGGCCGGCTGCAAGGAAAACGAAGTCAACGCGCCGGCTCCGGAACCCGTGGACCTCACCCAGACCGAAGATCTCTTCACGGCCCCGGTTAAGCCCAACCCGCTTACGAATGATCCTGAAGCAGTGGTGGTGCGCGTTAACGGTTCAGAAATCACCCGCGGCGAAATCATGGAAATGATGGAGCAGGCCATGCAGCAGTTTGCCGGCCGTGTTCCGCCGGAACAGATGCAGCAGCTGCAGGGACAGCTTTACAACCAGATCAAAAACGACCTCATCACCAAGAAGCTGATTGAAGCCGCCGTAGCGGATGCCGGCATTGTTGTGGATGACGCCAAGGTCCAGGAAACGATTGACGAGATCGAGGGAACGATTCCCGAGGGGCAAACCCTGGAAGGCATTCTGGAAATGCGCGGACAGGATCTCGAAAAGTTCAAAACGGAGCTGGTCAGCAACATTGCCGCCCAGGAATTGATCGAATCCCAAACGGCGGACGTTGAAGAAGCCACCGAGGAAGAAGCCCAGGAATTCTACGATTCCAACCCGGATCAGTTTGTGCAGCCGGAACAGGTGACCGCCAGCCATATCCTGATTAAATTCGACCCCGAAGACACCGACGAAACCAAGGCCGAAAAGAAGGCCAAGCTCGAGGAAATCCGCGGCAGCATCATTGCCGGCGATGTCACCTTCGAAGATGCAGCCATGGAAAACTCCGACTGCCCGAGCAGCGCCCGCGGCGGCGACCTCGGAACGTTTGGCAAAGGCCAGATGGTCCCCGAATTTGAAGTCGCTGCATTCTCTCAGGAAATCGGCGAAGTCGGACCGATTGTTGAAACCCAGTTCGGCTACCACGTGGTGAAGGTAGGCGAGCACAGCGAAGAAGGCTCGGTTGAGTTTGATGAGGTCAAGGAGCAGATTCTCTCCTACCTGACCAATCAGAAAAAGCAGACGGCCGTGACAGACTATATTGCCAGCCTTCGCGACGGCGCCACGATCGAAGAGATGTAATAGACCGATCGCAGCATAGCGCAAAGCACCTCGCGTCCAGCGGGGTGCTTTTTTTGTACCGGAATAACAATGCCCCCGGAGAGGCCTTGGGCGGAAAAGTGGCGGAGAGAGAGGGTTGCGATCTGAACCCCGTTTTTATTGGCTTTTATTATCCAGATGCCTTTTGGTTGCAGTTTTTTCCACACAAAACAACCGCTCCACAGCTCACTCCTCGACCGACCACAAGGGTCTTATCGATCCATGAAGCTGCCGACCCGTTGTTTTTCCTGTGATGCGCGAAATGCTCTCTTTACGATAAATAGGTAAACCTCACTATGCGATCTTTTACCTATTTCCCGCCGTTCTCAATTCGCCAATTGCTCGCTTCGCTCGTGCAGCTGGGT
The DNA here is from genome assembly GCA_050298955.1 of Pontiella sp. Taxonomy (GTDB): domain Bacteria; phylum Verrucomicrobiota; class Kiritimatiellia; order Kiritimatiellales; family Pontiellaceae; genus Pontiella. Next base: position 40,339 of record JBNKVA010000030.1, read on the forward strand.
CGCTGCGCGCCCAGGGGTGAGGTCAAGTGATTCTGCCGCTGCGCTACCGTTGCGGCTACAGAACCCGGAACCCATAAAGGTAGGGTCCGGCGCAAATGGCCGCTGCGCTGAAAAACTGGCCGGCGCAAGCGCCTAGCCGCAAGCGGCTCAACTTTTTCCAATTTGCTTTGACGCTCCACCTTGACGGAACCCGGAACCTGCGCCGGTTTTTCTTCGTTCTCTCTCGAAAAACAAGTTTTGCGAGAGAGACCTAAACAACCGAAAGGAGCACAAGCCATGAACAAAACCGAAGCCATTGCGCGCATGAAATACAATCTTAAAGACGCATATGAAAGTCGGTGCGACTGCTGCGACGTCGACCAGAAAGCAACTGACGACCTGACCATACTGATCAACAAACTCGAATCAAAGATCCGTGAAATGGAGGCTGCAGCATGAAACAGCGCCTATGCGATAAATCCCTTGACCGCTTCCCTGGTACGAAGTCGAAACGGGGAAAAAAATATCCCTATCTGATAGCGCGCTGCTATTCATATGGCAGCCCAGTACTGGAGCTGGCTGCAGACGGCTGGGATAATGATGTGCCGGCCGTGATCCATGATGACGACTGGATCCCGTCGAAACTCGCTGCCCTAGTGCTGGGAATCTCAAAGCAGGCCATCAGCGACCGAATCCGACGTGGATCCATCGAGGCCAAGGAAGGCCCGAGGTTCAGCTGCATTAAGATGGTCCGCCTCATGGATTGCAGGAAGAAGAAAAAGGCCGGCCGGCCGAAAGGATCTGAAGGAAAGGTCAAGGGATTAAATCCCCACATCCTGAAGCGCTGGAAAAAACAGGGCATCAGTCTTACCAAGGGCAAAGCCTACTGGATAGTCCCTATGCTACGCAGCGACGGCGAAACCTTCATCAAGGCAAAGCACACTTATTCCGATTGCTTTTATGATTACTTCAGGTGGGGATCCGGCAGCCAGGAATGGGGATCCGCATCAAGGATCAGGGAGATCCCGCCGCACATGGCTAAGGAGATCCCGGGCACTACATTCACCAACTGGAACGGTGAAACGCGCCAGATCAAGCTGATCCCTGGACAGATGTACCTGGTGCGGCCGAAGGAAGGAACGCACAATACCCTGCCGGCTGAATTCATGTATGCCGATCAGTGGTATTATTTCCGGACAGATTCCCTGGGAACGTTCGGAGTCAAGGATTGGGACATTGCAGAGATCGA
>JBNKVA010000031.1:0-29112 GCA_050298955.1 Pontiella sp.
TGCCTGGTGGTGTCACCGATGTATACCTCGGTGGGACCAAGCGCATTCGACACCGCGGACAGCGGCGGGGGCTACTGGATGGTTCACTACAGGGGTAAACTGGTGCACAAGGAGGGGATCACCTTCCGCTTTGTCTGCCAGGCCGACTATTTTATCGTTATCTCTGTGGACGACGAGATCGTCTGGGCCGGGGTATGGAACACTCCCGATCGCTACGAGGACTACATGAACCTGATCGGCACGGAGTACGAACCCCGTTTCAGTACGCGGAAAAAGTTTATCGGTAATGACCGCTGCATGGCGGGTGAATGGATCACGCTCGAGCCGGGGGTGGAACGGGATATCGATATCGTGATCGGAGACGAGAACGGGCAGTGCGGCTGGATTATTGCCGTGGAGGAGAAGGACGTGGAGTACGACCGCAACCAGTATGGCGAGCCCATCTATCCCATCTTCAGGACGATGGAGCTTTCCCACGACATGCTGGACCAGATCTACAAGCATCTGCCTGAAGGCGAGGTGAACTGCACCAACGGCCCGGTATTCAATGATTTCTAAACTGAACAATGCTATGGAACGATTAATGCCCCACAAGAGGATCGGTTCCGGAACCGCACAGGCCCGGAAGCGGATGATTCTGCTTTTGGCCGTGTACGGGATATGCGCGGGTGTCTCCGCCGGTGAAATGCGGACCTGGTACTTTGCCGATGGACGGACGGTCGATGCGGAGTTTGTTCGCGTTTTATTCGACAAACTGGTGCTGAGGAATGCCGACGGCGAGGAGTGGTCCATCCCCAGAACCGAATTCAAACTTTCCGATGCAGACCGGGAATTCCTGGAGCTGGCGGAGCCGCCCAAACTGGATCTGATGTTCAGGAAGTCCATCGAACGGAAAAACTTTTCCAAGGTCCGGGGCGCAGAGAGTCGGCCGCCGGAACAGGTTGGTAGTTTCGGTGTGAAAATTGAGCAGAAGAGCACCGGGGACTACAACCACCCCCTTTCCGTCGAGTGCTTTGTCCTGGGGCAGGAAATCAGAGGGGAACGTTATCTCCTGCTCGACCGTTTCAGCGAATCATTCATGCTGACGAAAGAGAACAAGCGTAAAGTGGAGTTTTACAGCGATCGGCTTGTGCGATTGACCGACTTGTGGGACGGCAGTGAGGCCTATACCCGGCGGGGTGAGCAATACTACGGATTTATCATTACGGTCACGGATAAGCGCGGCGAACTCATCGCCGTGGATGCGTCGAACAAGTGGGTGGAAGAGAATCTGGAAACTTTGAAAGAGCGCTATGTCGGGAACTACATGGACGACTGCTGCGTCCGCACCTATCCCACACGGCCCGAAAGCTATTTAGCTAACCAGGCGGCCGGCCGACTCTAGGCAGTGTGCCCAATCGGCTGGATATCCGGCTGGGGCAGTTCGCATACCGCACCCCTCATGTCCCTGGCAACGCTGCCTCCGATTTAAGGATGCCGGTATCTTATTAATCTCTCCCGGAATCAGCGTGCATTGCATGCGTGAATGCCGGTGTTCAGTATGATGTCCGGGATTGTATATTTTCGGTTCGATGCCCGTCCGGGTAAATCATTGCATGGGCTTCAGCGTGCAGGTACCAATAACATGTTTATAAATTATTCAGGATTGGATCTGTCGGGCGGGGCGTGCACGTTATGATATGCGATGTAGGCTCCCTCCGAACACAACGTGGAGATACCGCATGGCAAAAAAGACAGGATTCTTTAGCAATCACTCCAAGTCGAGTGCTGCCGTCGTCAGTTTGATGGTTCATGCGATATTGATCGTGATCGCGTTTTTTTTCGTGGCCGTATCGGTAATCCAGAAGAATGATGTCGACTTTGAAGCCAAACCGTTATCCCGTCCCAAGATGAACCTGCGCAAGCTGCGCGTGCCGGTGAATACCAAAAAACCGCCGCAGCAGCCTAAGCTGCGCAAACAGATCGTCGTCAAACCTTTAAAGCAAGTGGTGCCGGATTTTAAAATGCCCGAAATCGTGGGGGTCAAAGGCGGCCTGGGTGCATCCGGAAGCGGGCTGGGCGGCGGGGTGACCGTGGGCTTTGCCATCCCTGAAATCCACTTTTTCGGGGTGAAGGGAAAATCCGAGAAAATACTTCTGATTCTGAACGGTGCCGAGGAGATGTCGGCTGACAGCCTCGGGGGGGGCTACGGGTTCGAAATCATTAAGCAGGAGTGTCTGAAGCTGATTGAAAGTATGCCGCCCACGGCTCTCTTCAACATGATTGTTTATGATGGGAGCAACCGGACTTTCCAGCTTTTTCCGGAGATGACACCGGCCAGTCCTGATCATGTTCAGAAAGCCAGGGATTGGCTGCTGCCGCTCAATCAGGTTAAGGGGGCGGATACCCGATACGGGACGGGAACCCTTGGCCCGGGCGGTTCCAGGGTGAAAGGGGATTATCCGTTTGGGCGTTTCAGAGAAGACCGCATCTATCCACGGGGGTGGAACGAGCCGGTTTTTCTGGCCATGAAGCAGCAGGCTGATAGCGTTTTCCTGCTCACCCATACCTGGGATTCCTTCAACTACTGGGATCGGGAGTCGGAACGTGAACTGCGGGCGAAATGGGATCAGACCTCGGACGGAAAACGATGGGCTGAGGCGGTTAAGAAGGCCCGCGCACTGCTGGATGAGGACAATGCGAGGCGAACGGCGGCGGGAGAGCCACCGAGGGCATTGAACCGCGACAGCGAGCTGGGGGTGGTGCGTGCCTATCGTGATAAGCTGGGGAATGTGAAAGAGCCGCCGCGGCCTGAACGGGTCAGCATTGGGCTTAAGGATTTCTTCGAGGCATTCGGTGAAGCCTACAAGGTATACTCCAGAGAGGCGCCCAAGCTGGGTATTCAGAAAAAGAAGGCCAGATTTTCCCTGAACGTGATCTATTTCAAGCAGGAAAAATTCAGGGATGAAAAGGCGAAGGATTATTCGGATCTCCATGAGGGGCAGTTCGAAGCCTTGGCCGAGGCCTTTGACGGTGAGTGCCGATCCGTTGCCGGTCTGGCGGCGATCAAAAGCTATGTGGATTAATTAATTAATGGATAATCGGCCGAGAAGCCAGGCTGGTCACCATGAGCGTTCCTTCCGCAGAGCCTCCTGCTGCACCGCTGTTCCGCAAACGACCGATTTCATGAACCGGATGACGAGCTTCATGAAACGGGATTCCTGCGTTCTCTGACCGCTAAAGTGCTTATCTGTATACTTAAAAATCAACGCCGGAACCGCGTCCTTATTTAAGGTATCCCAACTGTGTGAAAAGCATGGTTTGCCGTTTAAAAAGTCTGCTGTTTAAGGTTGAGCGCTCTCGGCAGGGCGTTTGTATAAACCGACCGGGATGGTGCCAGTTTTCTATCATTGCGCAATCACGTCGTTCGGCAGGTTAGGCCATGATGACTCAACTCTGTCCCGCTATGTTCACCCGAAATATATGACGTTTGAAAATGTACATTTCTTGGTTGATGGCGTGCGTTGTCATCGGGCTTGGCGGACATATATATGTGGTTTATTGCTAGGCAAAGTGCAGGCATCCGGCATGGGTGCCGATAACAGGTAAAAAGGAGAAGAAAATGAAGAAACTGTTAGCAGTCGTTGCGGCCGCAATCTCGGTCGTTTCGATATCGCATGCGTTTACATATGGCTATGAAGCCAACAGTACGTGGATCAGCAATTCGTATCAATCGGCTGATCTGACGGGACACGACAAGAGTATGCAGTTCTGGGAAGCGGGATCCTATGGCATTGATGGTACGCCTGGAGATTATCTGGACCCGGTGGGACAGATCTTTGCAGTTACTAACGATTTCGAGGTTGCAAAGATCCGCCTTTGGTCATGGCGCTACTATGAGACCAATTCGATCCGGTTCAGCCTCTATAAGAATGTCGATATCAATGGCATTCCCGGGGAATACATGACGCCGGCCAACCTGGTGGCTCAATACACATTGTCTCCTACCAATGTCCTTCACAGCAGTTCGGGTGATGCTCCCGGTGATGTGTTGACCATCAATCTCGAAACGAATGAGTATTTTGACCTGGTGGTGAATCCCAATCCGGATCTGAGATATTATTTTGTAGGCGAACTGCTGGCGACAAATAACGTCGGGTTAACAAATGCTCAAAACAGAATCTTCCTTTGGGAGATTCCCGGCAATTACGATCCCGATGGATACTATGTTACGACCAGTGGGGTCCAGGGTGCGGCCAGCCGCGACCTGGGTATTGCATTCCTTGCCACTGACCCGCCGGACGTGGTGCTGCCGGAGATTCCGACCAACTGGATACTTGCTGCAGCTGATACGTATCTGCGACCGATCGAGAAGGGCGCTGGCGACCACAATGAAAATGCTACGAGTCTCGGCTTGCGCAACCACGATGACGGTGCAGGTGCAAATATACGCGACTACTTCGCGATGATCCGGTTCGACCTTACCGCTTTCAATGGGGTCACGCTCACGAATGCAAGGTTTGAAGTGGATTGGGTATCCGGGGGGTCCACGGACAACGGAGACCGGGTTCAGTTCAAGGGGTTGGACAATATTGCAAGCAATACTCCGCAGGACTGGGCGGAATCCATTACCGTCGGCGAGTTGGGAGCGGAATTTGATGTAAATAATAACGACTTGAACATTGATCCCTTCCTGACCAACCGCGTGACCGACCTGGATGGACTCACTGTATCTTCCAATCTAATTGTTGAGTCATATCCGGATATACCGCAAGGCGGGACCAATACCACTACCCATTCTATCGAGGGCCCCGGGCTGGTTGACTTCCTGAATGCCCGGATTGCGGAAGGCCCCGATACGAACGGGTTTATTTATGCAACGATCATTCTCGGATCGAGGAACGATGGCGGGCAATGGACGCTGAATTACCATTCACGAGAGGTCGATGGCACGGTTAACCAGGACAAGCAGCCTCGCCTGATCCTCAATTCGGGAGGTGGTGGCGGCGGTCCGATTGATCCGCAGTTTAATCCCACCATCAATTCCATCGTGGTTGCCGGCGGAACTGTGATGATCAATTGGGACTCCGATACCAACGGGACCTATCGGATCGAATCCAAGGGTGCTCTGAGCGGAGGCTGGGCTCCTGTTTCCGGTGCGACCAACATGACCGGTGGAGCAGGGAAATCCACACCGATTTCGGCCAGCGGCGGCGATATCGAATTCTTCCGGGTCTATGGGGAGTAAGAGGATTTCGGCAAAGCCTGTCCCGCTCTGTGCGGCGGGGCGGGCTGATGGGTTCATCCAGCTCCCGCATCAGCGGGAGCTGTTCAGCATTGTTGATACATTACAGTAACCCGAAGGGCATGCCTTCAATCTGTTGGAGATTTCAATGTCAGATAAATGTGATTCCTGGCTTCACGGGTCAGAGGTATGTCTTTCATTACTGTTATTGGTTTCAGGGTCAGCATGGGCAACGGACTACTACATTGCTCCAGACGGGTCCGATGTGACGGGAGACGGATCTTTCGGCACGCCCTATGAAACGATCACAAAGGCGCAGGATATGGCTTCGTCCGGCGATACGGTCTACCTGCGCGGCGGCACCTACGCATTGGAAACGACCGACATCACTTACAGCTACTCGGCGTGGGACAGCGTGAACCATATCACCAAGGACGGCATCAGCTATCTGGCCTATTCCAACGAAGTGCCGGTCTTCGATTTTTCGGCGGTTCAGCCGGTCGGACGCCGTGTCACGGCATTTCTTGTGGAGGCCGACAACTGCGTCTTCGAGGATTTCGAGGTCGTGGGCGTGCAGGTTACAATTGACGATGTTCACACGCAATCGGAGTGCTTCCGGATTGTCGGCGGCAACAACAATCGCTTTGAACGACTGTCGATGCATGACGGCATGGGAATCGGCTGGTACCTGACACGAGGCGGCGGCAATCGGGTGATCAACTGCGACGCGTACAACAACAAGGGGCTCAACGGCTATTCGCATGGCAATATTGACGGCTTCGGAGCCCACACAGACCGGGACTACAATACCGGCAATCAATTTATCGGCTGCCGGGCCTGGTTCAACAGTGATGACGGTTTTGATCTGATTAATAACGATGCGGCTGTGGTGATCTCGAATTGCTGGGCCATGTTCAACGGCTATGACTATGAGTCGCCATCCAGCAAGATCGGCGACAGCACGGGATTCAAGGCCGGCGGCTATGGAATCAGTGGCGGCTCGTTTCCGACCCCCGTTCCGCGCAACAGGATTTATTATTGCCTCGCGGTGGGAAACAACCGGGGCTTCTATGCCAATCACCACACCGGCGGCATCGACTGGGTCGGCAACACGGCCATCAGCAACGGACAGAACTTCAACATGATGAACAATCTCGATGCCACCTCCGGTAACGATGTGCCGGGCTTCGACCACTACATGAAAAACAACCTGGGATTCGGCGGCGGCGCGGAAGTAAGCAACCTGGGAAGCACGAACGATAATGACGTGACGTACAACTACTGGACGCTGCCGGTCTCCGTTACCGCCGCGGATTTCAAAAGCCTGGTCTATCCGCTCCTGACCCAAAGCCGTCAGTCGGACGGAAGCCTTCCCATGGTGGAGTATGCCCGGCTCGCGATCGGCAGTGACTGCATTGATGCCGGAACGAGCAATGTCAATATGGAGGTTTCCTACACCGGAAGAGCCCCGGATCTGGGTGCATTTGAATCGACGGGCTATGAGGCCTGGATAGGTGATTATCCCGGGGTGGGCACCAACACCGCCATGCTTATCGATCCGGACGAGGATGGCGTCAGCAATCTGGGGGAGTACGGCAGGGGCGGTGATCCCTCGGATGAAAATGACCGGGGGCAGGATCCGGATTACTTCATCGCCAATGATCTTGGCAGTGACTGGTTCTATTATGTCTATCCGCGTCGGGTGGGAGCAGATGATTTAATCTATCACCTCAACCGGGCAACGGACCTGGGCATCGGTGACTGGACGAATGCCTATTTCCAGGTGGTGGGTACGGGGGTGTGGAGCGGGATTTCCGGCTTTCTGGCGGTAACGAACCGGGTGCCGCTTGCCGCAGGCAGTCAGCAATTCCTGCGGCTTCATTTTGAATATGATTAGGCCAGTCACTGCAGGCTGCGCCTTCGGCTCTTGTTATTCTCCATACAGCTCTATTAAGTTCACATTTGTATAAATGCGGGCTGTTATCCTCTATTGGTGAAGGGTTAGACTATCCGTTAGATTCTCACGGTTTAGAGTTGTCGGGATACGATGCCGATAGGGGAGCAGCATGTATAACCAATGAATGGGGATGTAAAAATGTCATCAGTTAAATTGAAGCATGTTTGGGGGCTGGCCTTTGCGATCATGTTTATGGCTGCCGGTATCGTCCGCGGGGAAGAAACCGTCGTCGGATTTTTTGAGTTTGCCAGCGAGCCGCCGGCGCCGTCCGCCTATGCAGCGGCGGTGGATAACGCGGGCAAGGTCGAAGTAGGGGGGCTTCTCTTTACGGTGGACGATGAATATGGGTTCGGGCTGGTCAAACGCGAAGCGGCGGATTCGGAGGCTACATGGAAACCTTGCGCGGAAGCGCCCGCTGATCTGGGGAAGACGCCCGTGCTTACCGTCCAGGGCGGCATGCTGTATGTGTCGGGTGCCGGCGCTGACGGCCGGGCCGCATTCCTGTACAATCCGATTCTGGACGAGTGGACTCCGATTGCGTCCGCCGACGAGGACATGCGGGGTTTTGTGGGCATTGCATGCGGTACGGACCACATTCTTTATTTTAACGGGAATCAGGCGGATGAACGCATCATAGCCTATCACCGAATTACGGATGAATGGTTCGAAATCGGCCGTCTGCCGGAGCCGATGAAAGCGATCGCGGCAGCTCCGGGCGACAGTATCAACCGCTTTATCGTGGTTTCCGAAGAGTCAGTGCTCTCAGGGGAGGCCGCGCTTGAACCTACCCCGTATCACTGGGTTAACCATCTAGTCGTTGCGGCCCTGCTTTTGGCCATTATCGGTATCGGGGCTTTCATGTCGCGCCGGGAAAAATCGGAGAACGACTATTTCCGGGCCGGGAACCGGATTCCATGGTGGGCCGCCGGCCTGAGCATGTTTGCGGCCTTGGCCAGCGCGATCAGCCTAATGTCCATGCCGGGCAAGGGGTATGCGACCAACTGGATCTATTTTTCGATTTCCATCTTCACGGTAGTCATCCAGCTGCCGATCCTGCTGATCTATTATATTCCGCTGGCCCGCCGCTTAAAGGTGTCCACGGCCAACGAATATCTGGAGCGTCGCTTTGGTCTTCCGGCCCGCATGCTCGGTTTTGTCTTTTTCACCTTGAACCAGGTCCTGGTTCGCGTCGGAGCAATTCTGCTGCTTCCTTCGCTGGCCCTGAACTCGATCTTCGGCCTTCCGCTGACGGTATGCATACTGATCATGGGCGGAGTAACCATCCTGTTTGTGACCATGGGCGGGCTGGAAGCCGTGGTCTGGGCCGATGTGCTGCAGGCCGTGGTCATGGTCAGCGCGATTGTGATCAGTGCACTCTGGGTGCTGTTTTCACTCGATATGGTTCCTGCTGAAGCCATGGCGATCCTCAAGGCGCAGGATAAGCTTCAGTTATTCGATTGGCGCATGGATCTATCCTCCCCGGTGGTTGTGGTGCTGGCCGTCAATATACTGGCTTTCGCGCTGGGGATGATCGGCGATCAGAACTTTATTCAGCGCGTTCAGTGCACGCATAATGAAAACGAATCGCGCAAGGCGATGATTACGCAGCTGGCGATTGCCGTACCGCTGAATCTCGTGCTGTTCATTCTGGGTACGCTGCTTTTCCTCTATTACAAGACGCAGCCGGAGGTGCTGAGTCCGGCCCTGAAACCGGAAGGGGTGTTCCCGCTCTTTGCCGCCCAGAACCTTCCGATTGGACTGCCCGGTGTTGTGGTGGCTGCCTTGCTGGCAGCAACGATCTCCACCGTGGCCGGCGGGCTGAACAGTGTGGCCAATCTCGGTGTGGAAGATGTCTATCGGCGGTTTAACAAAAACGCCACCGACCACAGCTGCCTGGTTCTCGGTCGTGTGCTGACCATCGGTTTCGGCCTGGTGGGCACCGGATTTGCCCTATGGGCCAGTACCGGCCGGCTGGATTCGGTCTGGGACATGACCTTTGAACTGATGGGGCTGGTGCTGGCACCGCTGACCGGCATCTATGTGCTGGGAATATTTACGAAACGGGCCAATAACGTCGGTATCTGGATCGGAGCCATCGCCGCAGTGGCGGCGCGTTTCTATGCAAAGGCGCAGATGGACCTGAACGCACTGGCCTACCTCCCGTTCTGCATGTTTGTCTGCATCATTGTCGGATACATTGCCAGCCTGATCATACCCGCGAAGCAGGTTGATCTTACCGGCCTGACCGCCTACACGCTGTTGGACAAAGACGAAAACGATTAACCCATTCCCCGCATACTGATAAAGGAATCGACACATGAACGTCGCTCATAGCACCATCCGCAATGTATTCGTTACAGTCTGTCTCGCTGCCTTGGCCATCCCCGGCTTTGCCCGGGAAAATCCCACCCTGTGGATCATCGGCGATTCAACGGTGAAAAACAGCGGTAAAGGCATGGATGGCTGGGGTGAACGGATAGCGGCCTATTTTGATGCCGACGAACTGAACGTCCAGAACAGGGCCCGCGGCGGACGCAGCAGCCGGTCCTATATCAACGAAGGTCTTTGGGACGGTGTACTTGGAGAAATGAAGGAGGGTGACTATCTCCTGATTCAGTTCGGGCATAATGACAGCGGGCGTGAATACTTCGATGAAAAAGGACGGGCCTCGCTCCCCGGCTACGGTGACGACACGCGGGAAGGGGAACGGCCCGACGGGACGGAGGAAGTCGTTCATTCCTTCGGATGGTATTTACGGAAATACCTTGCCGACGCCGGGGAAAAGGGCGTCGAGCCCATCGTCGTTTCGCCGATTCCGCGCAACCAGTGGAACGGGAGCGATGTGAAGCGCGAGGATAAGGGATACGGCGAGTGGGGCAGAAAAGTTGCCGGGCAGGAAGACGTCGAGTTCCTTGATCTGAATGATATCGTGGCCGACTATTATGACGATTGGGGTCCGGCGGCGGTGAAAACATTCTTTCCCGGCGATCACACGCACACCAATACCAAAGGGGCGGAATTTAATGCACTCTGCGTCGTGGAAGGATTACGTGGCCTCGATACCAGACTGAAGCGCTATCTCATATCCGAGTCCATAACCGGGCGGGTGCTCGAGGATCTCATGGAGGAGCTGGATGACTGAGCCGAAGGCAGGGCTTGGACTGCTCGGCTTGCTTGCAGGCCTGGGATTGTGCAGCTGCACATCCGCTCCGGTTGCCATGAATCCCGAAAACGAAGAGATGAAGCTTTTCGAGGCCTGCCTTGATGCGAACTGGCAACCTGTTTTAACGGATTCGTGCACGGAGGAGTGGCAGGAGTATTGGGCGCTGGACGGGCTGAAGGCCTCTGTTGAAAACACGCCGGACGGCATGGTGCTGTCGGCGGGGTCGGTACAGGGGGATGATGCCTGTCACGCCGTGCTCTGGACCAAACAGGTGTTCAGTGGCGATGTGCGTATCGACTATGAATACACTAAGCTCGATGACACCATTCACAATGTAAACATTCTCTATGTGCTGGCGACCGGAAGCGGTGCGGGTGTCTTTGACAAAGATCTATTCAGGTGGTCGAAACTTCGCGAAATTCCGTCCATGCGACTCTATTTCAACCACATGGATACCTATCACATCAGCTATGCCGCCTACACGCAGGATAATGAGGATCCCGTGAACGACTATATCCGGGCCCGTCGGTATATGCCGGAGACCGGAAAGGGGCTTCTTGATACCGATCTGAAGCCCGATTACCTCCGCACCGGTCTCTTTAAAACCGGTGTTCCTCACCGGATTACGGTGATCAAGAAAGACGACGATCTGTTTATGCATGTTCGCAACGATGAGCAGGAACTGCTCTGCCGTTGGAAGGTCGACGCCTTCCCGCCGATCACGGAAGGCCGCATCGGGCTGCGGCACATGTACACCCGCAGCGCCCGTTACCGCGATTTCCGGGTGTCAGTGCTGCGCGCGGGACCATGAAACAGCTTAAGTGGATCGCTGAATATGGAATTTATTGCCGTAAGGCGTGCGATTGGGTGAAGGATTTGATACATATCCTGTCTACCCGTAAATAAAAACCGAACGACAAAAGAGGAATCTGCACAAATGAAATGCTGTTTCTATACTATGATGTCTTTGTTTCTGATCGCCGGAGCATCGTTTGCGGCCAACCCGATCATAACGGAGGAGTTTACTGCCGACCCGGCGCCGATCGTATATAAAGACAAGGTTTACCTGTATGTGGGGCAGGATGAGGGAGATGGCAGGGGATACCATATGCCGCGATGGCGGGTCTATTCCTCGCGGGACATGGTCAAATGGGAGGATGAGGGTGCCCCGCTTGAACCGGATGACTTTAAATGGTCCACCGGGGGGCCAACCTCCTGGGCCAGCCATGTAATCGAGAAAAACGGCAAGTTTTACTGGTACATTACCTGTGATCACAAGGATGTTCACGGGAAGGCCATTGGTGTGGCGGTGGGCCGTTCTCCGACTGGCCCGTTTAAGGATGCCGTCGGGAAAGCGCTGATCACCAACGACATGACCAAGGAAACGAGAATCAGCTGGGACGACATCGATCCGGCGGCGTTCATTGACGATGACGGACAGGCCTGGCTTTTCTGGGGCAACCAGAAGTGCTACTACGCCAAGCTGAAGGACAACATGATTGAGCTTGACGGCAAGATTCAGGTTATTCCGGACGATCAGGTGGAACGCTTTACCGAGGCGCCCTGGGTCCACAAGCGCGGAGATCTGTACTACCTCACCTACGCCACCGGCTTTCCGGAAAAGATTGCATACTCAACTTCGAAGAGCATCACCGGACCTTGGCAATACCAGGGCCTGCTGGCTGAAGGTGCACAGAACAGCAATACCATCCATCCGGGGATCATTGAATTCAAAGGCAACTGGTATTTCTTCTACCACAGCGGGATGATCCAGTTCGATCAGGGCTCCGGTGAAGGCAAGAACGGCGGCGGAAGCTTTCTGCGCTCCGTCTGCATCGACGAGCTCCACTACAACGATGATGGCACCATGAAAAGAGTCGTTCAGACCAGCGAGGGTGTTGAGCCCGCGCGATAAGAATAAAATTCCAACGAACGACGCAACCGTCGGTCAAATCTATCTACAAGGAAGGGTGTTATGAAAACAAAGATAATACTGGTGGTGACGACAATTGGAATGCTGTGTGGTGCCGGTTCGGCCCGGGCCGGTACGGTGTCGTATTGGCGCTTTGAGGGGGATGGAGGCGGGGCACCGACTACGGGTGAGGCGGTTGCGCACACGTCAGGCCGCACGACGGCCGTTGTGTCGGGCGGTCCGGTTGCCATAGATGTATCCGGTAACGGCAATACACTCTATGCATGGGATGCTTCTGCAGGAGGACTGGATTATACCAATGCCGTACCGGGAACATGGACGGGATCGGACTCGAACGAATTCAGCGCGGTAAGCGCAAGTACCGATCCCCGGGCCTTCAGCTGGAGTACCCAGTCGGCACCTTCCGGTGTGGACCTGGATACCATGCAGCCGCTCGCATGGACCATTGAGGCTTCAGTTTATCTGGACCCGTCGGCAGCGTCAGGCTGGCGAACGTTTATCGGGCGTGACGGGTACGATGTGAACTCCGGCGATGTAAATGTGGCTTCGCTCTATTTTCAAAAAACCTCGGGTGGGTATCTCCGCATTCAGTTTGTGGATGTTGCCGGCAACCAATGGGTGGCGACCGACTCGGAGCCGTTTCAGGCGGGTCGCTGGTATCACGTTGCCGCGCAGAGCGACGGCAGCCAGTTGCGCCTGTATAAGTGGGATACGACCGTTGATGCCGGGTATGAGCTGGTGGCCTCGACCGATATCAGCAGCGCCGATGCCAGGCTGAAGGCCGACACGATCGACAGCACGACCCTGCCGTTGGACACTCCCGGAGAGCCGATGAACTGGAGCGTCGGCAGCGGCATGTGGGGCAGTGGCGGTTCACCTGAAGACGGCCATGTGGATCGCTGGATCGGTATGATTGATGAAATCCGCATCAGTGACCATGCCGTTGATCCCGCCGCATTTCTTTTTAACATACCCGTGGCTATCGCCGGAAGCGGCGTTGTTGAACCCGGACGCTTTTGGCTGGAGTGGCAGAGCATTTCGGGTGCGTATTACGGAATTGACACCAAAACCAACCTGATGGATTCCAACTGGGTCGCCAAGGTGTCCGGGATACCCGGGACACCGCCGCTCAACAGCTGGACATCCGAAGTGCTGACGGCAGAGCATACGTTTTATCGTCTGGCGCGCCAAACGGCGCCCTCCGTTTTCGATATCGATCCGGGCACCGTGCTGAACGGCATTGATGAAAATGTATACGGGCATTTCTTTGAGCATATCTACCATTCCGCCAACGGCGGATTGTGGGGTGATCTGATCTGGAATCGAAGCTTTGAACTTAATAATGGACCCGCCGGGGGCATTTGGAGTGTCGAAGGAAATGAGCTCGTCCAGTCGTCGCTGTCCACCGATGTCCATATGGAATTCGGCGATCCGGCCTGGACCGATTATGAACTGACGCTGGAAGCGCAAAAGGACGGGGGCAGCGAGGGCTTTCTCATCATTTTCCGCGCCGATGACGAAAACAACTTTTACTGGCTGAATCTGGGCGGCTGGAACAATACCCAGCATGCCATCGAGAAGGAAGTCAACGGCGGGCGGAGTCTGGTCAGCTCGCAAATTCCGGGCACGATCAACACCCCGCCGCCGGATACCTGGTACACCATCCGAATTCGCTGCGAAGGCAACCGGTTCCAGTGCTGGCTGGACGGGGGGCTGATATTCGACATCACCGACACCAGCAGTCCCTTTCTGTCCGGTGCCGTCGGGGTGGGAACCTGGTCGACTCAGGCCCGCTTTAGAAATATCGAGGTCAAGGACCTTTCCGGTACTACGCTCTACAGCGGCCTGCCCACTCCGCCACCCTCAGGGGTTTCCGACTACTGGACCTTGCATGGCGGCGGTTCCGGTTCGATCGTAACCGACGCGCTGAATAACGCTTTCGCCGTTGAGATAGCCGGCAGCGGTTCGGAAACCGGGCTGCAGCAGGATAACTTTAAATTTATCCCGCAGCTCTACACGGGTTCACTGTGGATGAAGGGCAGTGTTCCCTCCGGACTCAAGGTCGAGTTTCTCGATGGATCAAACACGATTGCCCAGACCACGCTGTCGGCGCCGACGGGATCCTGGGCGGAATATCCGTTCAGTCTCACGCCCGCGTCCAGCACCGATGACGGATCGATGCGGATTACGCTCCTCGGCGCGGGAACCGTCACGATCGATCAGGTCAGCATGATGGGGCAGGACTCGATCGATACCGGCGGCTATCGCCCCGATCTGCTTGCCGCCGTAACGAACCTGAATGCGCCGATCATTCGCTGGCCGGGCGGCTGCTTCGCCTCGCTCTATTTCTGGAAAGACGCCATAGGACCCCAGCACCAGCGCACGATCTATCCCGCCTACATGTGGGAGGACCAGGATATCAATTCCTACGGCACCGACGAGTTCATCCGCATGTGCGAGATGATTGGAACCGAACCGCTGATCTGCATCAATAGCGGTGTCCTCGACTACTCCTGTGGCGCCTATCCGGCATACAAACACGCCACGGATGCGGAGTATCTGACCGATGCACTGGACTGGATGGAATATTGCAACGGCGATACCAATACGACCTGGGGAGCCATTCGTGCCGCGAACGGCCATCCCGAACCCTACAACGTGACCTATTGGGAAATCGACAATGAAACCTGGGCGGCCGGTTCGGCGGCGTATATTGCCAAGGTGCTCGAATTCGCCCCGGCGATGCGCGCCAAGGCGGTCGAGCTGGGCATGTCGGATATCAAGTTGATCGCCGTAGGAGCCGGCGGTTACGACCAGTCGTGGAACCAGGACATTCTGGATTACTGTGCAGCCGAGATCGATTACATCAGTGTGCACTACTATGAAGATCCGGGTAACTATGCAACGGCACCTTTGGCGTATGAAAACTATATTACCGACCTTGCCGGTCGCATTGCAGCTTCCGCGAATCCCGATGTTGAGATCTATAACTCGGAATGGAATGCCCAGAGCATCGATCTGCGCACCGGCCTGTTTGCGGGCGGGATCCTGAATGTCTTCGAGCGGCAGGGTGATGTGTTCACGCTCGGCGGCCCGGCGCTCTTCCTGCGCCACACCTCGGCCGGCGGCTGGAACAACGCCTTTATGAACTTTGACCACACGGGATGGTTCCCGGCGCCCAACTATATTGTCATGAAGCTGTGGCGCGATCACTATGCCCCGTGGCGCGTCGATGTTTCCGGTGATGCAGGCGACCTGAATATCGTGGCCACGAAGAGTGACGACGATTCAACGGTCTACGTGAAGGTGATCAATCCTTCCGCGACGGAGCGCCACGCTATCTTCCAGCTGCCGGGCGGAACCTCGATATCGGATGCCTCCTTCAAGTATGTCACGGGGCCCTCGCTTTATACGCAAAACAGCATGGCGAATCCGAATGCCGTCGGGGTGGCTTCAGGCACCGCGAGTATCCATGGTGAGGATGTGGATGTCACCCTGCCGCCATATTCCGCATCGGTCATTGAAATCAACCTGTAAGCTGAGGGTGACCTGGGCGTCTTATAGGGTGCTTTCCCGTTGCCGGGGGAGCACCTTTTGGGTTTAGTCCGGCGGTTTTTGGGATACCGTCATCCTCAAAGTGATCCGAGCCGCATCCAAGCCTCTTGATCGTTGTTCCGATTAAAGCGTTCTCTTTTCACGCCCTGGGTGCAGGAATGTAAACAGTGTAAATGGATTGCTGGGTCCCGTAAAGCGGCCAAGCTTGTATTTGTTTGCATTTGGAGCGTATAAAAGTTGATTCCTTTGCAGGTGCAGCCGTGGATCGGCGAATGATGGGGATTTGGGAATTAGGCCATGACAGTTTTTGACTATATCGTAATTGGATTCTATCTGGTGTTCATGCTGGCGCTGGGGCCGGTCTACAAAAGTTTCAGCAAGACAGCCAGTGACTATTTCCGCGGGGGAGGCGGTATGCTTTGGTGGGTGGTCGGTGCGTCGGCCTTCATGACGACCTTTTCGGCGTGGTCGTTCACCGGCGGTGCGGCCAAGGCCTACGAAACGGGCACCTTTTTTCTGCTGCTGTTTCTGTCCAACTTTGCCGGACTGTTCGTGACCTATTTCGTGACGGCGAAACGCTATCGCCAGATGCGTGTTATTACGGCGATCGAAGCAGTACGGAAGCGCTACTGCAACACCAACGAGCAGTTTTTTACCTGGGCACCGCTGATCACCAAAATTCTGTTCGGCGGAGTCAGCCTCTATGCGATTGCCGTATTTATGTATGGCGTGTTCAAGAGCGATCTGCAGGAATTGATGAGTCGGTTTCTCGGATATACGCCCGAAGGAACGGTCATTATGGGTGCCATCATTGTGACGTTGGGCATCACCGCCATTGTGATGACACTGCTCGGCGGTTCATGGGCGGCCACGGCCGGTGATTTTGTGCAGATGGTCATGCTGCTGGCCATCACGATTCTGATGGCGATCCTATGTCTGTGGCATCCGGAAGTCGGCGGGCCGTCCGAGCTGATTCATAAGCTGCCGACCAAGCACTTCAACTGGAACGAGTTTGACCGGTCGTGGGTGATTGTTTTCTTTTTTATATTCCTCCTGATCAACCAGACGATGCAGAACAACAGCATGCTGGAAGGGGCGGCCAAGTATGTTTTCGTCAAGGACGGCCGGGATGCGAAGAAATCGGTGATGGTTTCCCTGGTTGGATTCCTGTTTCTGTCGCCGATCTGGCTGATTCCGGCGGTGACGGCTACGATTATCTATCCGGATCTCAGTCAGGTATATCCGGATCTGAACAATCCGAACGAGGGAGCCTATGTGGCGATGGCCATCAACCTGCTTCCCACCGGGTTGCTCGGCCTGATGGTCTGCGCTATTTTTGCGGCCAGCATGACTTCGCTCAACAGTGGTCTCAACGTGGTGTCCGGTACGTTTGTGCGCAATTTTTACATTCGGTGGGTTGATAAGCGCGCCTCTGAATCGCGGCAGATCCTGGTCGGACGCCTGTTTACGCTGTGCTACGGCATACTGTGGATTGTGGTCGGCCTTCTTTTTGCACCATTGAAAGGACTGAAGCTCTTCGACCTCATTATGATCGTGGCCGGAGCGGTCGGCCTGCCTGCGGCCATTCCGCTTTTCCTGGGTATCTTTATTAAGCGTACGCCCAAATGGTCGGCCTGGACCACGATGTTGATCGGTCTTGCAGTCTCGCTGACGATGACCTATCTGTGTCGTACTGCAGCACACACGGAGCAATTCATCACAGGCGTCTTTAAGCCGGAAGTCCGCTTCAACGGGCAGGAGATCGCCGATCTGAAAATCGGATTGACCTATGCCATCATCGGCGGGGTTTGCGTGGGCTGGTATTTTCTGACCATGCTCTTCTACAAGAAGGAGGATACGGCCTACGTACAGCAGGTGGATGAATTCTTCGAGGAGATGAACACGCCCATCAATACCATGGAGGAACATGGTCCAACATACGACAATGATGCGCGGCAGTACAACGTACTGGGCGTGCTCTGCTTGATTTATGGTGCGTTCATCCTGCTGCTGATGCTGGTTCCCAATACGATGAAGGACCGCTTGTTGATTATGCTGGTGGGTGGCATCATCGCGGTGACGGGTCTGATCCTGAGGTTCATCGCGAAAAAGATACGGATTAAAATCGAGCACGGGGAACGCCGGCCGGTTTGACAGGCGAAGGAGCGAGAAGATGGCTGTAATGACTGCCGACAGAAGCGAACCCGTTGACATGCTTACCACCGAAGACCGACGCTGGTTGTCCGAGACCATTGCAAAGGTGACGGCAAAAATGGAGTGGCTGAGTGAAAAGTCGGCCGATAAGATTCCTGCGACGACGAGTGAGGGCGTTCATGACAACAAACGGGCAGGCGAATATAACAGCGCCGACAATGGTCTGCAGTGGTGGACCAATGGCTTCTGGGCCGGCATGCTGTGGCTGATGTTCCACGAGACCGGCGAAGAAAAGTATGCGCGCATCGCCCGCAACACCGAGGTCTGGCTGGATCAGTGCTTCGAAAACTTCTTCGGCCTGCATCATGATGTGGGCTTCATGTGGCTGACTTCCGCCGTGGCTGATTACCGGCTGACGGGCCATCCCGAATCCCGCAAACGCGGCCTGCACGCGGCCAACCTTCTGGCCGGGCGTTTCAATCCGGTGGGCCGGTTTATCCGCGCCTGGGATGATCTGCCCGACGGACGGGATACGCGCGGCTGGGCCATCATCGACTGCATGTTCAACATCCCGTTGCTCTACTGGGCCTGGGAGGAAACCAGGGATCCGCGCTTCAGGCACATCGCCATGATGCACGCCGATACGGTAATGGAATCCTTTATCCGCCCGGATGGTTCCTGCGAGCACATCGTTGAATTTGATCCTGAAAAGGGTGGCAAGGTAAAATCGTATGGCGGACAGGGCTATGCCGAGGGCTCCGCCTGGACGCGCGGTCAGGCATGGGCCTTGTACGGTTTTGTGATGAGCTACATCCATACCGGAGCACAGCGCTACCTCGACACCGCCGAACGGGTAGCCCGCTATTTCCTCGACCACCTCCCCGAAAGCGGCCTGGTTCCGGTGGACTTCGATCAGCCGGACGAACCGGCGCTGGAGGATTCCATTGCGGCCGCAGTCGCCGCCTGTGGTTTAATCGAAATATCGAAGCATCTCGACGGGGCCGAGGGGGGCGAATATTATGCGGCTGCGCTTAAAATCCTGAAGGTGCTGGATGAAAAACGCTGCGACTACAGCGTTCATCAGGACTGCTTTCTGACGCACTGTACCGGTGCATATCACGATACCGTCCACCATGTGTCGTACGTTTATGGCGACTACTATTACTTGGAAGCGCTCTTCAAGCTGAAGGGCAACGACATCTTTTTATGGTAACCGGAGAGGAGAATTTAATGGAACCCATCATGCTTACCCTGAAAGTCTTACGGGCCGACGACAGTACCGGCGGTGTCAGCAGTGGGGAAAACGAAACCAACCTGGTGTACACTTCAGCCTATCAGGAAGGAGATCGTATTGTGCTGGAATCTTCCGCCAGGAAGTGCTTTCTGATGTTGCAGGTAGATGATGCTCTGGGAAGCGTATTGGTTTATCTGGAAAAGGATGTCCTGTTCTACACGATCCCGTTCGGCGAAAAACGGATATGCTATTCCCCGAAGGTTTTTTCCGGCGACCGGCATCTCATCAGCGTCCGAGTAGCCTCCGAAGCGGAGATCAAAACGTATCGTAACCTGGCGCTGAACGTCGCAGACCAGCAGAGCAATACCTTTTGTTTCCCTCATGCACATGCCAACGTCGAAACCCGCGATGAAGCAGTGTTTGCAGCCCGTAACGTGATCGACGGTGTAAAGGAAAACCGCTCGCACGGCGCATGGCCTTACCATTCGTGGGGCATCAACCGCCGCGACGATGCGGAAATCTCGATCGAGTTTGGTCGCGATGTCTGCATCGACAAGGTGGTGCTTTACCTCCGCGCCGACTTTCCGCACGACAACTGGTGGAAGCAGGTCACCCTGCGCTTTTCCGACGATGAAAGCATGACCTGTGATCTCATGAAGACCGGCCAGGGGCAGGAAATCAGCTTCGAGAAGCGCACAGTCAAATGGATTCGACTGGAACAGCTGATCAAATCCGACGAACCATCGCCGTTCCCGGCGCTGACCCAGTTCGAGGTGTACGGAACAGAGGCGTAGAGCTATGTTTCAGAATCGGATTTTAGGGATAGGTTTTGCCGGTTTTCTGGCGTTGGTTTCTGTATCGCAGGCTGTGGAAGTATCCAGTGTTGAGGAGTTGATGGAGTATGCCGGTAAGAATGGCAACGAACTCACCATGAAGCCCGGTGTCTACCGGGTGAATGACTACCTGACGCCGGAGCGCATTGCCGCCGTCCATGAACATGCGAAGGATTTTAAAGGCGGCCGGCCTCCGATGCCGGTGCTGGAGTTTTCGGGAGACAACAACACTTTCAATTGTGACGGGGTGATCCTCGCAATAGATACCTCCATCTATCCCGAGCTGCCGCAGACGGGCTATCATCGCTTCTTTTTTATCTCGGGAAACAACAATACGATCAAGGGCCTGACCATTCGCTATGTCGGCCCGAACCAGGGTACCAACGGCAACTGCCTTACATTGTGGGGTGACAGCAACACACTGGAGGAGGTAACGCTTTACGTGCATGGTTCCTCGCCTTATGGCTATGGCGATCTACTAGGCAAAGGCGGACCGAATCTTGTGAATCCGCTCCGCAAGCAGAGCGGCATCATGGTCGGCGGCGACAATTGCACCCTGAAACGCTGCAAGGTGATTACCCGAGCATTCGGCCACTGCTACTATATTCAGGGGGCACACAATACGGTTTTGGAAGACTGCTACGCTGAAGGCGTCCACCGCACCACGAATGAAATGCTGGCTGAAGAGAGCGGCTTGGCGTTTGAACACAACTTTGAGTCCGTTTATGAAAACCGCGATGGGCGGTACCTGATGACGCCGGGCTATAGCAAGGCGCTCTGCGAGGATGGCTTCCGCACATATGGTGGTGGCGGCCCGAAAAACCAGACCACGGGCAAGACCACACTAATCAACTGCACCGCCATTAACACGCGCGCCGGTTTTGAAATTGTAGGTCCCAGGGAGGGCGATAAGACCGAGTTGATGGGATGCATTGCACTAGGCGCGGAGCGCGCCTTCCTGCTGATCAACGGGAATATCATCACGCGCCGCTGTCGCGCCAACATCGTCCATGGACCGTTGCTTTATCTTTGGAAGGGGAGCAATGCCGACGTCGAGATCGAACTGGTCGGCGGCATGCCGGAAACTACGGTACATGACATCGCGACGATTTCGGGGGCCGGGCATCGCGTGAAGCTGACCCGCTGGGCGCCTGGCGGCGACCTGCCGCACCTGCCGATTATGCTCGGCTACGGCATGCCCGCCCACGCCGAAATGTCTACGCCCATGCTGCCGGAAGAGGCCATGGATATTACACTGATCAACGAAACGGGGATGCCGGTCATCGCAAGCGAACTGGTTGCGGACTGCAGCGTTTTAGAAGACTAGTTGCGCACGGGCAGCATGTTTCCATCAACCCATGTTCCGCCAACGAGAATCTCGTGCTGGATGTCCGGAATGCCATATTCGTAGTCGTTCATCATCGATACGAGTGTGATGAAGCCCATGCGACCGATCTCCTTGGGATTCTGGTCTATTCCGGTGTCAATGGGCGTGTCATGTATGCTGGTGGTCGCCAGGCCAATGTCCTGTGGTATGCGGCAGCCCAGCGCCTTCAACCGTTCCGGCAGGTTAGGGAAGTCGGTCAGGATGGCATCCGGTTTTTCCTTTTTTATCCATTGATCAAGCATCGTTTCCTGTTCCACCACGCTGCTGGTCTCCAGTGCAAGTATGGAAAGCCGTTCCTTCTGAGGGAGATACTGCTGGGTCCAGTAAAAGCCGGCGCCGAACATCCGCGACTTGACGACCTTTTCGCTGACAAAGCCGATGCGGTTGTAACCCCGCTCCCGGATGCGGTCGAAGGCCATAATGGTATTGGCTGCCTGGGAGCTTGTGACGACATGAAGGGCCGGATGGTGGTCGTGACGGCCAAACTGGATAACGGTAAATTCGTCCCATGGGATTTCAGCGAGATCGATGGTCGGCGGGTCAGGGTAGGGCGGGATAAGGATGCCGCTAATGTTACGGGTTTTCAGGATCGTGGCCAATCGCTTGCCCGACATGCCTTTGGTTACAAATTCATCGATGCGGTAGCCCATACGCTCCGCCGCTTGCGACGCCCCCTTCCACCAAAGATCGAACTCCTTGTACGTGCGAAGCTTGTCAGGGTCCTCCCACAGGTTGATCCAGGCCACAACCGCTTCGGTTTGCTTGGCCTTGCTGGAATGCCGGTAGCGCGCCAGCGATGTAAGCATGGGATCGGGGCGGTAGCCCAGCTCCTCAGCCACTTTCAGGATTTTCTTTCGCGTCTTTTCGGAAATCTTCGGATCATTGCGCAACGCCAGCGATACGGTCACATGCGACATGCCCACCTCTTCCGCAATATCCCGCAAGGTTATGCGCCGACCGGACGGGTTGGAGTTTTTTTTCGACATGGTTGATTCCTTTCTCCCCTCTTTCTCTTTGGAGCAGCAATTGTCCGTTTCAATCAAGAGGGATACAAGTTAGACCTTTTAAAATTGTGATCTTCCCCGTAAGTGGAGTCCAGTTTACAAGGTTAAAATGTCCAGTATGCGGTTTGTGTGCAATTCTCGACGGAAGTATGCTTTACTTCACGGTCAGGAGGACAACATGGGTACGACACATATGATCCGGAATCCGGTGCTGCGGGGCTTCAACCCCGATCCGTCGTTCGTGCGGGTGGGGGACGACTACTATCTGGCGACGAGTACCTTCGAATGGATGCCGGGGGTACGCTTCTATCATTCGCGCGACCTCGTCAACTGGCGCATGGTGGGACAGGCGTTGACGCGCTCGTCGCAGCTCGACCTGCGCGGGGTGGGCGACTCAGCCGGCTCATGGGCACCATCGCTCAGTTATGCCGATGGACAGTTCTGGCTGATCTACACCAATGTGATTACTGCCGGCATGGGGCGTCCCTTCAAGGATCCGCACACATTCCTTGTAACTGCGCCGAGCATCGAAGGCCCCTGGTCCGAGCCGATCTACATGAACGCCATCGGTTTTGATCCTTCACTCTTCCACGACGACGACGGCCGCAAGTGGTTACTCAACATGCAGTGGGACTACCGGCCGGACCGGTTTAGTTTTGCCGGAAACGTGATCCAGGAATATGATCATACCACGAAGAGGCTCGTTGGGCCGGTACATGAAGTTGTGCGCAAGGACAACATTCTCTGCGAAGGGCCCAACCTCTACAAACGCGATGGCTGGTACTATCTTATGATGGCCGAAGGTGGAACCGGCTGGAACCACGGCATCTCCATGGCGCGTTCAAGAAACATTACCGGTCCCTATGAACTCGATCCGCAGGAGGCCGTGCTTACCACGCGGCACACGCCCCATCATCCGCTCCAGAAAGCCGGACATGGCGAGCTGATCCAGACCCCCCTCGGCGAATGGTTCCTCGCGCACCTATGCAGTCGCCCCCTTAATACAGACCGCGGATTCAATCCGCATTCGCCCGACCGTTCCGAAAGTGCAATGGCTCACGAAGGCGACCGCTGCACGCTCGGCCGCGAAACCGCCATTCAGCGCGTGGTGTGGTCGGAGGACGGCTGGCTGCGGCTGGCTCACGGCGATATGCTTCCGCAGGTCGAAGTCGAGCCTCCGAAGGGCATTGAGCCACATCCATGGCCTGCACAGCCTGCCCGCGACGAATTTGATGCATTGGAACTCGATATCCACTGGCAGACCCTGCGTGTAGTCGCCGATGAGAGCTGGCTTTCGCTGATCGCCCGCCCCGGCTGGCTGCGGCTTAAAGGCCGCGAATGCCCCCATTCGTTGCACAATCAGTCGCTGCTCGCTCGACCACTGACCGACTTCAAGGCCATGGTCACCACGAAGATGGAATGTATGCCGACCCGCTTTACCCAGTTTGCAGGGCTGACGGTTTGGTATGACACGCGCACCCACTTTTTCCTGCATGTTTGCCACGACGAGGAAATGGGCCGGATAGTGCGGGTGGCGCTGACCGACGACTCGGTCTACGCCGAACCTGCCGATGCACGGTTGGTGATCGCTGACTGGCCGGAAGCGATCTATCTGAGAGCCAACATCGACCACACGGATCTGTCCTTCGAGGCGTCGCCCGATGCCGAGACCTGGAAGCGGGTCGGCGGGTTTTTTGATATGACCAAGCTATCCGACGACTATGGATCCATTCTGCATTTTACCGGCGCGATGGTCGGCCTCTGCGCCTACGATGTGGCGGGGCAGGGCATCCAAGCCGACTTTGACTGGTTCGAGGTGGATTAAATGGTTGTGGAGGGTCGCCGGCCTCGGCGACCACGGTCACAGGGACTGCGCCCCTAAAGGTAGGGCTCGACCGCCGGGTGAGCCGCATTCCTGGAGAGTGACGGACGGCCCGGCGGTCCGTTCCGGTTGGGAATCCAAGCGAGGATGTGGTGGAACTCATGATCTACCCCGAGGGGGAATCCCTGTCGGTGTACCACAGACCCACGGGGCCGGGCGTGGACTATGCGGACATCGTCGTTGCGATGAACGAGGAAAAAGGGCTGCTGGAAATTACCTCGCAGGAAGAGGTCGCGTTTCAGCTCAAGGTGGTCACTTTCCAGAAACCCGTTGCGGTATCGGGAGCGGACCATTTTGAATACGACCCGGCCAACTCGGAACTGCTGCTGCAGAATAAGGGACGCTCCGTCCAGATCACCATCGAGGGATTGGCCGGGTACGGCAGCCGGTGAGTCGAACGTAATCGGCTGGCGTTGCGCGAGACGCGGTGCGGAGGGCGCTCCGCACCCTTCCCGCCAGGGTTTTCTACTCCGGAAAAAGTCGGCTACGCAAACAGCGGCGGGGATTCCGCCAAACCACCAGTAGGCCGGAAAGGAGAATCAGCAAACCGTTCTCAAGCAGTTTGAAGCAGATGGCCACTTCGCCGGCGCCGCAGCCGCAGTCGAACCGGATGGCGCAGAAGGGCAGGGACGTTTCCGCATGGATCGCCAGCGCCCGTTGGAGGACCAGAATCGTAAACGGGATCTGCATCAACAGGCAGACCGCCGCAGTACCGCGAACGGCGATGCCCCCGATCAGGAGCGCGCCGCAAAACACCTCGAACCAAGGAAGCGTGGCCGCGATCAGATTGAGCAGAAGCGGGGTGTCCACCAGGTCGTATTGGCGGATCAGCCTGAGGAAGTCCACGGGGTCCAGGGCTTTCTGCAGGCCCATGTAGACAAACAGTGCGCCCAGCGCCCAGCGGGCCAGGACGCCGAGCATCGGCACCACCTGTTTTTGGAATCGGGAAGAAGAGGGTGTGTTCATTGGGTCGGACTCCGCATCATGCCGCTTTGACGTTCCCCGGTTTCGACCGGACCCCCTTCTGCGGTCCACTCCGCGATGCCGCCGGCAAAGACAAACAGCCGGTCGGCCGGGACGCCCGCATCGCGCAGCGCGATGGCACCGAATTCACTGTCTTCGCAGTCGCCGCCCGTGCAATAGACCACCACTTGCTCCGCGTTCAGGCACGCCGGCAGCACGTTGGGAAGTTCCTCCAGGGGCCGGTAGTGGTCGAATGGATAGGCCCCTGGTATATGCCCTTGGCGGTAAAGCGCCTGATTGCGGGCATCCACAAACACGACCAACTCCTGCGCATACCGCGGATCCTGGAAGAGTTGATGCACTTCGGGGCCGGTGATGACTTGCAATCCCTGGGCTTGAATCCTCGCGGCCAGCTGCGCCGGAACGGTCGGGTTCGGCGCATTCGTCGTTCCGCCGGGTTGGGGCAGGGGACGGCTCGCGCCCGGAAAATAGTTCCTGCCTAGTTCGAGTCCGCGCGGCGAGATCAAGTTGGCGGCCAGGGCGAAAGCCAGTCCGGCAACCGCCACCGTCAACGTTTCTCCGAGCAGCCGTTTCCATCCGGAGAGGTGGGACGATGCGGTGGATGGCTTTTCTGTCGTGTTCATCAGGGACGGCTTGCCGCGCCGGAGTTGCTTGGTTGAATGATGGGAACCCGGATGACGGGCATGGTGGAGCTGTTCGACTTAATGCTCAAATGCACGCTCTTGCCCGTTTCAATTTGAAATCCGTCCGGGAAGGCCAGTTGCAGGCTGTACAGGCGTCCCGGCTGCGATTCCGTCATGGTGACCTCGACGCCATCGGCATTGACCGACGGCTCGGAGAGCTGGAGGGGCTGGCTGTCGTTGTTGCGGATCCTGACCGAGTAGTGGTTGCCGCCGCCAAGCGGGCCGGAGGGCAGGACGATGCGCTGCGGCATGACCTGAATGGCCGACTGCACCATGACATAGGCGCTGATGGTCACCACCGGCAGGTTTGTGGAACTGGTCTTCAAGGTAATGGGCGTTATCGATCGCGATGCTTCAACCGGGGGCACCAGACTGACATCGACCTCGAATTCCTTGCCGGGCTTGATGGTTTTCAATTCGGCTTTGAAGGTGGGATTGTTCCATTCCGGTTCGGAGATTTCGATGTCCTCCGTGCCGCGATTGATGATGCGAATCACCTTGGTCTGGTTGGTTTCACTTCCTTCCCGCACCGTGAAATAGGCGTAGCGGGGCGTCACCTCCACCGGTCGCCACACCGATCCTTTGAGCAGGAGATAAACGGAAGGCTGCTCGGGATCGTTGCATGTAACGGTCGCGCTCTTGGCCACCATATCGCTGAAGTTCGAGGGATCGAACTTGAGCGGGATGGTCCCGGTCCCGCCTGGTTCGATGGACTTGGTCCATTCGCCGGCGGTGGTGCAACTGCAGGATAGCCGTACCCCGCTGATTTCCAGCGTGGCGTTGCCGGTGTTGGTGAAAACGAACTCATGTATGACCGTTTCGGTGGGTTGCACACTGCCGAAGTCATACACCGTGCTATCGAACTGGATATGCGGTGCCGCCCGAACCGGCAAGGGGGGCAGACACAGGAACGCGCTCGCGAGCATCGCTACGGAGGTGGGTATGAGGACTTGATTCATAACAGGCCAATGCCTAGCAAAATTCCGCCCAATTCACACGCAGAAGTTCAGTAATATGCCAGAACGAAACAAAAGACGATGGTCATGAACCGATGTTACCGTAACAGGCCGGCTGCAACACCCCAGGATTGGATTCGCCGCAGTGGATGCGTAGCATGTATCTGTTTAATGAAATGAGGTATTTGTATGAAGCCACTCCAGTTCCTTCTGTGCGCGACCCTGGTTTACGCGTCGGCAACCCTGCGCGCGGAAGCCGCCGCCACAATCCCCGCTCCCTACGAGCTTGCGACCTGGCGCGGGTTCAGCGCGAGCGCGGTTTCCTACACGTTCGACGACAACTCCCCGAAACAGTTCTCGGTGGCCCAACCCATGTTCGATGAAAAAGGTCTGCTGGCGACGTTTTTCTGCATCGTCGGCAATCCCGATTGGACCGCGATAGAAAACGCTTCGGCCCAAGGACACGAAATCGGCAGTCATACCTTGACGCACCCCGACCTCACCTCGCTATCGGATGCCGAAGTGATTGCTGAAGAGTCAGGCTCCAAGGACCTCATCGAGTTGCACACGGGGAAGCCGTGCGTCAGCCTTGCCTATCCCTATTGCACGGTGCCCAACCGATCCATTACCTCGCAGTATTACTCGTTCGCGCGGAGCTGCAATGGATCGTTGGTGCCCAGCACGCCATCGGATTTTCTGAGCATCGGTGCGCTCGGCCCTGATGGCGATATGAATGTTGCATCCGATAACGCGGCGAGTTCGGGAAAATGGCTGGTGTGGTTGATCCATGGCATTGATAATGACCCGGCTTGCTGCCCGATCACTTCCTCGAAGCTTCAGTCAAACCTGGACTATGTCGCGGCCAATACCGACAATTGGTGGGTCGAAACATTCGGCAATGTTAGCCGCTATATCCAGGAACGGGATGCGGCGGTGCTGACCGTCGTCTCAAGCGGAACCACCAACATCACCCTGCAGCTGAGCGACAGTTTGGACGACGCGATCTTCAACTATCCCCTCACGTTGCGCCGCACGCTGCCGAGCGGTTGGCTGGCGGCTTCCGTCACGCAAAACGGAACTGCGGTGCCCAGCCAGATCGTGAATGGCAAGCTGATGTTCGATGTCGTGCCCAACGGGGGTGACATCGTTCTTTCGAAGCAGGAGTTGCCGCTGACGCTGACCGCAACTCCGTCAAACGCGGCCGTATCGTTGTCCTGGAATATGGTTGCCGACGCGGATAGCTACGCCGTCAAGCGCAGCACCACCAGCGGAAGCGGCTATGCGACGCTCGCGTCCGGTGTGACCGGTTTGAGCTACCAGGACACGGGCCTTACCAACGGAACGACCTACTACTATGTCGTCGATGCGGTGAACACCAATGGCGTAATCGAAACATCGAGCGAAGCCAGCGCCACGCCCAGCGAACTGATGGCCCCAACCGGGGTTGCCGCAGCGCCCGGTGATGGACAGGTGTCCTTGTCGTGGAATGCATCCGTCGGCGCGGACGGCTATGTCGTGAAGCGCTCGACGGCCAGCGGCGCACCCTACGGGACCGTCGTGTCGAACATCGTTTCAACCAGCTATACCGATACGGATGTGACCAACGGCACAACCTACTACTATGTGGTGTCGGCGATGCAGTCCGGTGTCGAGAGTGACAACTCGAGCGAAGTCAACGCCACGCCCGACCTTGTCGCAGACCTCACCGTCAACACGGTGGGAACCCTCAACGGGAACGGCATAACGTTTTTCGAAGCCACGGGTAATTCCCATAACGAGGCGACGCTGGCGGCAAACATCGCAAACGCCTTCGCCAACAACACCGGCGGTGTGTGGGATTTCGAAGGGTCCAGCTTCAATCTCCTCGATGGACAGACCGTCGCCCTGACCTATGGAACTTCGCAGGCCAACAGCCTGGGTCTGACTGTGGATAATGGCGGCGGCGTTGATAGCAACCAGTCCAACAACCCCGGCGAGGCGACATCCGGGTCTTTTGTGTTGGGCCTCGGCGGCGGCGCGAATACCCGAACCTTCACTCCAAATAAACCGCTCCTGACGGTCGCCATTTTCAATACCGACCGGAACGACGCGACTCGTATTCCCGTGCTGACGGTCACTTTCCAGGACAACACCACCGCCAGCACCTCGGGAGCGAATGCGGAT
>JBNKVA010000032.1:0-35040 GCA_050298955.1 Pontiella sp.
CCTGATGCACCTCCGTAGAGTTTGATTCCTCCGGCATTCCAGCCCCCAAGAAAATTCCGGTAGTTGTTATGTGATACAAGACACCCCTGTATGACAGAGTTTGTCCCGTATCTGGCGAAAATGCCCCGGCCTCCGTTGTTACTGGCATTGCAATTCAGCACCATTGAATCATGCTCTGCCTGTATGCCTTCAAAAGCACACCATTGAATGTCACACTCGCTTATGACTGAGTATGGCCCCAGATAAACACCTTCTTCCCAATAGATTCCGGCATTGCTGTAGCGACCTCTGATTCGGGCAATATGAATATATGAGGCCCATGAAGCACGGATGCACCAACGTCTGGCGCTCGCTTCGATAACGCTGTTGACCGGGTCGGAGTCATCCGCAAGCCAGACGTAAAGCGTACTGTTTGTGGTGTCATAATAAAATGAGCCGGATATCATATCCGACAGCTTCAGGCCGACCACCGGATATCTGCTGGGATCATCTCTGGAGACTCTTGAGGGATATCCGATCTGCTGCAGCGGCACCCCATCGTCAAAAACCTGCTGGCTGTCGAAAGGCCAGTTCGTGGTCATCCAGATGTTGCCCTGGTAAGGCTCCCAATTGGTTGCCAGATCCGATCCTTTGATGACGGGATATTCATCTCTGTACCCCGCGATGGTAATCGGGAGGTCGGGGGTGCCGCTGGTTCTTACGCTAACCTGCTCGCGATAGGTTCCGCCGCGGATGAGCACGGTGTCGCCCGGTATGACGAGGTCGGCTGCATGTTGAATGGTGCGGAAGGGTTGATCGAAGGTGCCGGAATTTTCATCCGAGCCGTTCGTGGCGACATAGTATATGTTCGTGCCGACCGGCGGCTCAAAGTTGAAGAAGGCTTTCAGCTGCCCAACGGTGGCGATGGCATAGTCGTTAGCCAGGGCGGTGTCATTTTCCCATGGATAATGACCAACCAGGCCCAGTCCCATGAGGCGGTCATAAAACGGGGTGGCCACCTGTTTGAGTTGCCCGAGGTTGACGGGCAGATAGTTGTTCTGATCCGTGAACGTGGCAATCACTGCTGCGATGTCCGTATTGGCCTCGCCAGGCAGCTGATCCTGAAATTCGGCATAGGCCTGGGCGGCCATCCATTTAACCTGTCCCTGATTTACGGGGGCATAGTCGTTCACCATATTGGAGGTCAATACGCCGCGGTCAGACCACCATCCCGGCTGCAGGGGATCCTCCGGATTCGAAAATCCGGTCTGTACCATCAGCAGTGTTGCAAAGCCCCAAACCATGAGGCTCAGCCACGGTTT
This sequence comes from Pontiella sp., assembly GCA_050298955.1. Taxonomy (GTDB): domain Bacteria; phylum Verrucomicrobiota; class Kiritimatiellia; order Kiritimatiellales; family Pontiellaceae; genus Pontiella. Next base: position 1,302 of record JBNKVA010000032.1, read on the forward strand.
GTTTTCGGCGCCTATGGTTTTCATTTTCCTCTCCTCAGTTGGAGATTTCATTAATCAGGGTGTGTTTGTATAGATACCCATACCGATATCTCCCCGCGGTGGAATAAAGTTCAGCCGCTGATCCAGATAGGCTTTGGACACCGCATCCTGTTCGTTGGCCGGGTCGGGAAGGTTGACAATGCGCGCAACGCCGTCCATATCAATGTGGCCGCTTACCTTTCCGCCGGTCACCGGCAGGGCTCCGGCTTGGGCCGCCGTGACATGGTGCGGATTGTTGGTGTCTTCGATGGAGCTGTTGAGTGCATCGATTACGGTCTGGAGGTCGGTGATCGTTGCGGTACTTTCGTTAATGGTTTCCCAAACCCCCTCGGCATCCAGTTTGGTGCTTAGTGCCGATTGAACCTCCGGACGTGCGGTGAGCAGACCGGAAATGTTCTGCACGGGAAGATTGGTGATTCCAATCCCGCTTCCGTAGATAGCTCCGTACACAAACGTGTCACCGGATATATAGATGTTGGTGTAGAAATAGGCCTTTCCCGTCACATCCATTTCCTTTGACACCAGGGGGAGAAGATTGGCTTCGTCGGTGATGATCTCCCCGGTTTCCGGGTTAACGCCCCCCAGCTGGCCGATACTCACCGCAAGCGTTCGAAGTGCGGCATTGGTGAATTCCTTGTCCAGGACTGCTGCATCGATATACCCCATGTTCGTCACATAGCCGCCTGAAAGGTCTAGCGTCCCGCTTGCGTCACTGTTTGGGGTGGTGGTGGTGCCGGGCTTAACCGCCTCGGTAGATATTGCCATCGTTGTAATGGCGATGATGTAAAGAAAGCCGAAGGTTCTTTTTCGCGCTTTCACAGCATGAATATATTGAGCACTCATCGTGTGCCTCCCTTCCTGCATTACGCATTCTGGTTTAAAGTATCCAATACGTCCCATTCTACTTATCGCCCTTCATTCTGTTAAGCGAGATTCAGGGGCCGAATGCGCAACTTTATTTGCGTCAGGTCCTGCCAGATCCGGAATCCATAGATTATACCGCTGACGAACCCGCTGCCGACTGATTGACTTGTTCAAAGATCATGTTTACTGCTGCAGGAGAGCATTCATCGAGTTGCTTTTTTTTACATCCATTGCTTCGTTTTCTCTCCCTCCTACACCTTCATTTCTACCCGCTGAATGACAGCCAACAAGAATATTTTAATCGTACAAATCATGTAATGAGGCGAGTAAAAAAATGAAGCCATGCATAATATATATGATAAATATGATTACTGTATATATATATATCAATGCGCCGGCTAATCCTGTAGCAGGGAAGTCCCGGCTGTGCGGGTGTATATCGATTTGGAGTGAAGCGGAGTGATGTAGATTTTCGGTTGGAATTTAGGCCGTTCTGAATCGCTCTCAACACCTGCGGCTTCTTTTCCGGGGTTTGGCTTAGCTGTTGGAAAAAGTGCGCTTGTATTCATTGTAAATGGATGTTCACCGGGGCTCTGAACCTTGGGCTGGATCGATAATGGTCAGACGAGTCGATATTCAAACTGAATTCTACAGGAGACAGAGGGTTCTACAGATTGCAGTCGGTCTGCCGGGTATTATGCCGGCAGCGAAGGGCGCTTGCATGTCGGCAGACGCGTTGTCACGGATGACCATGCAGGGGGCTGGTGGTGCTTATCATGACCGGCCCGATCTCTCAGGGCGGGCGCATCGATCCGCCTGAGGAATGCGAGGGTAGCCGGTATGCTTTGAGGCACAAAAAGCTAGTATGTTTTGCCAACAGATCATAGCTTATGTGACAGCTCAGGTGGGGTATTTTTGAGAAAAGACATTGTCAGTATAGATTCTGCTGATCGGCAGCCCAAGTTCTATCGGCGATATGCGATTAATTCGCTGGCGATTGCCCTGGGCGATGCCTTCGTGATGGCGGCCTCGCTCTGCATTGCAAATCTCCTGCTGTACTGGATCAAGGATATTCCCTTCTCTGTCAAGTATGGCTTCCTTCTTGTGCCGCTGTGGACCGTAGCATCGCTGGCTGCCCGTCTGCTGCCCGGATGGGGCCTGGGCGTGGTCGACGAGCTCCGGCGGATTGAAGGCACGCTCTTCATCGTGTTTGTTTCGCTGCTGCTGGTTTCTTTTTTCACGAAGAAGTCGGTAGGCAACAGCCGTATCATTTTTATATCCACCTATGTATTCAGTGCCATCTGGATTCCGTTCATCCGGGCCGCTGCACGCGGGTTTGTTATTCGACTGGGAGCATGGGGGGTACCGGTATCGATTTACGGCGACCGGGAGTCGGCTGCCGTGGTGATTGCGGCTATGCGGTCTGAACCGGGACTCGGATATATTCCTTCCGCTATTTTTACCGACAGTATGCCGCAGGGCAACATGATCCAGGGGATTCCCGTGCTGGGGAATCTGCACAATACCACCTATCGGACTCCGGTGGCTATCGTGGCTCTTGGTCAGACCACCCGGCATCAACTGGTCGATATACTTGAGGGGCCGCTCGAAGTCTATCGAAGGGTGATCATGATTCCCGATCTCCAGGAGGCCCCGTCGCTGTGGGTTACGCCCCGTGATCTGCAGGGGATTCTGGGCCTGGAGATCACCAAGAACCTGCTGAATCCCTTTGCCCGCGTTTTAAAACGGCTGAGTGACTTGTTTCTGGTTGTGGGAACGTCGCCGGTATGGGTTCCGCTCATGATGCTGCTTTATCTGCTGATCTGGCTGGAAGACCGCCATAATCCGATCTTTCTGCAGCGCCGGGTCGGAATGGGCGGAGGCCTGTTCCGCACGGCCAAGTTCCGGACCATGGTTCCGGATGCGGAGAACGTACTGCAGCAGGCGCTGAAAAAGGACCCGGCGCTGCGCGCGGAGTGGGAGGCAAACTTTAAGTTGAAGAAGGATCCCCGAATCACGAAGGTCGGGATCTTTCTCCGTAAAACATCGCTGGATGAAATTCCCCAGCTGCTCAATGTGCTCAAAGGCACCATGTCGCTGGTGGGACCGCGGCCGCTTCCGGCCTATCATTTCAATGAACTCTCGGAGCAGGTGCGCTTTCTCCGGCATAAGGTTCAGCCCGGCATTACCGGCCTGTGGCAGGTGTCGGGGAGAAGCGAAGCCGGCAACGAGGGCATGGAAAAATGGGATCCCTATTATGTCCGGAACTGGTCGATCTGGCTCGATCTTGTCATCATGGCCCGCACCTTCAAGGCTGTCTTCTGCTGCCGCGGCGCATATTAGCGGAAACCGTATTGAGTTTTAGGTTTTAAGTTTTAGGTTTTAGGTGTTGGGTTTTAGGTTTTTAGTTGCTGGTTCCTAAGAGCCGACTGCTAAAAGCTAATTTTAAAGCCTTCGTTATCTCCGTGTGAGAAAACTTACACCTCAGGAGGCATATTAGATATCACACGGAGACAACGGAGCCAGCAGAGGGACGAGGTTAATAGCTAACCACTTGGAGGGCCGGGCTCTGTCCCGGCCTAAGGACGACACAGCGGTCGTCCCTCCACCGCAAAAGTATATAGCTAAAAGCTAAAAGCTAACAGCCAACAGCACCCCCTCCTTGCACCTCCCACCTTCTACATTCCACACCCATTCCCTCCGCTAACTCCGCTGACTCCGTGTGAGATATAAACACACATTAAGCAGTTATATTAAGCATCACACGGAGTCAGCAGAGCAGCAGAGAAAAATAGAATAAACTCTGTTATCTCCGTGTGAGATAAATCGTTCCAACCGTGCTTTCGAATAGGTATCACACGGAGCCAACGGAGCCAACCGAGAAGAATATCCTCTGATCACTCCGTTCCTCGAGCGCAGCGGGCGTGAGATAAAAATTCAATTTCAGCAGGTCAGTTAAGCATCACGCAGAGCCAGCAGAGCAGCAGAGAAAAATAGAATAATCTCTGTTATCTCCGTTATCTCCGTGTGAGATAAAAATGCAATCTCAGCAGGTCAAATAAGCATCACACGGAGTCAACAGAGCCAACTGAGATATGAAGCTAATGGCTAACAGCCAACAGCTATTTGCTCTGCAATCTCCTCACGACCCCGGATAGTCGATGATGGTCTGGCGGTAGGTTCCAGGCTGGCCGATGTCGAAGCGGCGTCCCTGGACGCGGCAGCCGATAACGCCTTCTTCCTGTCTCAGTTTGTCGAGGCAGGGCGTGAGCTGGAATGATCCGCCTTCCCGTATATTGCGGCTGATGTTGTCTTCCAGCAGTTCAAAGATGTGCGGCGTCAGGATATACTGCCCGAAAATCGTCAGATAATGGTCGGGCTTCACGTCCTGTGTCGCGAGATGTTTCCGCGCATAATCCGCCGAGGGCTTTTCCGCAAACTCGGTGATGGAGAGCAGGTTTCCGCCCTCCTCCCATACCCCGGTGGCGCATCCGAAGCGCTTCACTTCTGCTTCCGGGGTTTCCTGCAGCCCCACCACACTTCGACCGGTACGTGCATAGAGGTCCATCAGCTGCTGGATACAGGAGGTGTCGGTGTCCGATGCAAACAGGTGATCGCCCAGCACCAGCATGAAGGATTCCCTGCCTACCCAGTTTCCGGCGCAGTGCACCGCATGTCCGAACCCCTCCTGCGATTCCTGCATCAGGAAGGTTACTTTGCTCCCGATATCCATAATGTGCTGCATGTAGCGCTGATCTTCCTTCGAAAGCCGGTTGACATGCTCGATGGGGAGCTGGCGGTGGAAGAACTCCTCGAACATTTCCCGGTCGGCCGGCTGGATCACAATGCCGATTTCCTCAATGCCCGCTTTCAGGACCTGTTCAAGGATGGCCATAATCACGGGTTTAACGCGGCCGTCACGATCAATGATCGGGAACATTTCCTTTTTCATCGTCTTGCTCGATGGAAAGAGGCTGTCGCCGAATCCGGCTGCGGGGATGACCGCTTTGCGTACACGGGTGACCGACTCGATGTCGAGTTTCATGCACGGCATCCTGAGGTCCCGCTCGATGATTTCGATCACCTTGCTCTGCGCCTCCACATCCTTAACCAGGAACTGCGCCGTGCCGTCGCCTTGCGATCCGACGCCTTTCCCTCCCAGGATATGGGGCTGGATCGGGGCGTAAGCCAGCAGTTTGTGCAGGACGGGGGAGGTGAGCTGGGAGGGGCAGGCCGGCTGCAGATGCTCGTCGAACCTGGCCTGTGCTTCATTCATCAGGGCGCCGAGCATTCCGGCATCACCTTCGCGCAAGGCATCCGATGCCCGCCTGACAATATCGGCGTTGATCGGACCCAGATATTCCTGCACCTGCTGCTGCAGTGCATTATCTGCAAACGGATAGCTCTGGTTGAGCTTAGCCAGAATTTCCTTGGTATCCTTGAAGGCCTTGAGATCAACGATGACATAGTGGAGCGTTGCGGGAAGACTGACTTCCTCGACATCGAGCCGGTCGCCGTCAAAGGTCATTTTTACCGGCCGGTTGCCGTAGGCACAGCCCTGATCCAGCCGCCCGCACCGTGATGGTGTGGTGATTTCGCCCATGTAAGCATATTCCATTTCTCCGCGCACGGTCATCTTCAGGTCATAAAGTCGGTTGAAGGCGCGGGCAACCAGAACGCAGATGGCCGCCGATGAAGAGAGGCCCTTCTGCACGGGCAGGTCGGTGAGATAATTGTCAATCTCCAGGCCGCGGACGCGATAGTGCGTGATGATCTGGTAGGCCACGCCGGCGGCATAACTCGCAAAGCCCCCTTTCATGGCTTCCTCCAGCAGCGCATCCCGGTCCATCGGAATTTCGAAGGGGCCTTTCCGGCGACCATCCTCGAAAGAGGCGTGTAGAATAAGTTTGTCGGGGTGGGGGTTGACTTTGGCATACAGGCCCTGATTGGTTCCCACAATCAGGGCATAGCCCTTTTCAATATTGGCATTGATGCGGCGATAACCGCCCGCCCAGTCGGAGTGTTCCCCAAACAGGCAGATTCTGCCCGGCACAAAGATCTTCATTCATCATCCCCTTTGAAAAGAGCTATTTATTTACATGGAAACACGGAACTTGGAAGCCTAAAGTCGCTCCAGACAGTAGCAGAACCATTGATCGGGACTGAGCAGGCACAACCATGGCCATTTTGATTCGCAACATAGAGCTGGACGGGAAGGAAACCGATGTCCTCATCGAGGGCAATCAGTTTAAAGCCATTCGGAATGATATCGCCGACGATACCGCCCGGGTCATCGATGGTCGCGGAAAGGCCATTCTCCCGACCTTTGTGAATATGCACACCCATGCGGCGATGACCCTGCTCCGCAGCTATGCCGATGATCTGGAGCTGCATGACTGGCTGACCAATTATATCTGGCCGCTGGAATCAAAACTGACCGAAGACGATATCTATCATGGTACGCGGCTCGCATGCCTGGAAATGATCAAATCCGGCACCACCTGCTTCAACGACATGTACTGGTTTTTCCATGGCACCGCGCGTGCCGTTGAGGAGATGGGGCTGCGCGCCATGCTTTCATCCGTGTTTATTGATTTCAGCGACGAGGAAAAGGCCGCCGAACAGCGCAAAATGACCAAGACGCTGTATTACAGGGAAGCCGATACCTATTCCGACCGTGTGCGTTTCGCCCTGGGCCCGCATGCACTCTATTCGGTTTCTGAAAAATCGCTGCGATGGATACGGGACTTTGCTGAAGAGAACGACCTGCTGATTCACATCCATGTTTCAGAAACCGTAAAGGAAGTGGAGGATTGCCTCGCAAAGTATGGGCTGCGTCCCGTGCAATGGCTGGATAAGATCGGGCTCCTGGGCCCCAATGTGATTGCGGCCCATGTCGTCCATGTAAATCATGCGGAAATCGGAATTCTCGCGGACCGCGGTGTAAAGGTGGTCCATAACCCCGTGGCCAATATGAAGCTGGCCTCCGGCAGTTTTCCATATGGAAAAATGACGGCGAATGGAGTCGAGGTCCTGCTGGGAACTGACGGCTGCTCTTCGAACAACAATCTCGATATGCTGGAGGAGATGAAGTTTGCCTCGCTGCACGCCAAGCTGCTGCAGAATGACGCCACCGCACTGCCTGCCGGCACGATTTTTGATATGGCCACGGTAAAGGGGGCGAAGGCGCTGGGACTGCCGTGCGGCGAGATTGCGGAGGGTAAGCTGGCGGACTGCATGCTCATTGATCTGGCCAATCACCGCCTGGCTCCCGGGTATCATCTGATTGATGACCTGGTGTACAGTGCCGACAGCTCATGTATCGATACCGTGATCTGTGACGGACGAATCCTAATGCAGGATGGAGTGGTGGACGGCGAAGAGGAAATCGTTTCGCAAGCGCATCAATATGTGAAACGCTTTGCCTGAAAGAACCGTACTGCGTCTAACCCAGCACAACGGCTGCCATAAGCCCGATCATAGCCAGACCGGAGAGGACCATTGAGATTTCCACTGCTATAATTGACCACGTTTTCATCCTAAACCACCTGTAGTTAACTGAATATAGATTAAGCAGATTGCAGGCCATAAGCGGTTTTTCCCATGAAATGGCGGTTTTGAGGGGCAAGGACCGCGGTTTTTTTCGCTTAATTGAGAAAGTGCGGCCCTTTTGGAACGGCAAATAGGGCGCTATCCGTTCCAGCCCTGCAGCAGTTTATTGATGAAAGATTTTGTAGGACGGGAACGGTTAAGCGGAGCGAATCCTTCCCGCCGCACCCGCCGGGACAGGGGCTGACCGCTGATATGAGACCCTAAAAGAGATTGAACCTGCGGGATTCCCATTTAAACTTTCGACATCTACGGAGGAGCTGTTTATGACGACGAAAAAGTTTCGCAAAGATCAACGGCCCTGGTCGTCGGTGGTCGTGGATGGTGTTGAACGTGCGCCAAGCCGGGCCATGCTGCGGGCGGTCGGCTTCAAGGACGCCGACTTCCATAAGCCGCAAATCGGCGTGGCATCGACCTGGAGCATGGTGACGCCGTGCAATATGCACATCGATCAGCTGGCCCGGGAGGCAGAGAAGGGCGTCGGTTTTTCCGGCGGCAAGGGAGTGATATTCAATACCATTTCGATATCCGACGGCATTTCAATGGGTACGGAGGGCATGAAGTATTCGCTCGTCTCGCGGGAGATCATTGCCGACTCGATTGAGGCGGTGGCCGCATGCGAAGGTTTTGACGGGGTGGTGGCCTTCGGCGGATGCGACAAGAACATGCCCGGCTGCCTGATTGCGCTGGCCCGCCTGAACCGTCCATCGGTATTTGTATACGGCGGCAGCATCAGGCCGGGATGCCACTGCGGAAAAGATGTGGATATCGTGTCGGTGTTCGAAGCGGTGGGACAGCATGCAAAGGGTGAGATTAACTACCGTGAACTCACCGAAATTGAAAAGACGGCCATTCCGGGCCAGGGCTCCTGCGGCGGCATGTATACCGCCAATACGATGGCCTCGGCGATCGAGGCGCTGGGTATGAGCCTGACAAACAGTTCCTCGCGCATAGCCGACTCCCGCGAGAAGGTGGAGGAATCCCATGCCGCCGGCCGGGCCGTCATGAATCTGATTGAGCGGGGGATCAAGCCATCGGATATTATGACCCGGGAGGCCTTTCTGAATGCGATCGCCGTGGTCACGGCGCTGGGCGGATCGACCAATGCGGTGCTGCACCTGCTGGCCATGGCGCACGCGGCAAAGGTGCGCCTGTCGCTTAACGATTTTACCAGTGTGGGTAAAAAAGTGCCGGTGCTGGCCGACCTGAAGCCGAGCGGGAAATATGTGATGGCGGACCTCTCCGCCATCGGCGGGGTCGCGCCGCTGATGAAGCGCATGCTGAAAGAGGGCCTGATCAATGGCGACTGCATGACGGTCACGGGAAAAAATCTTCGGCAGAACCTGGCCAATGTGAAGCCCTATCCGAGGAAGCAGAGCATCATCCGTCCGTTCAACAAGCCGATCAAGCCCGAGGGGCATCTGGTTATTCTCAAGGGAAACCTGGCCCCCGATGGGGCCGTGGCCAAGATTTCCGGCAAGCAGGGATTGGAGTTTACCGGGAAGGCCATGGTTTTCAGCTCCGAGGAACAGGCCTTGAAAAAAATACTGGATGGTTCAGTGAAAAAGGGGCATGTGGTGGTGATTCGCTACGAGGGCCCCAAAGGCGGGCCGGGCATGCGCGAAATGCTGGCGCCGACTTCGGCGATCATGGGGCGCGGACTCGGGAAGGATGTTGCCCTGATCACGGACGGCCGATTTTCCGGCGGCAGTCATGGCTTCGTCATCGGTCACATCACGCCGGAGGCCTATGTGGGAGGTCCGCTGGCGATCGTTAAGAACGGCGATGTCATTTCCATTAACGCCCAGGAACGATCCATCGAGGTCCGGTTATCCAAGGCCGAGATCAAGCGCCGGCTTGAGAAATGGAAGCAGCCGCGCGACCGCTACAGACGCGGCGTGCTGGCCAAGTATGCCAAACTCGTCGGCTCCGCTTCCGAGGGCGCCGTGACGGATTAGTGCGAAAGCTTCGTTTCTTATTCGCTTTTTTGAGCCGATGGTTTCGCCTATGTTCGGCTCAAGGAGATTATAGATGAAAATCGAAGTATTCGCGCTCTGCGATGCCGCCACGGATAACCATGGCAAGTTGAATATTCTAGGCACGTTTGATCAGATATTTGCCGTCAAGATGCCGATTACCCATCCATCGTGCGCAATTGCCCTGCGCATCCGGTTTGATAAGATGGAAGAGGGATTACATCGCATCCAGCTTCAGCTGGTCAATCCGGATGGCGTGCCCGTTCTCAAAACGATGCAGGGCGATGTGACGCCGAGAATGGCTGAAGATGTGGACTCGATTGCGGTCAACCTGATCCTCAATTTTCACAACATTAAATTCGAGGCTTACGACGACTATCAGATTAATCTTTCGGTGGATGATGTCGCAGTTTCCACCCTGCCGCTGAGGGTGCGCGAAATGCCGCGTCCGCAAAAAGCCTGACGCCGGGCCTTCGTGGGTATTGCCGGCATTCTGGACAATAATTGTTCTGCGCCGCCGTTCTATATGCAGCAAGCGGAATGCATATAACCACAGGAGGTGCAGCATGAATGCTATAGCTTGGAAAGTGACAGGTTTGGTGATGGCGGTAAGCGGTATCGCAGTATTGGCCCAGCAGGGACCTCCGCCTGACGCGGCTCCGCCGCAGGGTGCCGACCGTCCGCCGCAGGAGAAGATCATCTCGCAGTTTGATGCCGATGGAGATGGTCAGCTGAATGAGTCCGAACGCCAGGCCATGCGCGAAGCGTTTCGCAGAAGCAGGGGCGGTCCGGGGCGTGGCGGTCCTGACCGTGCACAAATGATGAAACGGTTTGATGCTGACGGGGATGGTCAGCTGAATGAAGAAGAGCGCGCCGCGCTCGAGGCGGCCCGGGCAGAGCGCCGTGCCGAGCGTGCCCGCCGTTACGAGGAGCTGCTGAAGAAATACGATGCCGATGGCGACGGTCAGCTGAGCGAGGAAGAGCGCAAGACCATGCGTGAGGCCCTGCGGGCGGAAAGAGAGCAAAACGCCGCTCCGGCTGAAGAGGCCGCTGAAAAAGAGTAATTGAAGGTGGCATCGGATGATGTCCTGGCGCCGCACGGAAGTTTCCCCGCCCGTGCGGTGTTTTTTTGTCCGGAACAGGCGGTCTTCAGCAGCCCGGAACCGGAGACCGCTGAGGAGCATCGCGACGCAGGTCACGGATGTAATCCCGAGCCGAGCGCACAAAAAAAAGACCTGCCCGTCATGGGCAGGCCTTAAAAATGGAGCGAGCGAAGGGATTCGAACCCTCGACATTCACCTTGGCAAGGTGAAGCTCTACCACTGAGCTACGCTCGCTTTTTCTCAAAAACGAAGCGCCATTATTGGGATCGCCGGGTGGTTTGCAAGCCTAATTGAATGAAAAAATAAACGTTGGCAGAGCGGTGCTGTCGAAGGCCGGTAATTCAATGATTTTGCAGAACGCCCGGTGGGATTTGGACAAGGAAAGACACCATATCCGGAATCATCAGCCTTGTTTTTGCAGGCGGTTAATGGTACACGTATTCATTGATATCAACGAGGTGAACCTGAAAAATGGATGGAACGAAAACAGAGCATGCTTTAATCTGGAGCGACCGGTGGCGACTGGGTGCGCTTTCAAAGGCAGAACTCCAGAACATCGGATTTGCATCCGTTATCATCGGCTTCCTGTTTATCCTGTTTCACCTGCTGGGCAGCACGGTCGAAAATGTGAACTCAAAGTCGGCTTTTCAGTGGATGATTGCCCGCTGGGGCGACAAACAGTCGTTCGGCGCCGACTATTCGCACGGCTATCTGATTCCGTTCGTGAGTTTGGGCGTGATCTGGCACAAGCGGGATCAGTTTGTTGCCGCTCCGAAGAACATCTGCAAGTTCGGGCTTTATGTCATTGTGACGGCGCTGGCGATGCACTGGCTGGGAGCCAAAATGCAGCAGACCCGTATTTCGCTCATCAGCCTGATTCTGCTGCTCTGGGGCATCCCGCTCTATTTTTATGGCTGGCAGGTGGCCAAACTTTTGATTTTCCCCTGCGCGTACCTGATTTTCTGCGTGCCGCTCAACTTTCTTGATGCGCTGGCCGGTCCGCTGCAGCATGTTGCATCGACCATGGGGGAGTCTGTTCTGAATGGCATGGGGATTGAGTGCAAGCGGGTGGGCACCCAGTTGATGTCGCCCTATTTTCAGCTGAATGTGGAGGCACCCTGTTCAGGGTTGCGCTCGCTTCTGGCCATGACGGCCCTGACCGCGGTCTATGCCTATTTCACCCAGCAGACCTTCATTAAAAAATGGGCGCTTTTTCTGCTTTCTATCCCGATTGCCGTAGCGGGCAATGTGGGGCGTATTATTTCAATTGCACTGGTGTCGATTACAGCGGGCCAGGAAGTGGGTACAGGATTGCACCACGACTGGTCCGGCTATGTACTGTTCACCGTTGCGATCAGCCTCATGGTTGGGGCCGGAAAACTGTTGCAGGTAAACTACAGGGAATTTTTTGGAAAATGGAAAAAAGCCTACTTAAACCGTTCCTGAGCATTGTCGTCTTGATGACCCTCTCTGTGTTTGCGCTGGCCTTTACGGTTGACGTGAAACTGGATTTCGTTCCCGGGGTGAAAATGGCGCTTCCCGAGGAGGTCGGCGGCTGGGTCGGCAACGAGCTGCGGTTCTGCCACAATAAGGAGCTGTGCGATAAAAACTATGCCCATAACGGTGTTTTCGTAAGTGAGCTGGAAATCCCGGACATCTGCCCGGATTGCGGCGAACGGCTCTACAATATGAGTCGGGCTGAATATGAACAGCTCCCCAAGGATACCGAGTTTATTAAATCCTCTTATACCAATGCGTCGACAGGAGCCCGCGTGCACGCGTCGGTCGTATTGAGCGGAACCGCACGTGACAGTATCCACCGTCCGCAACGCTGTCTGAAAGGGCAGGGAAATCTGCTGGATGGCGAATACACCCTGGAGGTTCCTTTAGAAGGACGGGAGCCCTTGAAGGTTCGGGTGATCAAATCGCACCGGACCTATCAGACCGCTGACGGACCGCTTTACTACTACTCCTATTATGCCTACTGGTTTGTCGGACAGGATCGCGAAACACCCTACCATCTGGGACGCATGTTCTGGCTGGCATGGGACCGCGTCGTCCGGAGCACCGCCAACCGCTGGGCCTATATTGCCGTGTCCGGTCAGCGCGAGGAAGAGGGCAACGCCTACGAAACAGACATTATTGATTTTGTTCAGCATGTTTATCCCCACCTGCTGACGGACAGCATGCGGAACAAAGTCTACGCCGACTAATCTCCAAGCCTTGGAAGTTGCGCAAGCCTGCGGTTTCTTTATACTGCGGGCTTCATTTTTAACAGAGGAATTCTGATGTCCGAAGCAAACCAGGGTATGGATGTAGGGTATGTTGCGAAGCTGGCCTGCATCGATTTAACCGATGAGGAAAAGGGGCTGTTTCAGGGGCAGCTCGACCAGGTGCTCCACTATGTCGAGCAGCTGAATGCGCTGGATGTAAGCCACGTGGAACCGACGGCTCACGCCATTCCCGTCTTTAACGTGCTCAGAAAAGACGAACTCGGAGCAAGTCTCGATCACGATGCCGTCATGGCCAACGCTCCATCCGCTGCAGATGGACAGATCCGCGTCCCCAAAATTATCGACCAATAGGAATCCCATGGCTGAACTGCACAAATGTACCATTGCTGAACTCGCTGAAAAACTGACGGCCGGCGAATGCACATCTGTAGACATTGTCAATGACGTGCTCGCTTCGATTGACGCTTCCGATGCGGAGGTGGGGGCATACCTGACTGTCGACAGGGATGCGGCCCTCGAAGCGGCCCGGGCTGCCGATGAGGCCAGGAAGACCGGCAGGAACGGCCCCTTGCTGGGAGTACCCGTGGCAATCAAGGATCTGCTTAATGTAAAGGGGCAGCCCTGCACCTGTTCCTCGAAGATCCTGGAAGGCTACACGGCACCCTATGACGCCACCGTGATCGCCAGGCTGCGTGACGCCGGTGCGATCCTTTTGGGACGCGTCAACATGGATGAATTCGCGATGGGCTCGAGCACCGAAAATGCTGCACTCGGAAAAACGTCCAATCCGTGGAACCTGGATCATGTCCCGGGGGGATCGTCCGGCGGCTCGGCGGCCTGCGTGGCCGCGGATGAGGCGATTGCCTCGCTCGGATCCGATACAGGGGGGTCTATTCGTCAGCCGGCCGCGTTCTGCGGGTGCGTCGGGGTCAAGCCGACGTATGGACGGGTTTCGCGCTATGGGCTTACGGCCTTTGCATCATCCTTGGACCAGATCGGCCCGATCACCAAGACGGTCAGGGATTCTGCGTTGCTGCTCGAAACGATCTGTGGGGTGGATCCGATGGATTCGTCCTCCATTGACGTGGAGGTGCCGGAGTTCTCCAAGGCACTGGGCAGCGATACCTCCCTGGCCGGCATGAAGCTGGGCCTGCCGAAGGAGTACTTTGTGGAGGGCATGGACCCGGAGGTCGAAGCCACCGTGCGCGATGCGGTCGAGCATTGCAGAAGCCTGGGAGCGGAAATCGTTGATGTCAGCCTCCCGAATGCAAGGTATGCCATCGCGGTGTACTATATCATTGCAACGGCGGAAGCGTCGGCCAACCTGGCTCGCTTTGATGGTATTCGTTACGGCATGCGGCTCGATGGAAAGAATCCGGCCGAGTTGTACGGAAAGACCCGTGCCGCCGGTTTCGGCCCCGAAGTAAAACGACGCATCATTCTGGGAACCTATGTGCTCAGCAGCGGCTATTACGATGCGTATTACCTTAAGGCCCAGAAGGTCCGCACGCTGATCCGTAACGATTTTACCGAGGCCTTCGGACAGTGTGATGCCATTCTGGCGCCGGTAACGCCGTCACCGGCCTATCGGAAGGGCGAAAAAACGGACGATCCGCTGAAGATGTATCTCGACGACATTCTGACGACGCCGATCAACCTGGCGGGCAACTGCGCGCTCTCTCTTCCGTGTGGATTTGCTTCCAACGGCATGCCGATCGGCCTGCAGATTATCGGCGATGCTTTCCGGGAGGAAACAATCCTCAAAGTCGGACACGCCTACGAACAGTCCACCGAGTGGCATAAGCAGAAACCTGAGTTATAGGATTCACCACGGAGGACTCAGAGGGGCACTGAGAATGGAGCCGTATCAAATTGCGGAAAAAAGAACAGGGGCTGCAATGAAAGTGCATTCGGCTCTGGGACCTGGATTGCTGGAGAGTGCGTATCAGGCATGTTTAATTCGGATTACTTATCAATTTTAACGTCATGCATCCTAGAGACGGAATAACACGACGGGTTTATTAAACCTCGGTGTACCTCCGAATCCTCTGTGGTGAAAAGGATTCAGTTATGAAATATGAAGCGACGATTGGGTTGGAAACACATGTCATGCAGAAGACGAACACGAAGATGTTCTGCGCATGCAAGTATGAATACGGAGCGGAACCCAATACCCATGTCTGCCCTGTATGCCTCGGCTATCCCGGTGCATTGCCGGCGCTGAATGAAAAGGCCATCGAGCTCTGCTGCAAGGCCGGCCTGCTGTTGGGGTGTGAAATCAATCCCTACAGCAAATGGGACCGCAAAAACTATTTTTATCCGGACATGTCCAAGAACTACCAGATCTCGCAATACGACCAGCCGCTGTGTCTGGGCGGAGAACTCGAGGTCGAGGTGGACGGTGAATTGAAAACCTTCACCCTCGAGCGGATTCACCAGGAGGAAAACGCGGCCAAAAACACCCATGTGGCGGGTGCCAGCCTGGTGGATTACAACCGTGCCGGCACGGCACTGATGGAAATTGTGTCCAATCCATGCATGCATTCGACCGCCGACGTGATGGCGTATATGACCGCGCTGAAACAGATCATGCAGTATGGCGGGATCTCCGACTGCGACCAGGAAAAAGGCCAGATGCGCTCCGACGTGAATGTCTCCGTCCGGCCGGTTGGACAGGAAGAACTGGGGGCAAAAGTAGAGATCAAGAACATGAACTCGTTTGCCTTTATCATGCAGGCAATCGAATACGAGATCGATCGTCAGATCCGCGTGCTGGAGAGCGGCGGCACGGTCGATCAGGAAACCAGAGGATTCGATGCCGACCGCGGCGAAACCTTCATACAGCGCACCAAGGAAGACGCGCACGACTACCGCTATTTTCCGGAGCCCGATCTTATGCCGGTTAAGATCTCCGCGGATCAGGTTGAACAGTGGCGGTCGGAGCTGCCTGAGCTTCCGTCGCAGCGCCGTGTGCGCTACGTGTCCGAGCTGGGGCTGCCCGAATATGATGCCGGCGTATTGACCGCCGATAAGGATGTGTCCGATTGGTTCGAGTCGGTCATGCAGCACACCGCCAATGCCAAGGCCGTCTCCAACTTTATCATGGGCGAAATGATGCGGCTGCTTTCCGAGCAGGAGGTGACGCTTGCTGAATCCAGGGTCACCCCCGAAAAACTGGCCGAGATTATTGGTTTGATCGATGCCAGAACCATCAGCACCAGCGCCGGCAAGCAGGTCTTTGAAATCATCTTCAAGGAGGGCGGGGAGCCGAAGCAGGTTGTCGAGGAAAAGGGCATGGCCCAGGTCTCCGACGACTCCGCTCTCGAAGGCTGGGCCGATGAGGCGATAGCCAATAATCCGAAAGCCGTTGAGGAATACAAGGGCGGCAAGCAGGGCGCTATCAACTCCTTGATGGGGCAGGTCATGAAGGCGAGCCGGGGCAAGGCCAATCCCGGCGCCGTCATGCAGATGCTCAAGCAAAAACTGGATGGGTAAGCCCGCTGCTCCCGCAGATTAACGCAGGTGGGCAAGGTAAGCCCGCTGATCACGCAGATGGACGCAGATACCTAAAAATATAAAAAATATCTGTGTCGATCTGCGTTAATCTGCGGGCAATAAAAACTCCAGCGGACAGCCGTTGCATTGCGGCTTTGTTCTGCAGTGTTCCTTGGCCAGCCGCACAATCAGTGCATGGTATTCGTTGAACAGCCCTGTATCCTCGGGGAGATTGTCGGTGAAGCGCCTGGCAATCTCGTTGTAAGAGGTTTTTTTATCGCACCATCGGTGTCGCGTGAGGATACGTCTGGTGTATGCGTCGACGACAAAAACGGGGCGCTTTCCGGCGTACAGCAGGATGGAATCCGCAGTCTCCGGTCCTATGCCTTTCCACGACAGCAGCTCTTTACGCAGGGTGGGGGTGTCGAGGGTAAACAGCCTGTTGAGCGATCCGCCGAATTCTTCTGAAATCGTTTCGACCATCCCCTTGATGTACCGGGCCTTCTGGTTGAAATAGCCCGCCGGACGAATCCATTCGGCAAGTTGATCAACCGAAGCTTTCTCCAGTGCTTCCAGTCTTAGCGCGTTGTTTTTGCGAAGATTGGCGATCGCTTTTTCCACGTTGGTCCAGGCGGTGTTCTGCGTCAGGACGGCGCCCAGCATCATTTCCAGTCGTGTATCCCCCGGCCACCAGTGCTGCGCGCCCCAGCGGGCAAACAGGGCGTTGTAGGACTCCCGTATCGGTAAGTGATGGCTTGCCGTCACGCATATCTCCTTTTTGCACAACGATTAAACAATCCAATGAATTGAATATTATCTTTTCTCATCAGTCAAATCGGATATGGTTCCCATCGTCTGATGGACGAGCTTCAAGGAAGGGAGGTGCTCGATGCAAAGATGCACGCAACCCCGTGTTGCAGGCCCCCGATGACGATACATCGGGGTATGAAATCCGTAATTAATCAAACCAACTGAACAGACAGGAGATAGATTATGAGAATTCGTGCACTTATTGTTGCGATGACCGCAATTGCGGTTTGCGGTTGCGTATTTGCCGCAGAAGCGGATGAGCCAACACCGCCGGCAAAGGAAAAACCGGCGATCACAGAGGCCGTCTATGTATGCCCGGATTGCCATGCGGTAGCCTTGAAGGAAGGTAAATGCGCATGCGGCAAACAACTGGTTAAAATGCATCTGTTGGGCGTGAAGGATGGTGAAGCCCTGCTATGCCCCTGCGGTGAAACCTGCAATTGCGACTTCATGGGCATGAAGGATGGAAAATGCGCATGTGGCAAGGAAGTCAAGAAAGCCAGCTGCAAAGGCATCTACTGTTGTCCGAAAGGCTGTCCGGTGATGTCTGACAAGCCCGGTAAATGCGCCTGTGGAAAAGGAATGAAAAAATGCGAATGAGCTAATCCGCTATCGGTCAATGGTCGTCAGCCGCATTGGACAAGTAATGGCTGATGCCCTCGACGATAAGCTGAAGGACGCCAATCAAGGCGTCCTTTTTTTAGTGCGCTTCCAGCCAGTTGGCACCGGTTCCGGATTCGACGAGAATGGGGATTTCCATCGGGATGGCGGACTTCATTTTTTCCTCGATGAGGGGGATGAGGTCGTCCTTTTCGTCCAGGGCAAGGTCGAAGACGAGTTCGTCATGCACCTGCAAGAGCAGCCTGGTTTTGGCCTTGCGCGAACGCAGCAGCTCATGGATTTCCACCATGGCGATCTTGATCATATCGGCGGCGGTCCCCTGAATGGGGGCATTGATGGCGTTGCGCTCGGCGCCGGAGCGCACCATCTGGTTCCGGGCATTGATGTCCCGGATATACCGCCGCCGGCCGGTGATGGTTTCGACATATTCATGCTTCTTCGCAAATTCGATCGTCTGGTCGAGGTAGTCCTGCACCCCGGGATAGTTGGTGCGGTATTGTTCGATGATTTCGCCGGCTTCGGTGCGCGGGATGCCCAGGCGCTGGGCAAGCCCAAAGGCGGAGATGCCATAGATGATGCCAAAGTTGACCATCTTGGCTTTTGAACGCATTTCGCGAGTGACATCATCCTTCGCAACATCAAAGACACGCGCGGCGGTGGCGGTGTGAATGTCCTCTTCGTGAATGAAGGCATCACGCAGGTGCTGGTCCTGGCTCAGCTCGGCCATGATGCGCAGTTCGATCTGGGAATAGTCGCAGGCGAGCAGGGTAAAGTCATCCGATCGCGGAATGAAAGCGCGTCGGATTTGACGGCCTTCTTCGGTGCGAATGGGGATGTTCTGCAGATTGGGTTTTTCCGATGATAGCCGGCCGGTGGTGGTTAGCGCCTGCCGGAAGGTGGTGTGCACGCGCCCGGTATCCTCGAACACCTCTTTCGGCAGCGCATCGACGTACGTGCTTTTCAGTTTTGTGAGCCCGCGATAGTCGAGAATTTTCTGAACGATCTCGTGTTTCGGGGCCAGCTCGGAGAGCACCTCCTCGTTGGTCCTGTATTGGCCGGTTTTGGTTTTCTTCGGTTTTTCAACCAGTTTGAGAACCTCGAACAAAACCTCGCCAAGCTGCTTGGGCGAGTTGAGGTTAAAGTCCATGCCGGCCATGGTGAATATGGATTCCTGCAATTCATCGATCTGTTTGGCGAGCTGCCCGGAATAAGTTTCAAGCGCCTCCACATCGAGGTTGATGCCGTTGTATTCCATCTCGGTCAGCACGGGAAGCAGCGGGGTTTCAATCTCGTAGAATACCCGTTCCTGTCCGCGCTCCTTCAGCATGGGTTTGAGTTTGTGCCATATCTGGAGGGTGATGTCGGCGTCTTCGGCGGCATATTCGCACAGTTCATCCGGATCAACTTCGCGCATCGATTTCTGCTTGCCCTTCTTTTCGCCGATCAGGGCGGTGATTGAAACGGGGGAATAGTCGAGCAGGCTTTCCGCCATATGATCCATGTTGTGCCGCTGGTCGGGATCGATGAGATAGTGCGCCAGCATGGTGTCCAGTAATTCGCCGCGCACCTCGATGCCGTGCCATTTCAATACGCTCAGATCGTACTTCAGGTTCTGGCCGACCTTTCGGATATCGGCATCGTCGAGTATTGCGCGGAATGGCTCAAGTGCCTTAAGCGTCTGTTCGCGGTCGGGCGGCAGCATCACAAACCATGCTTCGTGCGGTTCAATACAAAAAGAGATTCCGACCAGCTCGGCGGTGCGGACATCCAGTCCGGTGGTTTCGGTGTCGAAGCAGACAACACGGCATCCGGACAGTTTTTCGGCCAGGTTCTTCCGCTCTTCAGCGGTCGTGACCAGATGATATGTATGCTTCACGTCCTTGATGGTTTTGAACTGCGGCAGTGGTTCCATCATCTCCGGCTGCTGACCTGCGGCAAAGTCAAACAGGTCGCCCTGGCCCGAGGAGGCCTTGGCAGAAGCCACGGAAGCCGGGGTGGGGGTCTCTCCGAAGAGGCGTTTGATGAGCGACTTGAATTCCAGCTCACTGAACAGAATTTTCAACTGGTCGTCATTGCGCTCCCCGATCTGCAGTTCGTCCGGTTTTTCCTTTACGGGCACATCGCACTTGATGGTGACCAGTTTTTTGGACAGCAGGGCGGTGTGCCTGTTCTCCTCCACCTTTTCCTTCTGCTTGCCCTTGAGCTCGTCGGTGTGTTCGAGCAGATTTTCCACCGAGCCATACTGGGCAATCAGCTTCTGGGCCGTCTTTGGGCCTACACCCGGGATGCCCGGTATATTGTCGGCCGTGTCGCCGGCCAGACCGAGAATATCAATAACCTGCTCGACTTTTTCGATGTTCCATTGTTCGAGCACCTTCTTTACATCCAGAAGCTCGGCATCGCCGCTGCCGCGACCGGGTTTGAGCATGAAGGTATGCCGGTCGACCAGCTGGGCATAATCCTTGTCGGGAGTGACCATGTAGGTTTCAAAACCCTGCTTTTCGGCGGTGCGTGCAAGCGTCCCGATCACGTCGTCCGCTTCGAAACCGGGGTATTCGAGCACGGGGATATTGAAGGCCTGAAGCAGGTTCCGGATGTGCGGGACCGCGGTTCGGATGCCTTCCGGGGTTTCATCGCGTGTAGCCTTGTACTCCGGATATTCCTCGTGGCGGAAGGTCGGCCCATGCGTGTCGAATGCGACGGCAATGTGGGTTGGCTCGTAGGTGTGCATGATATCCAGCAGGGTGTTCACAAAGCCGAAAACAGCCGATGTGTTTTCGCCCTTGGAGTTGATGCGCGGGTTGCGGATCAGGCCGAAGTAGGCGCGGTAAACAATGGCCATGCCGTCAATCAGAAAGAGTTTCTTGCTCATAATGGGTATCCGTCATCAGGGGTTGGTTGATGATTCATAAGGTACAACGGCCGCTTTGCAATGTCTGGAAAATCCTGTAAAAAACTGAAATTGATAGCGGAGGGATCGATGAAAAAAATGATGTTTACCATGCTCGCCTGCCTGGTGGCCTTTGCCGGCATCGCGGAAGAGAAAGCGCCCGCCGGAAAAGTGGCCATTGTGTTGCTTGCGGGGAATGAAACCAACGAGGGTATGGCCCGTGCGGTCCACGCCCTGCTGTATGCCCGCGAGCTGGCGGACAGCGGCTATAAGGTGGCGCTGATCTTCGACGGCGCCGCAACGGGCTGGGCCAAGGAGCTGAACAAGCCGGAGAATCCGCTCTACAACCAGTATGTGGAGTTCAGGAAGCGGGGCATCGTCGAGGAAGTCTGCGATTATTGTGCCGAACACCTGGGCCACAAGGAGGATTTGACGGAGGCACAGCGCAAATTACTCGTCGGCGATTACGAGGGCCATCCCGATATCTCAAAATGGGTCTCGATGGGCTATCAGATCATTGTTATCTAGCGGGTGAACCATTGGAAAATGGCGCATTTCTGTGCGCCTTTTTTGCTATTTCGCCTTTGCTTCTCCCCGGCGCATTGGGTAGATTCACCGCTCATTTTTTGGACAGGACCAATTGTTCCCAACTTCAACCTATGGAGATGTTTCAATGAGAAAGAAGATTATTGCCGGTAACTGGAAAATGAACAAGACCGTCGCGGAAGCCGTGGAGCTTGCTTCGGCCATTAAGCGCGACCTGGCCGACTGCAGTGCGGTTGATGTTGTTCTTTGCCCGCCTTTTACCGCCATCAAATCGGTCAGCGATGTGGTTTCCGAGACCCTCATCAATGTCGGTGCGCAGAATATGTCCGCCGAGGAAAACGGGGCTTACACCGGCGAAGTTTCCAACACGATGCTCAAGGAGCTGTTTGTCCGCTATGTGATCCTGGGCCACAGCGAGCGCCGCGAGTACTACAAGGAAACGGATGGCGAGATCAATCTGAAGGTCAAGAAGGCCCTCGAAAAGAACCTGCGGCCGATTCTGTGCGTGGGTGAAAAACTCGAAGACCGTGAAGCCGGCAATACCGAAAAGGTCGTTGAGGTCCACGTACGCGAAGGGCTGAAGGATGTTCCGGCCGAGGCCTACACCGAGCTCGTGATTGCATACGAACCGGTCTGGGCCATCGGCACCGGAAAGACGGCCACCTCCGAACAGGCGCAGGAAGTGCATGCCTTCATTCGCGGTATTGTAAAGGATATGGTGGGCGAGGAAGCCGCCAATGCCGTGCGCATCCAGTATGGCGGCAGCATGAAGCCGGAAAACGCCGGCGAGCTGCTCGCACAGCCGGATATTGACGGGGGTCTGATTGGCGGGGCTGCACTGGACGCAGCTTCGTTTGCAGCAATTGTTAATGCTGCGATGTAATCAATAATAAGGACGTATTATGATTTTTTTTAAGGGACTGTTAATTGTCGTCGAGGTGGTTTGCTGCCTCCTGCTCATCGGTCTGATCCTGCTTCAGAAATCGAAGAGTGAAGGCCTGGGTCTGGCGTTTGGTGCCGGAGCCGGCGAATCGTTGTTTGGCGCCCGGGCCGGTAATGTGCTGTCAAAGGCGACCGTTGTTCTCGGCATTGTCTTTATGGCCTGCACCCTGGCTCTGGGGGTCCTTTTTGCACAGAAGGATAAGGCTTTGATCGATACGATTGATGCCCAGCCCATGCCCTCGTCCGCTGTTCAGACGCAGCCGTTGGAGGGAATGGATCTGGGAATACCGGCGGTTGAGCCGGTGGTCGATGAGGCCGCGCTTCCCGTTGAAACCGCCGAAGAGACCATGTAACCGATTCGGTTGAGCCGGATGCAGTATACGCTTCCAGCACGTAGACTCTCCCTGGCCGCATTGTCGGCCGTTGCGGGGAGTCTTTTTATATCCGGCTGCGGGGAAGGGGACCTTCGATCGCGCTACGGTGAGGATGAAAAGGTCAGCTTTGGCATTACCGCGCGCATCCGCGGGCTCGATCCCGCTGTTTCCGGCGAGGTGTCTGCATCGATGGCCATTTCCCGCATCTATGAGGGGTTGGTTCAATACGACTACCTGGCCCGTCCCTATAAGGTGGTCCCCATGCTGGCGGAAGCGCTGCCGGCCATCTCGGAGGATGGCCTGGTATACACCTTCAAGGTCCGCAGGGGGATCTATTTCCAGGACGACCCGTGCTTCCCCGAAGGAAAAGGCCGGGAACTGGTTGCTGAGGATTTTGTTTATTCCTATAAACGCGTGGCAGACGTGAAGAAGGCCTCGTCCGGCTTCTGGGCATTCAGCCGGATCAAAGGGATCAGCGATTTCCGCGAAGCGTCCACGGCTGAAACCCCGACCGATTATGACATGCCCGTTGCCGGATTGCGTGCACCTGACCGATACACGTTCCAGGTGGAACTCTCCGAGCCCTTTCCGCAGTTTCTCAATGTATTGACCATGCATTACGCATTCGTGGTTCCACGGGAGGCCGTTGAATACCACAGGCTCGACTTTGTAAACCATCCTGTCGGAACCGGTCCCTATCGACTGGTGGAGTGGAAGCGCAACTCCCGCATCGAATTTGAACGTAATCCGAAATGGGCGGAAACCGGACGGGTTGAAACCTACCCGTCTTCGGCCAGTGACGAACAGGCGGAGCGGGGGCTTGCCGAGCCGGCCGGCCGGCCGGTGCCCATGATTGACCGCGTGGTCCAGTTTGTGGTCGACGACCAGTCCACCGCATGGATGATGTTCCTCTCCGGCCAGCTCGACAGCTCGGCTATCTCGAGGGACAACTGGGATGCCGTGATTACCGGTAATCAGCAGCTGAACGAAACGCTGGCTTCGCGCGGTATCAAACTGGTTTCTGCACCCTCGATCGATATCCGCTATCTTGGATTTAACATGGATGATCCGGTGGTGGGACAGAGCCGTGATCCGGAGCAGAATGACCGCAATCGGAAACTGCGCCAGGCGTTGAGCTGCGCGTACGACTTTGAGCGGATGAACCAATATCTGAACAATCGCCTGTATCCCGCGAACGGGCCGATTCCCAAGCCCCTGGCCGGCCGGCCGGAGGAGCCGTCGCCCTATGAATTCAATCTTGAAAAGGCGCGGCGCCTGCTGGCCGAAGCAGGCTATCCGGAAGGCATCGACAGCACCACCGGACGGCGCCTGGAATTGAAGGTGGAGGTAGGCAGTGCGTCGGGCAATATCCGACCGATGATGGAGCTCATCGCCGATATGTATCAGCGCATTGATGTGGTGTTGACGTTTTCCTACAACACCTGGCCGGCCTTTATCGAAAAAATGAACCGCCGGCAGGCCCAGATGTTTACGCTTGCATGGCTGGCGGACTATCCGGATGCGGAAAACTTTCTGCAGCTGTTCTACAGCAAAAACGAATCGCCGGGGCCCAACCATGCCAACTATCGCAATCCCGAATTCGATGCGCTCTACGAGGAAATCCGCGTCATGCAGGATTGCCCGGAGCGAACGGCCAAGTATGAGGAAATGGCCCGCATCGTGATCGAGGACTGCCCCTGGATTTTTGAGTACCAGTCCATGAGCTTTGCCCTTGTGCACAGCTGGATGAAATACTACGAGCCCCACGATTTTCCTTACGGAATGAGCATCTACCGCGACATTGATCTCGATGCCCGCAGGCAGTGGATGAAGAGCTATGGCGATAAGAAACTGGACCTGCGGGGGGGCGAATAGCCATGACGCAGTATATTCTAAAGCGC
Source organism: Pontiella sp. (assembly GCA_050298955.1). Taxonomy (GTDB): domain Bacteria; phylum Verrucomicrobiota; class Kiritimatiellia; order Kiritimatiellales; family Pontiellaceae; genus Pontiella. Next base: position 25,706 of record JBNKVA010000032.1, read on the forward strand.
CTTCTTCAGATGCTTCCTACGGTGGTGGGTGTGATCCTGCTGACTTTTGTGCTCTTCAACATCGTTCCCAATGACCTCGCAGCCATCGCTCTGGGTAAAAACGTTACGCTCAAACAGCTGGATGATTTTGACCAGGAACGAGGCCTCAATAAACCGCTCTTTTTCGGCCGCAAGGCCAAGTCGCGCGCCTACCAGGACCACAATCTGTCGACGGGGGTCGGCCGTTGGAACAGCTGGAGCAATGCCACCTATTCCGTGGAAGCCAAAACCGTGCGCATCGACCCGGGCACCGAGCTGAATCCATTGGCATTCGAGCTGGATGCCGATCGCGAATACGAATGGAAACTGACGTATAGAGGGAACGGATCCCTCGCCGGAACCGACCTGGATGCGTCGGAATACAGGACGCAGACGGTGCGCTTCAGCGGCGATGCGGATGCTTCATTCAAGGCCGGCGGGCATGGCGTGGAGCTGAAGGCCTTGCGCTTGCGACAGATCCAGTCCTCTCCGTTCGATTCCCAGTTGTGGTTTTTTGTCAAGGAGCTGTTCCGGGGGAACCTGGGTTATTCGGAAACCTTCAAGCAGCCGGTCGTAAAGCTCCTGCTGGATGGCATTCCCAAATCGCTGTCGCTGACGATTCCTATTTTTATCGTGGGCATTGTGGTTTCGATCTCGCTTTCGCTGATCTGCGCGTTCTTCCGCAACACCTGGATCGATCGGTTTTTTGTGTTCCTGTCGGTGGCGCTCATGAGCATCAATTATCTGGTCTACATTGTTGCCGGACAATATTTGATGGCCTACAAGCAGGGCTGGTTCCCGGTCTGGGGCTATGAATCCTGGCGGTATCTTGTGCTGCCCGTCATCATCGGCGTGATCAGCGGCCTCGGGGCCAACATCCGTTTTTACCGGACCATCATGCTGGATGAGATGTACAAGGATTATGTGCGGACGGCCTTTGCGAAAGGCGTCTCCAAGCCGCGCGTGCTCTTTGTCCATGTGCTGAAGAATGCCATGATTCCGATTATCACCAATGTCGTTATCGCGATTCCGTTCCTCTACACCGGATCGCTTCTGCTCGAAAGCTTTTTTGGAATACCGGGGCTCGGCTACCTGGGGATCAGCGCCATCACGCAGTCCGACGTCGATGTGGTGCGTGCCCTCGTATTGATCGGAGCCCTTATGTTTGTCGTGGCCAACCTGCTGACCGATATATGCTACGCGCTCGCCGATCCGCGCGTGAAACTGAAGTAAACAGATATGCCGAGAGAAAAAGGACATAGTTTGTGGGGTGATGCCTGGCGCCGGCTGCGGAGCGACCGGATGGCCATGGTATGCCTGGGGCTCGTCGTCCTGTTCACCATCCTTGCGGTATACGGTGAGGCGGTGCACCTCCATTACAGGATTCACGACAAAACACCCCCTTACATGGTCGTCAACCTTGACCAGGCCTATACCCCGCCCAGTGCGCAGCATTGGATGGGTACCGATGGGCTCGGACGTGATGTGGCGACCCGCCTGGTGCAGGGCGTTCGCATTGCCTACGCCGTGGGCATCTGGACCTCGATCATCGCCATTCCCATCGGGGTGATTCTCGGCTGCCTGGCCGGGTTTTTCGGCGGGCGGGTGGATGACTTTATCGTGTGGCTCTATTCCACCTTCGCCTCGATGCCCGGCTTGCTCTTTATCCTGGCCATCGCGATGGTCGTACCCGGAAAGGGGCTGCTGGGGGTCTATCTGGGTATCGGCCTCACCACCTGGGTGGGGCTCTGCCGGCTGGTACGCGGAGAAGTCTTGAAGCACAAGGAGCAAACATATGTGCAGGCGGCCAAAGCGCTGGGTCTGGGGTCGGGACGCATCATGTTCAGGCATATTCTGCCGAACATCACCCATGTGATTATTGTTACGTTTACCCTGCGCTTTCCGGCGGCTGTCGGCACGGAAGTGTTTATGAGCTTCCTGGGTATCGGCGTGCAGGACGAGCCGTCGTGGGGATTAATGATCAACAGTGCCCGCATGCGCCTTTGGCAGGGGATGTGGTGGGAAATGACATTTGTCACGATTGCGCTCTTCCTGCTGGTGCTGGCTTTCAACCTATTGGGCGACGCCCTGCGCGACGCATTGGATCCACGTTTGAATGACTGATAACGACAACATTCTGGAAGTGCAGAACCTGAGTGTCCATTTTGGACACGATGACGAACGGGTGAAGGCGGTTGACGACGTCTCCTTCCACATCGGGCGCGGCGAAACGGTTGCCCTGGTCGGGGAAAGTGGAAGCGGCAAGAGCATCAGTGCGCTGTCGCTGACCAAGCTGGCTCCGCGCGCGGCATCCTATGCCGGCGGCCAGGTGCTGTTCAACGGTCAGGACATGCTGCTGCTCGATGATGCGGCGCTGCGTAATATCCGGGGCAGTCAGATCTCCTACATCTTCCAGGAACCGATGGTCTCCTTTAATCCGGTATTCACCGTCGGCTGGCAGATTGAAGAGGCGCTCAAGCTGCACCGCAAGGGCATTGATTGCCATGCTGAAACGGTCCGTCTGCTGGAGCTGGTTCATCTCCCGGCCCGTCTTGCAGGCGCCTACCCCCATCAGATGAGCGGCGGTCAGCTGCAGCGCTGCATGATTGCCATGGCGTTGGCGTGCTCGCCCGAACTGCTCGTGGCCGATGAACCCACAACGGCGCTGGATGTGACGGTGCAGCGGGAAATCCTCAACCTCCTGGCTGAACTGCGCGACAAGGTCGGCTTGTCCGTGCTGATGATTACCCATAATTTCGGCATCGTTTCCGACCTCGCCAACCGCGTTTATGTGATGCAGAAGGGCAAGGTCGTGGAGGAGGGCGCAACCCGGCAGATCCTGGATGCCCCAAACCATGATTACACCAAACAACTCATGGCTGCGGTTCCGCGCCTTCACCCCCAGAAAAATACAAACGGATGATGGATGAACGATTTGCTCACAGTTGAAAAGCTGAACGTCATTTACGGCAAGGGAAAGGACCGTGTCCATGCCGTGAAGGATGTTTCGTTCGAAATCAAACCAGGGGAAATCTTTGGATTGGTGGGGGAGAGCGGCTGCGGCAAGAGCTCGCTGGGCAAGGCCATCATCCGTCTGGCCGATCCGGCATCCGGAAAGATGGTTTACAAGGGGCGCGATGTTTCGGGTCTGCAGGGAAAACTGTTGAAGACCTACCGTCAGGAAGTACAGATGGTGTTTCAGGATCCCTACGGTTCACTCAATCCGCGCATGAAGGTGGGCAGTGCAATTATCGATGTCCTGAATGTACATGGCATCGGTGCCGGAAAGAGTGAGCGCCGCGCGCGCGTTACCGAACTCCTGGAGGCCGTGGGCCTGAGTCCGGACTGGGCCTGGCGCTATCCCCATGAATTCAGCGGCGGCCAGCGCCAGCGCATCTGTATTGCCCGTGCCCTGGCGCTCAATCCCGATCTGCTGGTAGCCGACGAGCCCGTGTCCGCACTCGATGTTTCTGTTCAGTCCGAAATCCTGAAGCTGTTGGAAAACCTGCGGGCCACACGCAATCTGGCTTTCCTGTTTGTCAGTCATGATCTCGCCGTGGTGCGGAACGTATGCGATCGGGTTGCCGTTATGTACAACGGTGAAATCGTCGAAACCGGCCCGGTTGCCGATGTGATCGATAATCCGCAGCACGAATATACCCGCAAGCTCCTCGCTGCGGTTCCGACCTTTTGATCAGTTCAACGCCTCAAGGGCGAGAAGCGCGGCCTGTCGTTCAGCTTCGCGCTTGCTCCCCGCGGAGGCTTTCCATGAATGGCTGCAGGCTTTTACTTCGACCGTAAAGATGCGTTCGTGTTCCGGGCCGGCCGTTTCGACGGTTTCGTATTCCGGAATGTCGAATCCATGGCTCTGCGCATATTCCTGCAGCGCGCCTTTGGGATTGCTTTTGGAGGGCGCCGACTGAAGCTGCTCCAGTTCGGGCTGAAATACTTTCCTGAATATTTTGTTGGCGGCGCGGGCTCCGCCGTCAATCCAGGCCGCCCCGAGAATCGCTTCAACGGCGTCGGCCAGGTTGGAGGCCCGTTCAGCCCCGCCGTTCTGTTCTTCCCCCCGTCCAAGCAGCAGGAACTCGCTGACGCCGATACCGGCGCCAATACGGGCGAGGGTCCGGTCCTGGGTCAGCCTGCTGCGCAGCTTGGACATATCGCCTTCACGGGCGTCGGGACGGGTCTTGAACAGGTGTTCGGCCGAGATAAGGCCGAGCACGGCGTCGCCCAGGTATTCGAGGCGCTGGTTGTCGTCATTCACCTCGGTGTTTTCGTATCGGAAAGAGGGGTGGGTCACCGCCAGCTCCAGCAGGGCTTTACTGCGAAAGCGATAACCGATGGCCAGTTCAAGTTTGCGGTAGTTGGGCTTCATTAAAACGGGGCTGCCGTTCCGATCTTGGTATTAATGGCGGCCTCGGCAATGGAGCGGCCATCAATCAGCTTGGGTTGGAGACGGGGTTTCCAGTGCCGGCGTCGGCTTTTGATCAGCAGTTGATGGCCGGGGAGAAATTCCAGTGTTGAAAAAAGCCAGAGCAGGGGATAGGCCAGTCCGGCAAGGCCGTGGAGCCGGCGGTAGCGGTAGAGCAGATCCTTTTCTGTCTTCTTTTTCACCAGCCAGTAGTAGTCCTGCAGCATGCGCGTCTGCACAAATTCTCCGATGGCGGCAGCGGATTCCAGAAGCCCGTTGGAATACGTAATGGTTTCGGGCACATCAAAGCCGTCCTTCATGATATTGAACAGCTCGTTGATCTTATACCCGTTGCGGCGCTGGCCTTTGGCCAGCGGTGAAATGTTAAAGACGCGCTGAAGCAGGGCGACCAGGCTGAAGGGAATCCGCCGGGTTTCGCTGATGATGACCCAGCTGTCGTTTTTCAGAACGCGGTGGCATTCATGGATAAATTCATAGTCGTCGTGAATGCCTTTGAGCGCGTCGATAATCACGACGCGGTCAAACGAGCCGTCTTCAAAGGGGAGTTTGCCGTTGTCGATCAGCGTGATGTTTTCATTCAGCGCATAACCGAGGGAATCGGATGCGGTGCTGTTGGTGACGACGGTCTTCCAGCTGCCGCCCAGTGACCGGAGGCTGGCGCTGATGATGCCATCGCCTGAACTGATTTCCAGGCATTGCAGGTTCGAGGTTTTTCCGACCAATGCCGATATACGGTTCAGCTTTCGCTGCCGTCGAATGGAACGGCGAAACAGGCGCTCCTGCCAGATGCGGATTTCCTCGTCCAGATTGATTTTAAGATCACTCATGATTGTCGGAATATAGGAACGCGCCGTTGGCGTTTAAAGTTTAAAAAGCACGCAGTTAATCGTTATTTCAGCGGGTAGGGCGGTTTCGACGAAACCGCCGGGTCAGGTGTGCGGCGTTGTGTCCGTGCGGCGCTTTCATCGAAAGCGCCCTACCTGATGCGCATGGCGGTGAGATATGGGTAGGGCGGTGAGATATGGGTAGGGCGGTTTCGACGAAACCGCCGCATCTTAGAGGTTGAAAAGCTTAAAAAGAGCATGCAATATAATGATCCATGGTGCCTGCCCGCAAATCACTCCCTCATGCAATTCCCTCATGGGTCAAGGATGGCTCCGGGTATTTCATTACCATTTGTTGTCAGCCGAAAGGGATCAATCAGCTCTGTAGGGAAGACGTTTCCTCGATGCTGTGGCACTCGCTGAAGTTTCGGCAGGATCGCGGAGATTTGTGGGTCCATTTGCTGGTATTGATGCCGGATCATCTTCACGCAATTATGTCGTTTTCACCGCAGGTCGGTATGAAACGCTGCATCAGCCAATGGAAACGCTATGTATCGACATACACACAGGTAGCCTGGCAGCGCGATTTCTTTGATCACCGATTACGTCCTCGCGAGGGTTATGCAGAGAAGGCACATTATATTCGAATGAATCCGGTTAGAGCGGGATTGGTGAACCATCCCGAAGAGTGGCCGTTTGTGTGGGAAAACCATGGGTAGGGCGGTTTCGATGAAACCGCCGTTCAGGTGTGCAGCGTTGTCTTCGTGCGGCGCTTTCGTCGAAAGCGCCCTACCTGAAGCGCCTTACATCGACCCGGAAATGCCGGAGCTCGAGGCCTCCAGAATCCCCACGTCGAAAATCCGGCCCTTTAGATCGTTCCCGCCGGGGAACTCCACGGGAATATAATGTTCGGAATAGCCACTGGCCGTTCCGTCTTTGGCCTGTTCGACTAATACACTGATTTTCCGGTCTAAAAACCGGCGGTGATAGTTGAGTGCCAGCGACTCGCCCAGCGCGTGCAGGCGTTCGCTGCGTTCGGTGGCCAACGCTCCGTTGACCTGGCGGGGCATCCGGGCTGCCAGGGTTTTGGGGCGGGGGGAATAGGTAAAGATATGCATCTTGGAAAAGCCCACCTTTCGGCAGAACGCATAGGATTCATCGAAGTAGGTTTCGGTTTCTCCGGGAAAGCCTACGATGACATCGGTGGTGAAAGCCGGATTCCCGAGGGCAGCGCGGGCGCGTTCCACCGCGCTGAAGTAATCTTCGGCGGTGTAGCCGCGGCGCATGGCGTGCAGGACGGCATCGGAGCCGGACTGCAGGGAAAGATGCAGGTGCGGCATGATGTTGGGGCTCGAGCTCCAGACCTCAAGCAGTTCGTCGGTCAGTTCGCCGGGATGCAGACTGGACAGCCGGATCCGGCCGATATCCGGCACGCTGACGAGCTCTTTGAGCAGTTTGGCCAGAGAGGACCCGGTTTCGCGTCCGTAGAGGCCGACGCTGACTCCGGTCACTACAATTTCCCGGTATCCGGCTTTGGTCAGGGCCGCGGCTTCCCGGACGGCGTCTTTGATCGCCTTGTCGCGCGGTTCCTTGCGCAACTGGGGAATAATACAGAAGGAGCAGCCGATGTCGCAGCCGTCCTGCACCTTGAGGAAGGCCCGTGTATGGTCGCCAAAGCGTGAAATCGTAAAGGTGTCGGTTTCGATGCCTGCATTCGAAACGGTGTTGGGCATGGCCAGTGAATCGAGCTGTTCTGCAAGGCGCTGGATCCAGTCGGCCCCGGCCGGAACGCGATATACCGGGTCCTGATCGACCCGGGTCAGTTCATCATTTGCGGCGCAGCCGGTCACGATGACATAGGCGAGGGGATTGTTGCGCTGCATGCGGCGGATGGTCTGGCGCGACTTCTGGGCGGCTGCCGCGGTGACACCGCAGGTATGTACGACAATCACATCGGCATCGTCGGACTGCTCCGCTTTTGCCAGGCCGTAGCGTTCGAGCAGCTGCTCAATCTGCTGGGCATCGTATTGGTTTACCTTGCAGCCCAGTACATTGACCCAATAGGTTTCTAGTTTATTCTTGCTCATGGATAGTGAAAAGATGGGTTAAAAGGGCTGTCTCTCTTACGCGTTCATTCGGCCCGAAGCAAGCGCAAACAGAGTACGATCCGCTTCGCCGGAGCCGTCATGGGTGCGCTTCAGGGATAAAATGCAACTGGACGGAATGGCCCTGATTGTGGGACAGTGTCCCGGTTTTAGAGAGGTTAAGGATTGAACGAGGAGATTTCGTGGAACAGGAAGAAGTATTGAAGTTGTTTGAGGAAACGGGGGCCTTGCTGAACGGCCATTTTGAGTTGCGCTCCGGTCTGCACAGTAATCGTTTTTTCCAGTGTGCACTGCTGCTGCAGTACCCGACCATTGCCGGCCGGCTTTGTGAGGCGCTGGTGGAGAAAATGAAGCAGGAGCTGCAGGATCTTGAGGTGGACACGGTAATCGCCCCGGCCATGGGCGGCATCACGATCGGACACGATGTAGCGCGCGCCCTGGGTGTGCGCTTCATTTTTGTCGAAAAGGAAGACAATGCCTTGAAGCTTCGGCGTTTCAAGATTCGTGAAGGTGAACGGTTTGTTCTGGCTGAGGATGTGGTGACGCGCGGGGGGCGGGTGCAGGAAACCATGGATATCGTCAGAGCCCACGGAGGCGTTGTGAGTGCGATCGGTATTCTGGTGAACCGCAGCGGCGGAAAGGCCGAATTTGAAGCGCCCTTGGTGAGCCTGCTGAATATTGAGCCGGTGACCTATGATCCGTCGAACTGCCCGCTTTGCCGGGAGGGGCTTGAACTGGTGCATCCGGGCAGTAAATAAATGGCTTCATCGCTTTGACTTGCGGGCGCGAAGCGAGTAAGTTGCAAAGCTTGTTTTTTAGAAAATCTAGAGGAGGTTGCCGTGTCGCATCCGTTGGAACCGATTGTCGCCTTGCAGAAGAAGGATCGTAAACTGATTAAAATCATGCGGGAACTCCGCGATATCCCGCAGCGCAAGAGCGATATCGAGGCACAGCTGGGCGGATCGAAGCAGAAGCTGGAAATCGCGCTCGACAGTAAAAAACACACGGAGGCTACGCTCAGGGAGCTGGAGCTGGAAGTGGAAGCCTGCAAGGAAAAGGTCACCAAGTACAAGACGCAGCAGATGGAGGCCAAGACCAACGATCAATACCGGGCCTTCGTAAAGGAAATCGGTGTGGTTGAAGCTGAGATCAAGGAGCTTGAAGAAAAGGAAATCAAGCTGATGGAGGATCTCGAGCAGGGCAAAACCATCCTGGCCGAGTGCGAAGAGCGGTTGAATGCCGAAAAGGCCGGCATCGCCGACGAAATCGCCGAATTGGACGACCGCGCAAATGCCCTCAAGGAACGGCTGGAATCCCTCAAGGAAGACCGCGCACGCGCTGCAGCGCTATGCGATAAACCGCTGCTTCAGAAATACACGCGTATCATGAACAATAAGAAGGATTTCGCGGTCGTACTGGTGGAGTCCGGTGAATATTGCGGCGGGTGCCACATGAAGCTTCCGCCGCAGGTGATTCACGATGCGCGCAATCCGACCAAGATTGTCGGGTGCAATTTCTGCGGACGCATTGTCTACAATCCCGCACCGTAGGTACGGTCGGTTTTAAGTGTTAAGTTGCAGGTTCTAAGCCGCTTGCCTTGATTGGGACTTAACATCTAACACTTTATCGCTTAACACTTTTTTAGCAGGCAGGGTGTATCGGTCGCTTTTTGCTTCGGCAGGAAGAGGAAAGTCCGGACTCCGCAGGGCAGGACGTCCCGTGGTCAACGCGGGAACCGCTGTGCAAGATCGCAGCGGATGGAAAGTGCCGCAGAAAACAAACCGCCCCGGTTCGCCGGGGTAAGGGTGAAAAGGTGGGGTAAGAGCCCACCGCCCCGAGGGTAACCGAGGGGGCAGGGTAAACCCCGTCCGGAGCAAGATCAAATAGGGAACCGAGGAGCGGCCCGCTCTGTTTAAGTTCCGGGTTGATCGCACTAGATAAATGACCGACCCC
>JBNKVA010000033.1:0-34940 GCA_050298955.1 Pontiella sp.
GGAGTGCGTTGAAAACTGCGCTCATCGAGACATTCTTGGTCACAACCTGATCGCGGTCAATATCGACAAACAGCTGCGGTACTGTGGCCCGGAACGTGGTGTACATGCCGGTCAATCCGGTCTGGGCATTCCCGTCCGCGATAAATTCGTTGCCGACCTGCTGCAGGGTGGTCATGCCGACCCCGCCGCGGTCCTGCAGCTGCATCACCAGTCCGCCGGAGGTGCCGACGCCCGGAAGTGAAGGCATCGGAAAAGCCAGGGCCAGTCCGTCCTGCAGCCGGGAGAGCCGCATGTTGAGGTCGCGAATAATAACGGACTGATGCCGGTCATCGCGTTCGCTCCAGTCTTTGAAGGTGACCACGCTGAACCCGGCATTCGGGATGGCTGCGCCATCGAGAATCGAGTATCCGGAAATCGTCATGAAATCCTGCACGCCGTCGACTTCGCTGATGATACCGTTCACCTTGTCCAGGAAGGCCTGGGTGCGCTCCTGCGACGCGGCATCCGGCAGGGTGACATTGACCATGCAGTAGCCTTCGTCCTCCTGCGGGACAAATCCGCCCGGCAGGTTGCCGAATCCGATGAAGGCCAGCGCCGACATGCCGATAAACAGGACCAGTGCAATCGCCGCCTTGCGCAGGCCGTGCTTCACGGTGCCCAGATAGCCGATGCGGGTTTTATCGAGTGAGCGGTTGAAGAGACCGAAGACGCCTTTCTTTTCACCGCTTTTTGACGGGCGCAGCAGGATGCCGCAGAGCGCCGGGCTCAGCGTCAGCGCGTTGATCGTGCTGAAAACCGTGGCAACAGAAATGGTGACTGCAAACTGCTTGAACAGCTGCCCGGTGATGCCTGCCATGAAGGTGGTGGGTATGAATACCGACAGAAGGACCAGGGTCGTGGCGATGACGGGGCCCGAGATTTCCGTCATGGCCCGCATGGCGGCGTCTTTCGGTTTCAGACCTTCCTCATCGATGAGGCGCGTGCAGTTTTCCACCACGACAATCGCGTCGTCCACCACGATGCCGATCACCAGCACGAGACCGAAGAGGGTGAACTGGTTGATGGAATAGCCGAAGGCCGCCATGGCCAGGAAGGTGCCGACAAGCGAAACCGGAATGGTGACGGACGGCACCACCGTGGCCCGGAAATTCTGAAGGAAAATATAGACGGTGAAGATCACCAGCGCCAGGGTCATGAAGAGATTCTGAACGACGCCCTTGATCGAGGCTTTAATCACCACGGTGTTGTCATAGATAACCTTATACTCGAGCCCTTCCGGGAATGCCTGTTTCAGCTCATCCATTTTGGCCCGGACGCCATCGACCACATTGAGTGCATTTTCGCCGGGGATCTGATAGACCGCGATCGTGGCGGATGATTTCCCATTGAGCGAAGATCCAATCACATAGGTTTTTGCCCCGAGTTCCACTTGTGCGACATCCCGGATGCGCAGCACCCGTCCGGCCTCGCCGGTGCGGATGACAATGCCGCCGAACTCATCGGGTTCCAGCAGGCGGCCCTTGACGTTGATGGTCATCTGCAGGGTCTGTCCTTCCGGAACCGGCGGTTCACCGATCTGACCGGCGGCCACCTGCAGGTTCTGCTCGCGTACCGCAGCCACGACGTCGTCAGCCGTGACCCCGCGGGCCTTCATCTTTTCCGGATCGAGCCAGATGCGCATGGAATAGTCGCCGGCTCCAAAGGCCTGGACTTCGCCAACGCCCGGCACGCGGGCGATCTCGTCCTTGACGCGCAGCGCCACATAGTTGGCCAGGTAGATGTCATCGTACCGATCATCCGGGCTGTAGAAGCCGATGTAGAGGTTGGCGTCGGTCGATTTTTTCTGGGTTTTAACGCCCAGTCGCTGAACCTCCTGCGGCAGCTGCGGAATGGCCTTGGCTACGCGGTTCTGGACCAGCACGTTGGCCATGTCGAGATCGGTTCCGGTTTCGAACGTGACGGTCAGCTTCATGGTGCCGTCGTTGGCGCTGACGGAGTTCATGTAGATCATGCCCTCGACACCGTTGACCTCTTTCTCAATGACGGCGGCCACGGTGTCGGCAACCGTGGCGGCATCGGCCCCGGGGTAGGCGGCATCCACGGTGATGGAGGGCGGGGCAATGTTGGGATAGCGTTCCACCGGCAGGCCCAGCAGGGCGAAGGCACCCAGCAGCATAATGACAATGGCAATGACTGCAGCGAAGATTGGACGTTTAACGAAGAAGTGGCTGAACATATCAAATCCCCTTATTCAGCGGTGTCGATCTGCTCTGCCGAGACGGCTATGCCGGGACGGGCCCGCTGGAGGCCCTTGACAATGACGGCGTCGCTCAAGTCCAGGCCCTCTTCAACAATCCGCATAGTGTCAACCTGGGCGCCGGGCTGAATGTATTTGCTTTCCACCTTGTTCTCGGCATTGACGATCAGGACATAGGGCCCGGAAAGATCGCGCTGGATCGCGAGATCCGGAATCAGCAGGGCATCCTCGATGACATTCGGAATCATGATTTTTCCATAGAGCCCGGAAACGAGTTTAATGTCGTCGTTCGAAAATACCGCCCGCGCCCGCAGCGTGCCTGTGTCCGGGTCAATTTCGGGATCCCGGTATACGATGCGGCCATCCTCGTCATGGATGGAGCCGTCCGCCAACCGCAGTTTGACCGGAGGCAGGTCGGCCAGTGTCCGGCTCTTGAAGCCGCTCTCCCGGATTTTGAGCAGCGAACGTTCATCCATGGTAAAGTAGACGTAGATGGGGGATTCGGCGATGAGCGTGGTCAGCAGGGTGGACTCTCCGCTGCCGACCAGGTTGCCGACGCTGAGTTCACGTTTGCCGGTCCGGCCGTCGAAGGGGGCGCGGACCTCGGTATAGGAGAGGTTCAGCGTGGCATTATCCAGTGCGGCCTGGGCCGCGGCAACGACGGCCTGGGCGGACTGCTGCTCGGCCTCGGCCGTGAGCTTGTCGACCTCGGCCACCGCCTTGGTTTCCCAGGCTTCATTGATTCGTGCCAGTCGAGCTTCGGCCAGTTGTAATCCGGCTTCGGCCTGCTGCAGCTGGGCTTCGGCCGCCTGTACAGCGGCCTCGTATTCATCGGGCTCGATGGTGAACAGCAGATCCCCCTGCTTAACGAGCTGGCCGTCCTCGAATTCGATGCTCTTGAGATAACCGCGCACACGTGCACGGATGTCCGCACTGTCGCTGGCCGCGGCCCGTCCGGGAAATTCAAAATAGATCGTAACATCCTGCTGAACCGGCTGCTGGACGGTTACGGCGGGAGGCGGAGGCGGCTGGAACTCATTCTTGCCGGAGCAACCGGCCGTCAGGAGGATGACTGCGACGAGCGGGAATGATAAAAAAAGCTTCATGATCGAGGTCCCTTATCTTGTTTGCGACGAGCGTATGCAGTTCAAATCTTTGTGTCGAGGTGGAAGTCTATTGTTTCTGGCATTTGCCGGGTTCCCGGTTTGACTTGTATGCACAACGTTAATTAGAGTTTTCACAACTACTGCGCAGTTAAAGATCTTAACGGAGCTGTTCATGAAGATTAAACTTGTCGCTCTGCCTCTGCTTACGGGCCTGCTCGGCGGTTGTGTTGCTGTCGGACCGGATTACGAGTCTCCTGAAGCTCCGATGCCGGATGCCTGGCATCAGGCCGTCATGAAAGACCTGGAGCCGGGGGAGTCGCCCATGAAGAACTGGTGGGCGCTCTTTAACGACGAGCAGCTCAACAGCCTGATTGAACAGGTCTCCACGAACAACCTCAGCCTGAGAGTCGCTGCGGCGCGTATTGAGCAGGCGGCCGCCCTGCGGGGCGTCAGTGCCAGCCAGTTCTATCCCTCGATCTTCGCAGACGGCTCGGCCAGCGGGGTTAAAACCACGGAGGCCAGGACGCCGGCGGGGGTAGACCGCGAAGGCGAACTCTACACCGCCGGCCTCTCGATGGCGTGGGAACTGGATCTCTGGGGGCGCATCCGCCGTTCGGTGGAATCAGCCGAGGCCTCCCTTCAGGTGACGGTGGAAGACTATCGGGATACGATGGTGGTGCTGTATGCGCAGGTCGCCACGACCTATATCGATATGCGCACCCTGCAGTACCGCATCAGCATCGCCGAAGAAAATCTGGCCGCGCAGTCCAATACGATGACGCTGACGGAAAACCGGTATGATTCCGGACTCGCGCCGCTGCTCGACGTCTCGCAGGCCCAGCTGAACCATGCCCGCACGAAATCCACGATTCCAGCGTTGCGGCAGCAGCTGGTGGTCGCGATCAACCGGCTCAGTGTACTGGCCGGTGAAATGCCGTATGCGCTTGAACAGCAGCTCAGCCAGCCGGCACCGATTCCCTCCAGCGATACCGGCATCGTCAGCCATCTGCCGTCCGAGCTGCTGCGTCAGCGCCCGGATATTCGCCGGGCCGAACGCGAGCTGGCCGCACAGCACGCGCTGATCGGCGCCAGCAAGGCGGAGTTGTACCCTACGCTTACTCTGCCGGGGGCTCTGGTGCTGGAATCCTCGACGCCCGGAGATCTGTTTGATGGCGACAGCCTGGCGTACAGCTTTGGCCCGCAGGTCCGCTGGAGCCTCTTCAGCGGCGGGCGTATCCGGAACTCTGTGCGGGCGCAGGAAGCCGGCACGAAGGCCGCGCTTCTGGCCTACGAGCAGACCGTGCTGTTGGCTCTGGAAGAGGTGGAGGACGCCATGGCGGCCTATGCCAATGAGCAGGATCGGATTGAATCGCTTGATACCGCGGCCCGGGCGGCCGGTAAATCGGTCGAACTGGTGACGGAGCTCTACAAGTCGGGGTTGACCGATTTCCAGAATGTTCTCAATATGGAACAGGCGCTGCTCGCCCAGCAGGATGCACTGGCTGTCAGCAAGGGGCTCGTCAGTTCATACCTGGTTGAGGTTTATCGCTCGCTCGGCGGCGGGTGGGATGTCGAAGAAGGAATGTAGGTTTTGAAAAGCTTTGCCGGCAAACTGAGGGAGGCATTGGTCCACGGGCATTTCAGCCTGCTCCTGATCACGCTGCTCGGCATGTTCTTTCTGCTGCCGCTCATCCCGTCCGATCTTAGAATCCTTGAGCGGATGATGAGCGGCTTCAGCATCCTGGTTCTGCTCAGCTGCATGCGCGCCGTGGTGCAGAAAAAAAGCATGCTTGTGTTTATCATCTTGCTCGGCGTACTGAACATTATCTTCAGCGGCATCGAGGCGGTGGGTCCGTTGGGGAATCAGTCCCTCATTATCGTCGAGCTGGGCGTGAGACTGCTCTATTACCTGCTCGTCCTTTTCAGTATCCTGCGCAAGGTGCTGGATAAAAGCCCGGTGACGACCGACAAGATTTGCGGTGCGCTCTCTGCCTACCTCCTGATCGGGATGATCTGGGCGCTGATCTATGCGATGTTCCAGATCGTGGAACCCAACAGCTTTTCGGTGCCCGAAGGCATGCAGACGGAGCGTGCCATGGCATTCTGGGCGCTCTATTTCAGTTTTGTTTCGCTGACCACCATCGGCTATGGAGATATCACGCCCCTGACGCCGGCCGCGCAGACCTATGCCTTCCTGGAAGCAGTCTTCGGCCAGATTTTCCTGACGGTGCTGGTCGCCCGCCTCGTAGCGCTGCACATCGTGCATCAGGGTCGACGAAACAATGATGAAGAATAGGGCCGTTTCAACATCTGGAAAACCACTCCGGCGAATGCCTCGTCCTGTTCCGTCACGCTTCCGATTAGGCCTTTGCTGCGGTCTCGTCCGTCGTGAAGCATGCGGTGTTCATCGTCCTTGCCGCCTCAACCGCCCAAAGGGCACTGCGTGCCCCTAACGGCGGCCGTTTGCTGCTATTTCCAGAACTTCCACCAGGATTTCTGCTCCTTGGTTTGTTTTTCACCGCTTTCCTTGGCGGCTTTCCGGGCCTCTTTCTTGTCCTGCGTGGCCTTTTTCATTTCTTCCGATCGGCCTTTGCTCTCTGAATCCTCTAATGCCTTGGCTTTGCCTTCTGCTTTTACCTTCCCGGCTTTTTCTTTGCTCTCTTTTTGCTTCTCCGGCTTCTCGGATTTCCCCCGGTCACCTTCTTGCCCGGCAGTCTGTTCAGCCTTTTCATGGTCGCCGCTCTGTTTCGCTACCTTTTCCGTCTTACCTTTCTTTGATGCACTATCCTTTTTGGCTTCTGCCGTTATGCCGGCGAGGAGTAAAGCAGTCATCATGCATATAAGCGTCTTGTTCATGGGCTTACCTTTCATGGGGTTGAGTTAAAGGCAATCATGTAGCAGATCCTGATCCAGTTTCAGAGATTTCTGCACTTTTGTTAAGTGCCTCAGGGCCGATGAAGAAGGTCATCCATCGAGTGGTTTCGATGCGGTTGCGGAGTGATCCTGTGCACCTGATTCCGCCTCTGCATATGATTTGTCGGAACTTCCGGATCGATCAGGCTATGCAGACAGCTCTTTTCGACGGTGATTGTAGCATTTCCGGTGGGTCTTCATGTAATCAGTCACCCGTTTATCGGGAAGGGTATTGATCACCCTGTTTGCTTCCGGGATAGGGAGACTTCGCAGTCCGTTTAACGGACAGTCGGATACCGGGAATCCGTGAGGACACTCCATTACCAGCCCTTTGATCCATATTCTCCTGTTCTGCATGCGGGTCATGATTCTCCTCCGCTAAAACGCCACTTTACACCCTCTTTTTGTAATGGCCACAGCAGATTTCACTTATCCCATATTAAGATTATGTCTGTGTAGGGTGGCATGCGGATTCCCCGCCCGCCTCTTTGAAATCGTCTGGTATAACGGGGCGGAAGCAGTGGTTTTCACCGCGTTTGATAACGTGATTTGGCAATGGCTGCACAGTTTCTGCAGCCTCCGCTGGAGCAAAACGAAAACAGCCCTGGAGAATCGGCGATTCTCCAGGGCTGTTAAAATTGGTGGAGGATATCGGGATCGAACCGACGACCTCTTGAATGCCATTCAAGCGCTCTCCCAGCTGAGCTAATCCCCCGTAAAAAGGACGTGCTTTATACGTGCTGGGGTAGGGTGAGTCAATCCGCTTTGTCTAGTTTTTTAGCGCTGTCCGGTGTTATCCGAAAGAGTGGTTTTTTATTCATTATCCGGTATAAATGCGGAATAAGACATTTGCAATTTCACGGTCCGCGGGGCAAATTCCGCTTTCCCCGATATTAAAAGGGTGCAGCGCATACTTTTTTGGATTTGTTTGGGGTTGACACCATCGGGGCGATTCCGTAGTTTCCGCCCCTTGATTTTTTGGAAAGAGAGCCCGTACCGGGTATTGAGGTAATTTATGGAAGCATATGCTGTAATTGAAACCGGCGGAAAACAGTACCGCGTTCAGCAAGGTGATGTTCTCGATGTGGAACTGCTCGGTGTTGAAGCGGGTGCCAGCGTTGAATTTGACGCTCTGGCCGTGTCCAACGGTAGTGAACTTTCAATCGGCACCCCCGTTGTTGACGGTGCCAAGGTGAAGGTTTCAGTTGTGGAAGACCTGCGCGGCAAGAAGATCTATTCCTTCAAGAAGAAGCGCCGCAAAGGATATCGTCGTAAGATTGGTCATCGTCAGGATCTGACCAAAATCAAAGTGGAAGAAATCAGCGCATAAGTTTGCGGGAGGTTCATCATGGCTCATAAAAAAGGACAAGGTTCATCCAGCAACGGTCGCGACTCGAATGCACAACGTCGCGGTGTAAAGCGCTTCGGCGGTGAAAAGGTGACAGCAGGCAGCATTATTGTTCGCCAGCTCGGCACCCGTTTTCATGCCGGCGACAATGTGGGTTGCGGAAAGGACTACACGCTCTTTGCACTCAAGGATGGTGTTGTTGAATTCAACAAGCGCCAACGCAAGGTGCACGTTCGCGAAGTAACGGCTGCATAACTCAAATTCAGCCAACTCTGCAAAGGCGGGTTCAAGCCCGCCTTTTTCTTTTGCGTAGAACTCGGTTCCGCAGTATTAAGTTTTAGGTGCTAAGTTTTAAGTTCCTGTGCAGGGAATCTCGGCGGACCTCCTAAAACCCAGCACTTAGCGCTTAACACCTGACCTCTTAACACTTAAAATTGTCTTTATGAAACACGTCGTATTCAAGGATCGCGTCAAGCTCTACGTCCGTGCCGGCAACGGCGGTAACGGATGTGTTTCGTTCCGGCGTGAAAAGTTTATTCCCAAGGGCGGTCCTGACGGCGGTGACGGCGGCAACGGCGGTTCGGTTATCCTTCAATGCGACGCGAACGAGGATTCACTCCTTCCGCTCTACTACCAGCCCCACCAGCGTGCCAAGAACGCCCAGCCGGGGATGGGTTCCCAGTGCCACGGGAGGAACGGAGCGGACTGCATCGCCAAAGTGCCGTGCGGTACGATCGTGACCGACGACGAAACCGGCGAGTTTGTCGGTGAGCTGCTGCAGGAAGGCGACGAGCTCGTTGTGGCCAAAGGCGGCAAGGGCGGACTCGGAAACATTCACTACAAGAGTTCCACCAACCAGACCCCGCGTCAGTTTACGGAGGGCACCCCCGGCGAGGAAAAGGCGCTGTGGCTCGAACTGAAGCTGGTGGCCGATGTCGGGCTGGTCGGCTACCCCAATGCCGGTAAGTCCACCCTGCTCAGCAAGCTGACCCATGCGCATCCCAAAATTGCGCCGTATCCCTTTACGACGATCAATCCAATCATCGGCACCCTGGAGTATGAAAACTACCACCGACTGCGTATTGCCGACATTCCCGGCTTGATCGACGGCGCTCATGACGGAGTGGGGCTGGGCCATGAATTCCTGCGCCATATCGAACGCTCCCGCTTCCTGCTGTTCGTCATCGACATGGCCGGTACCGATGATCGCAACCCAAGTGATGATTTCCTGCACCTGCGCGAGGAACTGCGGTTGCATCGTGAGGAGTTGTCCTGCACGCCCTATCTGGTCGTTGCCAACAAAATGGACACGCCGGGTGCCGATGAACTGCTTAAGGAATTTGAAAAACGAACCGGCGAGTATGTCTATCCCATCTCCGCTGAACTGGGCGAAGGGCTGGACCCCGTCCGCGATCACCTTTATAAGCACTTCTTCGAAACGAACAAAGCCCGGGAGTTCGAGGACTAGCGGCGGTCGTTCCGCCCGCGAGATCCCTGTATCGGGGCATGTTTGCTCCGTAACGGGCATCCGGAAGACGAAACATCCCGAAGTGCTGTTTCCTGTTATTCCTGTTTCCGGTATGCGCCGTCGTAGGCAATGTAACGGGCCATGATCTTCCGCACATAATCAATAATCTCCCCGCTGCGGCAATAACCGTATTTGGCACGCCTGGCATAATACGGCTCGGAGAGCAGGGCATAGGCCTGGTCCACGTTGTCCACCCAGATGTTCGGATCTTTACCAAGCTGTTCGGCCAGCTTTCTTGCATCGATCAAGTGGCCATACCCGCCGTTGTAGGAGGCGAGGGCAAAGCAGGTTCTGTTCAGGGCATCCACCTCGTCGGGTACGCGGCGGTATTGTGTATGCAGATAGTAGACCCCTCCGCGAATATTCTCGTCCGGATCAAAGGGATCATGCACTCCGACTTCCTTCGCCGTGGCGGGCATCAGCTGCATCAGGCCCTGGGCGCCCGACCAGGAGACGGCATCGGGCCGGAAGCTGCTCTCCTGGAACATCTGTGCGCAGATCAGGGTCCACGGGAACGCGTAGACCTCAGCGTGTTTCTTGACAAGGTTATCATAGGGCGAGATCTGTCCGGGGTCATTAACCCGGAATACTTCATCGCCCGCCGGCTGGTGTGGCAGATTGAAATACCGGTTGTAAAGCGCATCAAAGGCCGTGCCCGCCAGCTCCTGTTTGAAGAAATCGTTGACGGCTTCTCTCAGGAGGGGCTGGTTGTTACGCACAACCCAGCCATATCTTTTTTCTTCCGGGAGTTTGATGAGCGGTTTAAGGCGCTCGCCGATTCTGACGCTCTGGTTTAAGAGGTTCCGGTCGGCGCAGGTAAGGTCATATTCTCCCCGGGCCACTTTTTCCAGTATTTCAAACGTCTCTTCCCCTTCCGGTGCGGCAACGATTTTAAACTTCAGATTGCCGTGCGTCTGCAGCTCCAGGAGGGATTCGTAGTAGGCGCTCGATTTGCGCACATGGATGGTTCTTCCACTGAGCTGCTCCAGTGAGTTCACAGGAGCTTCACCGGCCCGCCCGACGATGTCCTCATAGAATTTTCCATAGTGGTGGCAGAAGACCAGGTCCCGCTTGTTCGCAAAACGCTGCGCGGTCATGGTTATCGTCGCCGCAATCAGGTCCGCCCGGCCATCTTCCAGCCACTTACCCATATCGTTCCAGTGCTCGGGGATGATCACCACCACTTCGAGGCCGTGCTGCTTCGCGAAACGGTTGACCAATTCATATTCAAATCCCATGAGCTGGCCGCGATGCATGAAGAAGCACGCCGGATTGTTGCGGGTGAGCACGCGAATAAAACCGCGTTCTTTGATTTTGTCGAGATCGACCAGGGCCCCCTGTTTGTTGGCTTCCTCCAGTCCGCGGGGAAGCGCATCGAGTTCCCCGTTCGCCGGCCAGGCAAGGACCGTCAGAATCAGCAGCAGCAGGGTCCTCATGACATCATTCGTTGGACATGTTTACGAGCGCCTCAAGCTTGGCCAGGGCCGCACCGGACTCGATCGACTCAATCGCCATCGCAATCCCGGCCTGCGGAGTGTCGGCCTTGCCGCTGGCCATGATGGCGAATGCGGCGTTGAGCAGAACGATGTCGCGTTTCGGTCCTTTTTCACCCTTGAGCAAAGCCAGCGTGGTTTTTGCATTTTCTGCCGGCTCGCCACCCACTAGTGCGTCCATCTTTGCCGTCGCGAGACCCAGGCCTGAGGGTTGAACCTCGTAGCTTTCCACTTTGCCGCGTCGGATTTCCGTCACCATGGTCGTGGTGGTGGTCGTCAATTCGTCCAGGCCGTCGTTGCCATGGACGATAAACTGGTAGTGCATGTCCAGCTGGGCACAGGCGTCGGATACGATCGGCACCAGTTCCGGCTTGAAGACGCCCATGATCCCGTTCTTAACGCCGGCCGGATTGCAGAGCGGGCCGAGTATGTTGAAGATGCTCCAGATACCCAGTTCGCGGCGCGGCCCGACCACATGCTTCATCGCGGGATGCAGGCCGGGAGCGAAAAGGAAGGCGATGCCGATTTCAGCCAGGCATTTTTCCATCTGCTGCGGGGTGTACTGAATGTTGACGCCCAGCGCGGACAGGACGTTGGCCGCGCCGCACTTGCTCGACACGCCGTAAGAGCCGTGTTTGGCCACGGTAACGTCTGCTCCCGCAATGACGAAGGCCGACGTGGTGGAAATATTGAAGGTATGCGCGCCGTCGCCGCCGGTGCCGACAATATCGACCGCGTTGGGGTCGTCGCACTTCACCTTGGTCATATTCGACCTCATCACATCCGCGCAGCCGGCAATCACCTCCGGTGTTTCGCCCGTAAGCCGTAAGCCGGTAATGAACGCCCCGATCTGTGCCTCCGTGGCTTCGCCCGACATGATATCGGCCATGGCGCCGGCGGCTTCCTCGCGGGTCAGATTCTCACGGGCAACGAGTTTGGCAATCACATCCTTAATCATCATCCTTCTCCATGCTTTAAGTGATACCGAACGATAGTGAATGGGGCCGGGGAAGAAAAGCAGAGGTGGTCAAGAATTGTGACTCCCTCCCGAAACTCAAGTTTCACCGCAATATCGGGATATCATGCCGGTCGAATTTTTATTGGAGGGGCATCGGCCTCGATGCCCGGTCGCCGAGGCCGGCGACCCTCCACGCCGGGAGGGGGCGCCAGGCATGCATTGGGATAGGGGCCGGTCTCCGTGCGGTCCGTCATGGTTCGGCACGCCCGGCGATCGAGCCCTGCCTGCTTCGTGTTGAAATCATGCAGGCACAAAAAAAGAGCGTCCGGTTTGGACGCCCTTCGCGAAAAGCCGGTATGGGTTTAGCATACCTTGGCTTTAGCGGTTTCAACCACCTTGGCGAAGCCCTGCGGATCGTGGATGGCGATCTCGGAGAGAACCTTGCGGTTCATCTTGATACCGGCCTTGTTGCAGCCATCGATGAAGCGGCTGTAGTTGATGCCGTTCATGCGGCAGGCGGCATTAATACGCACGGTCCACAGACGGCGGAAGCTGCGCTTCTTGTGCTTACGATGCACATAGGCCATGGCCTGGGCGCGATCGACGGCTTCCGTGGCCTGACGGAAGAGTTTGCTGCGGGCACCGCGGAAACCCTTGGCGAGTTTCAGACGGTTGTTTCTTCTGCGGCGCGAGGCCGGTCCATTGGTTGCTCTTGGCATGATTCAATCTCCAGCAATTAGATAAACGGGATGATGCGCTTCATGTCCGACTTATCGACGATGTCCTGACTGCGCAGTTTCCGTTTCTGTTTACGATTCTTGTTCGACAGGATGTGGCTTCCACCCATGTGGTTGCGCTTCAGCTTGCCGCTGCCGGTTTTGCTAAACCGTTTGGCTGCACACTTTTTTGTTTTCGTTTTAGGCATAATAGCACCGTTCGGTTAATAAATTTATTCCAATGCGGGATCGGGGGACCGCGCAAAAGAGGAGGATTTATAGGGGAACCCCCAAGGCAAGTCTAGTGTTTTTTAGGAATAAATCGGCCATTTTAACGCCATGGTTAAGCCGTCATTCCGGCGTTTCCGTCGATAGACAGGACCAGCCTTCCGGGAAAGACCCGCCGGACCGCACATCGGCTCTCCGGTAGGGCCTGCCGGGCAAGCTTCCGCAGCTCTTCGGCCTTGAATCCCCGCCGGATCGAGGTCAGCCCATCGGGACGCGCAAAACTGTTGCGGTAGATTCGTGCAAAGAGGGAGAAGGCCAGATAGGCGGCCCGGCTGCGTTCCAGATCGCTCAAGACCATCCGGCGACTCACCCGCGGCTGCCAGCGCTGCAGCAGGTGGAGGATCTGCTCCTCCGTCAGATGGTGCAGGAAATGATTGGCGAATACAAAATCGACCGGCTCTTCGAGCGAGTCGGTCAGCAGATCGAATCTGCGGATGGTCAAGCCGTTGATTCCTCCGTAGGTTGCTTCCGCATAGCGGATAATACGGGGATCCAGATCGCACGCGGTAATCCGCAGGTTCAGGCCCCGTCGGCACGCGGTGCGCAGCAACCAGGCATCGATGTCGCATCCCCCGGCGCCCATGTCCACCATATGGTAGGTGCGGTCCGGTTCCTGAAGCATATCGGCCAGCACCCATCTTTTAAGGATGGTGCGATAACTCGAAACCAGCAGGTTGATGGAGGCAAACTGGCGAATGGTTTGCAGCAGCAGCTCCTCGGAGCATTCCGGATCGTCCATCAGCTCGGTAAGCCGGGCGCGATACGTCATGTCAGGTAACATGCGGCACCTCGCTTCCCGGGGTCGTCAGCATGGCAAAGCTGCTTGCCAGACGATCACGAACCGGTGGACGCAGCAGGATGCGGCGCATGAGCACGCGGCGCACCAGCGATAAGAAGGAGCCGGTTCTGGTGCCCAGCCACATGCCTCGTGCCGCACGGTTGGCGGCCATCATAAAGGCGCGTTGACGGGTTCGCGTGTATTCGCGGAGCAGTCTGTCGCACAGTTCCGGCGCGTCAATGACGTTGGACAGGACGTCTGCCAGATAGCGCGCATCCGCAAATCCGGTGTTCATGCCTTGTCCGCCGATCGGACTCATCACATGGGCCGCGTCGCCGCACAGCAGAATACGACTGCGGGCGTAGGTCGCTGCCAGATGTCGTTGCGGCTGGAACCAGCTTGAAAATGCCGCAGGGGTGCCTGACAGGTCGATGCCTGTTCGTTGGGAAACCCGTTTCGCAACCGCGTCGCTTAGGTTCCCGTCGTCCGGCTGGATATCTTCTGAGATCTGGACGATCCAGCGGCGCCTCCCATCCGGCAGGGGAAAGGATTCAACGGCACCGGGTTTGCCGAAAAAAAGACGCGCCTCGGCG
The DNA here is from genome assembly GCA_050298955.1 of Pontiella sp. Taxonomy (GTDB): domain Bacteria; phylum Verrucomicrobiota; class Kiritimatiellia; order Kiritimatiellales; family Pontiellaceae; genus Pontiella. The sequence continues at coordinate 13,979 of JBNKVA010000033.1, forward strand.
GCCCAGCCAGTGCGGTCCTCAAAGTCAGCCATGCAGAACTGCGGTCGGTAGCTGCGGCCGGGAAAGGGGATTCCGGCACTCTCCCGGACAGCACTGCGATGACCGTCGCATCCCACAAGAAAGGAAGCAGTATGTTCTGACAGCGCATTTGTTTCAACATTCTGCAGGCGATAGCTAATGCTGCTTCCGTACTGCTGCTGCGCGACGAACCGCGTTCCTGACTGCAGGCGGACAGAGCTGAATGTTTTTAGGTTTTCACGCAGGAGGGCGACCGTTTCGGACTGCGGGAGCGAGAGCATGCAGCGGTAGTCAGCGGGAATGCCGGAGAAATCCACGGTGCCCTGCTGATTGCCGTTTTCGAACACCTTCACGGTGGTTACTGAAACACCCCGTTCGATGAAGGTGCGGTCTAAATCCAGTGCCTTGAGGATACTCAGTGATGGCGGTGTTATGCCGATGGCCATCGAATCGCGCAGCGCATCCCGCCGCTCTTCGACAACCCGTACCCGCATCCCGCGTTCTCCCAGCAGGTTGGCCAGCAGCAAACCAACGGGACCCGCTCCGATGATGGCGATGTCGGTGTGATCGATGGGTGTGTTTTGCATGTTGACTGTGGTCTCTATGGGATCATTGAAACCGTATTGGATTCAAACGGTGTACATGTTTTTCCGGTGGCCGGTAGGTATTCGAGCAGGGCGCTCTCGATGGTCAGCCCGGGACCGAAGGCCATGGCGCAGACGGGGTGTGTTTTGTTCGGGGGCGGTCGGTTCAGAATGCGGTGCAGCACAAACAGAACGGTCGCACTGCTCATGTTGCCATATTGACGCAGTATTTCACGCGAGTCGGCCAGCTGCCCGGGCGCGAGCTGCAACTCCTTCTCGACGCAGTCGAGAATGGATCGGCCGCCGGGATGGACGGCCCAGAAGTCGATATCGCTTTGGCTCCGGTGAGTATCTTTAAACATGCGGCATACAATATCCCGGATGTTACCGGCGATAATGTTTGGAACATAGGTGGAGAGTCGAATGTCGAAGCCGCGGTCGCCCACTTCCCATGCCATTTCACTCTCGCCTTCCGGTGCGAGCGCAGAGCAAAAGGACTCCATGGCCAGCGCCGGGCGGTTGGCGGCCGGTTTCCGGGCGCTCACAATGACGGCCGCGGCACCATCGGCAAACAGCGAGTTAGCCAGGATGCTGTCGGTCTCCTCGCGGAACTGCAGGTGCAGGGAGCAGAGTTCGATGCAGACGATCAACACGACGGACTCGGAGTCAGCCTGACAGAACTGATGAGCCATGCGCAGGGCGGGGAAGGCGGCATAGCAGCCCATGAACCCGATATTGTAGCGCTCAGTGCGGTCCGGCAGTCCGAGCCCGTGGATGAGGTCGAGGTCCGGCCCCGGATTGTAGAATCCGGTGCAGGAGACCGTGATCACGTGTGTGATGTCATTGGCCTCGAACTCCCCGGTCTTAGCCAGCGCCTGCCGGCCTGCATCGACCACTAACCGGCGGGCATAGTCGCGGTAGAATCGGTTGCGCTCGCCCGTTGTCGGTTCAATGATCCGGCCGGTTTCATCCTCGCGGAAAAGTACCGGCTCAGCATGCTGACCGAAGTCCGGGAGCACGCTGTAGCGCGTAGCGATGCCGGAGTGGTCGTAGATACCGTGGATCAGGCGGCGGTTGCGTTTGCCCGGCAGCCAGCCGACCATGCGGTCGCGGGCATAATCCTGCCGGTAAGAATAGTTTGGAAGCAGGGTTTCGATGTGATGAATACAGGATTTCATAATCAACCCTCACGTAGGTGGTTCATCCCGTCGATTCGCCCCTCGAAGCGACCTGGCCGAAGCCGATATTGTTTTCGTCGAGGTTATATCCCTGCGCCGCTTCCATGGACTTCGCGGGTGCGCACCATGACGCCGGCCTCGCTCCGGGTCACGAGGCTGCCCGGCGGTGTGCTTTCCATCAGGAATACGTTGCCGGCTACCGTGGTACCCTTGCCGATCACCGTGTCCCCGCCGAGAATGGTGCTGTTGGCGTAGACAATAACGTTATCCTCTACGGTCGGGTGCCGCTGAATATGCTTGATCGGGCGGCCATGTTCATCCAGCGGGAAGCTCTTTGCGCCCAGTGTAACGCCCTGATATAATTTGACGTTATCCCCGATGTGGCAGGTTTCACCGACGACAACACCGGTGCCGTGGTCGATAAAGAAGCCCTTTCCGATCCGGGCGCCGGGATGGATGTCGATACCGGTCCGGGAGTGGGTGTACTCGCTCATGATGCGTGGGATCAGCGGTACATCCAGTTTGTACAGCTCGTGTGCTATGCGGTGCGAAGTAATGGCCACCAGGCCCGGATAGGCCAGCTTGACTTCCGCATAACTCAATGCCGCCGGGTCACCGTTATAAGCCGCCTTGACATCTTCAATCAACGCCGTGCGCACTTCGGGAATAACAGCAATAAACCTGCTGATGATCTGTTCTGACTCGGCTGTAAGGTCCTGAATGGGAGGCCGCTGGTCATGCAGGTCGGCGGCCCCCATCCAGCGGAAGGGCAGGGCTTTCCCCACTTCCTGCTGAAGGATGTCTGCAGTTGCGTTCAGCTGGGTGGTGAAGAAGGTCTTGAAATCGGCCGGCTTGGGCATGCGCCTCCCCGGAAAGAGCACATCGGACAGAATGGACAGCGCCTCGATCACTTTCTTGATTTCCGGGTGGGCCCACAGCGGGCGATCCGGAAGATCGGCCTCTTTCTGCGCATAGAGCGGAACAAGTTCCGACGCCGTTGCTTCGATTCGCTCGTCTAGGTTCATGAGATAGGTCCTTGTATGATTGCCTTCACGCTACCGTGCCCGCCGTAGACTTGGCAAAATTAAACTCGGCGAAATATGAAATTTGAGCATTATGACTTGTCTGTGTTGATTTGAGTATTAGAATTAGGATCGATTTTCTTTATAAAAAGTATGAGAGAGGGACGGCATATGAAAGAATTAAAGTTTGTTGTTGCAGTATTGTGCCTGGTGTGGGCGGGTGCCTCGTATGCCGAATTCAGGGTCTGGTCTTCGAAGGATGGGATGAGTAATGTCGAGGCCCGGTTTATCCAGATGTCCGGCAGCAAAGTGGTCCTCGAAAAACCCGATGGAAATCGGATCATGGTACCCAAGAACAAACTCTCCGCAAAGGACAATGAATATCTGGCCGGCGTCATCCCGCCCAGAATCAAGATTGACGTCGATGAGGACAGCTCCAGAATAAAGCTCAGTGAGAATAATTCATGGACGGACTATGAGGAAACGTTCAACCTTGAGGTGGTGATCAAGAAAGCCAACCGGGAGCCCTGCAACCAGAAATTCAAAGCCTATCTGTACATGATTGCGGTAAAATACACCGGCGATGGACGGCGGGTGATTGCGTCGGAAGAAAACGAATTTTCTTTTGAACAGCACGATACGACGAAACTGAAGGCGACCGGTAAAGTGCAATACGAGAACTATGTTTCAACCGGGAAGCGGGGATGGAAATACGAAGGTTATATTGTGGTCATTGAAAATGAAGCCGGCGAGCGTATCATGGCCGACTCCAGCAAGAGCACCTATGAGAGCAAGCTCAACCTCATTCGTGAGAATAAGAGCGGCGACATATTTAATCTGTAGAGCACTCAATTCCGTCTTGTTACCGATAGATAGTGCTTTAACGGGGCTGGATTATTCTAAATGATCCAGCCCTGTTGCATGCAAGAGGATGAAGGTATGAAATACATCAGTACACGCGGGCAGATGGCGCCCATTGAGTTCAAGGATGCGGTCATGACGGGGCTTGCTCCCGACGGGGGACTGCTGCTGCCGGAATCGCTGCCGGATGTTTCAGGAAAACTGGACGCTTGGTCAAATCTCGGCTATGTCGACCTGGCGTATGAAGTCATGAGCCACTTTGCGACGGATATCCCCGAGGAGGATTTACGGAAACTGATTGCCGAAAGCTATGCCACCTTCGATCATCCGGATGTGGCACCTTCGGTCCAGGTCGGTGATGTGTTTGTGCTTGAACTGTTCCACGGCCCAACGCTGGCCTTCAAGGATGTGGCCCTCCAGTTTCTCGGCAACCTCTTTGCCTACATTCTCGAACAGCGCGGCGGAAAGCTTAACATTCTTGGCGCCACCAGCGGCGACACCGGCAGCGCGGCCATCCACGGCGTGCGCGGCAAGCATAACATCAATATTTTCATCATGCATCCGGCCGGGCGTACCAGCCCCCTGCAGGAAAAACAGATGACCAGCGTGCTCGATGACAATGTTTTCAACCTCGCAGTCGACGGTACATTTGACGACTGTCAGCATATCATGAAAACCACCTTCGCCGATGTGCCGTTTAAAACGGAGCATGCACTCGGTTCGGTGAATTCAGTCAACTGGGCGCGCGTGCTGGCGCAGACCGTTTACTATTTCTATTCGGCTTTCCGCGTGATGGATGAAACCGGAGCGGGCCATGTGCAGTTTTCCGTACCCACCGGCAACTTCGGCGACATCCTTGCCGGCTACCTCGCGCAGCGCATGGGCCTGCCCGTCAGCAAACTGATCCTCGCCACCAATGAGAACGATATTCTGTCCCGGTTCTTCAACACCGGCGTCTACGGCATGAGCAGTGTGGTGCCGACGATAAGTCCGTCCATGGATATTCAGGTGGCGAGCAACTTTGAGCGTTATCTGTATTACAAGGTGAATCAGGATGCCGCCGAGCTTACCGCTTTGATGGCCGATTTTTCGCAGACCGGGGAACTGTGCGTGCCGCTCAACGCCGGCGGGGCGGTCGATGATCTTTTTGTGGCGGGTCGCGGCGATACGGTCTCCACGCTCGAGACCATCAGACGATATCATCAGGAGCACGGCTATGTCCTCGATCCGCATACAGCTGTGGGGGTGTTTGTGGCCGAGCAGGAGCTTGCCGCTTCGGCTCCGACTATCTGCCTGGCGACGGCGCATCCGGCCAAGTTTACGCAGGCGATCATCGATGCCATCGGTACAGAAGTCCACCATCCGACACTGGATGCGCTGGCTGATGCCGAAACGCGCTGCGATCCGATTGCCAACAATGTGGATGCCGTTAAAACCTATCTGGTTGAACATATATAACAAACAAGAGGGGAAAGATGAAAAGGGGTTTACTATTACTAGTGTTTGCGGCGGTTTGCCTGTGTTCCTACGCCAATGATGGATTCCGTGTTTTTACCGATGAGCAGGGCCGCGCCATCATGCTGAAGGTCGTTAAGTGCGATCTTAAACACAACTCAGTGACGGTTGAACGCGAGGATGGCCGCCGTTTGACCGTGAAGCTCGATGCCTTCAGCAAATCCGATCAGGATTATGTCAGTGACTGGTATAAGGCCAATGAACTGATCGATGAAAGAAACCTCAAAATTGAAGTGGATAAGGAAGTCGTCGGCCGCCGCGAGGAGGAAATCGAAGGCACGATCACATACATGAGCTCAGGGATACAGGAGACCGAAAAAGCAGGTGAAATGCAGTTTGAAGACATTGCCTACACGATCACCTTTTATAACAAGTCAGCCTTCCCGATCCAGAATGCAATGCTGGAATATAAAATCTACTATGAGCAGTCCTCCAGAGGACTCAAGAATCCCGAGCAGGAAATCTTTTCACAGGAAAGCAAGCTCTCCGACGTGCTTCCAGGTAAGAAAGTCAACTTCACGACGGAGAGCGTTGAGATATTGAATGAAAGGTTCTCCGGCTCGTATAACTACGTTGGCTCCGGGAATCCCGCGGAGGGAGAAGTGCATGGCATCCGCGGCCGCCTGATTGTCACGGTGTCCGAAGACAAGACCGTGGAGCGGGAGTTCAGCTACCCCCGGGGGCTATCCGAGAAAAAATATCCCTGGAACAAGTAAATTCCTGAATCCGGGGTTTCCGCTTGTCACGGCGTGTGCTGCTTAAAACTGCACAAAGGTCGCGGTCTCTTCGGATACGGGGCCGGCCATCACATCTGCAACGACGCCGCCGAACATTCTGCCCATGAGGCCGGCATTCATCGTAGAGACATAGGTCCTGCCGTCCGCCTTTTCGTATACGGCGATGGAACAGGGCATCATGACCGATAAAAAACGGGCGGTGTCATCGTTCAGGATCTGTTCGGCATAGTCCGGCTGGCAGATTTTCAGTGAAGCTGCCGGCAGAACCGAACGGCCTTCCTTGGCCAGCGATTGGTCCAGCCGCATGGTCGCCGATACCTTCCATCCGGCATTCGTGGCCTTGGCCTGGATAAAGGCAATGGTTTGCTCATAGTCCATGGGGCTTTGGATCTCCTTCAGCATCATCCGAGGCATGGTCGTCCAGATGACCGTTCCCGCAAGCACAATTCCTATAAGTATCCCGATAAGCAGGTTTTTCACGATGTCCTCCTTCAGCTCTTCTTTAACGAAAGTGCGATCAAGGCGCCCACGACTGCACCATAGATGGCTCCGCGCCAGGGTGTCGCGGTCAAGGGACAGGTTCCTGAGCTGCATGATCCGAAGTAGCCCATGATGCCACCGAGCACGGCGCCGATGACTGTGCCCAATAGGAGTCGAATAATCTGTGTCTTGTCCATACTGCTCATGAAAGGGGGGTAATCAGCTGATGTTCAATTCCATTTCGACCGGGCATTTCAGGGCATTGGAGATGGGGCAGATCTTTTCCGCCTGCTCAACGGCCTGACGGGCTGCATCCTGCTGGCCCGCATCCTCAAGCTCGACCGAAATCTCTACCTTAACGCCCGTGATCTGCAGTCCGGTTGGCGTCTTTTCCATCGTGGCGGTTGCATTACTCCTGTACGAGCGCAGAGCAATTTTGCCCCGCTCCAGAAAAAAGAGGGCCGAGGTCATGATGCAGGTTGCCACGGAGCTTGTGAGCAGATCCTCGGGAGTCCATATGTTTTCCGGTCCGCCGAATTCCGGCGGTGTCGCCACCCCGACCGTTGGTTTGCCTGCACTGCGGGTTTCCCCGATCTTTCCTTCTTTCCAGTCTACCGCTGTTTCATAAGTCCACATCATATTCTCCTTGATTGATTACGCAGTCTACACCATCGGGCTGTGACTGTGAAACACCATTATCAGGCCCTGCGCTCGCCGGGGTCGTCGGCTGTAGTTTCCTTTTCGGGAAAATAGACGGGCAGGTGGGCCGTGGCCATCTGGTATGTTTTATAGCCGCCGGTCAGGTTGCGGCATGCAAAGCCGTTCTGCGTGAGAATCCGGCAGGCCAGGTAGCCGCGCAATCCGACCTGGCAGAAGACGAGATAGTCACAATCCCGATCCAGATCCCCCAGTTTTGCGCGTAGTTGAGGGAGGGGAATATTGATCGCCCCGGGAATGCTTCCGCCGGCCAGTTCCGACGGGTTTCGTACATCGATCAGCCGCTGTCCGTCCTGGATGTCGAGGGTGTCCTCCACATGACAGAGTTTTGCATCCCCGCGCATCACATTGGCCGCCACGAAGCCGGCATAATTGACCGGGTCCTTGGCCGAACCGTAGGGCGGGGCGTAGGTGAGCTCCATCTCTTCCAGATCGAATACCGTCAGGCCGGCCCGGATGGCGACGGCGATGACATCAATGCGCTTGTCGACGCCGTCGACTCCAACGGCCTGCGCGCCCAGCACCCTGCCGTTTTCCGGATCGAAGATCAGCTTGAGCGATATCGGATGGGAGCCCGGATAGTACGAAGCATGGCTGGCCGGATGTACATACACCTTTTCATAATCGATGCCGAGGCGTTTAGCGGCTTTCTCGCTCATGCCGGTCATGCCGATCGCCATGTTGAACACCTTGCAGATGGCGGTGCCCTGCGTGTTGCTGTAGGTGCTTCTGCGGCCGAAAATGTTGTCAGCCGCGATGCGGCCCTGCCGGTTGGCCGGGCCGGCCAGCGGAATGAGTGCCGGCTGGGCGGTGGTAAAATCCGTGACTTCAACCGCATCACCGACGGCATAAATGTCGGGGTCTGATGTCAGCATGTGCTCGTCCACCTTGATCCCTCCCGTTTTGCCCAACTCAAGCCCTGCATCCACAGCCAGCGTGGCCTCGGGCTTTACCCCGATCGCGAGAACGGCCAGATCCACGTCGACCTGACTCCCGTCACTCAGCATCAGTTGGAGCCCGTTTCCGGTTTCGTTAAACGCTGTGACGGATCGTTCCAGTTTCAGGATGACGCCAAACTGCTTCAATTCCATGTGGATCAAGGCCGCCATTTCGGGGTCGGCCGGCCCCATCACCTGCGGAGCCAGTTCAATCAAGGTCGTGGCCAGCCCGCATTCGCGCGCCGCTTCAGCCATTTCGAGGCCGATGTAGCCTCCGCCGATCACGGCGACCGATGCCTTGCCCTTAAGGCCGTCCATGATGCGGTCCATGTCTTCAAGATTTCGCAGGCTCAAGACCTTCGGGCTGTCGATGCCGCGAATCGGTGGGCGCACCGGTGCCGCACCGGGGCTGAGGATCAGCTTGTCGTAGCTTTCCGTATACGTTTCTCCGCTATCCAGGTCCCTGACCGCGATCTGCTTATGCTGGCGGTCGATCGATACAACTTCGTTCCGGGTGCGAACCTGCATGTTAAACTTGGTAATCATCGCTTCGGGGGTCGTCACCAGCAGCTTGTCACGATCCTTGATGGCGCCTCCGATGTGGTAGGGGAGTCCGCAGTTGGCGAAGGAGATATCGGGCCCGCGTTCGAAGAGGATGATCTCGCAGTCTTCATTCAGACGGCGCGCACGCGCCGCCGCACTGGCTCCTCCGGCAACACCTCCGACGATCAGGAGTTTGTTGATGCCCATGGCTGTTTCCTTTCAGATGGTCTGATTAGTAGATAATAATAACTTAATATAAAGAGGGCGGGAAAAGCCGGATCGGCTAGTCCCGGAAATTAAGGTATTGGCGCAGATGGATGTGCATGCATTCAAACAGTTTGAGGAAATCACGGTTGCCGAGGCTGCAGTATTTCTGCGTGCCCTCCTTGCGGATCTCCACCAGCTTCTGCTGGCACAGGATCTTGAGCTGCTGCGACATCATCGACTGGCTGCAGCCCAGCTCTTCGTACAGTTGCGTAACCGTTCGTTCTCCGTTTGCCAGGATTTCCATGACCCCCAGCCGGACAGGGTGGGCCACCGCTTTCAGGACATCCGCTGCCATTTCCCGCTCTTCAGCAATCATTCTGCTCTCCCGGTTCAATATATTAAGCATTATGATATGTTGATGTATTCGCCAAATCAATTCATTCACTATTTCCAGGGGAGGTTTGATTTTGGCCCGATCCACGCTATATTGACGCGGTCGTAAAAGCGGAGTGCCCATGTGTCTGGCAGTACCCATCAAGGTGGTTGAATTGCTCGACGGTCAAATGGCCGTGGGGGAGCAGCTTGGTGTTCAGGTTGAATTTTCGACCGCGTTGCTGAGTGATGTGAAAGTGGGCGACTATGTCCTCGTCCATACCGGAATTGCCATCGAAGCGCTCAAGGAAGCCGAAGCCAACGAAACGCTGGCTTTCTGGAATGAGCTTCAGGGAGACCCACCTTGAATGTTGATGCCCGACATGTGATCCCCGGGACTGCGGCTCGGTTTGTTTTCTTTATGGCCATCTCATGAATCCGCTGCATGACTTCAAGAATCCGGAGCTGGCCCGTAAGCTGTCCTTGGCGATTGCGGACACCGTGGGGGATCGACCATTCAGTATTATGGAGGTCTGCGGCGGGCAGACGCATACGATTTACAAATACAAGCTCCGCGAAATGCTCCCTGCCTGTCTGCGCCTGGTGTCCGGTCCCGGCTGTCCGGTGTGTGTTACGCCGATTGAATATATCGACAAGGCGATCAGCCTCGGTCTCGATCACGGCGCAAGCATCTTTACGTTCGGCGATCTGGTGCGTGTACCCGGAACGGCGCTGACCCTCGAAAAAGCGGCGGCCGAAGGGGCGGATGTTCAGTCAATCTATTCGCCGTTCCAGGCCGTTACCTTCGCAAGGGCCAATCCGGACAGGCGGGTCGTCTTCCTCGGCATTGGTTTTGAAACCACGCTGCCCGGTATCGGCCTGATGATTCAGAAGGCACAGGCTGAAGATGTGAACAACCTTTCCGTCCTGCTCTCCGCAAAACGAGTTCCCCCGGTGCTGGAGGCCGTGCTCTCGTCCGGCAGGGCCGACATCGATGGCTTTATCACGCCCGGTCACGTGAGCGCGATCATCGGAACATCGGCCTATGACGAGCTCTGCTCCAGATATCAGGTGCCGATGGTGGTGGGTGGATTCGAGCCGCTGGATTTACTGGGAGCCGTCTACCTGCTTGCCGGCGAGCTGGCCGCCGGCGGCTCGGGAAATCTGAATGCCTACCCCCGTGCGGTTTCCCGCGACGGTAACCGCGGGGGACAGCAGGTCATTGAAGACGTGTTCGAGGAAAAAGACGATGAGCTGCGGGGGCTGGGCGTTATTCCAAAGGCGGGCTATGGAATCCGCTCAGAATATGCCCGGTTTGATGCCGAGCGCCGGTTTGATCTTCGGGTCGAAAGTCGTGAGCCCGGGGGATGCATCTGCGGCGATATCCTTTGCGGAATCAAGCAGCCCGGCGACTGCCTGCTCTTCGGCAGGACCTGTACGCCCGACGCCCCGGTCGGCTCCTGCATGGTCAGCGCCGAAGGCGCCTGCAACGCTGCATTCCGGTTTGGTTGAACGCCCAGGTCGTGCCGTCGAGTTATATCTGTCGAACAAAAACACTCGTACGGCGGCCTACGCTTCTGAATGGGACGTGGCGATCTATGCGTTCGAGCAGGCACTTGCCATAGTCCCGGATGACAACGTATGCGCTTTGAGTCTTGCGATCGCCTACCTTCAGACGGGACAGGAGGAAGAATACGCGCGTGTTTCGCATACGCTCCTGAGCCTGGCCAAAGAGGTTCCCTCATACTACGTGACCGAACGCGCGGCCAAGGCCGCCCTGCTGGGCCCGGTCAGCGGACCCGATTTCGATGACGCCTGCCGGCTGGCCGACTCGCTCGTGGAACCACCCTACCCAGCCAGTGGGCCCTGGGGAATGCAGGCGAAATCCCTGGCGGAGTATCGACGCGGAAACTTTGCTTCGGCCATAGAATGGGCCGGCCAGGTCCATATTGTCGGACGGGATGAGTGCATAGCGGCTGCGGACTTCATTATGTCAGCCTGTCATGCCTCCCTGGGTGATACGTCGTCGGCTCAGCAAAGTTTCAGCGAGGGCAGTAAAGTGATGGAGTTGCCGCGCTCAATAAAGTATTGCGTCGATATGTTCTGGCGGGATTGGGTGATGGCCGAGCGTTTTCGCGATGAGGCGAAAGCCCTGATGGAGCGCGATGTCCGGAAAAATGAGTTGTCCGCACTGGATTTATTTCCGCCGGCCCCGTCGCGCCAGTCAACGCCGAAGCCGGCTGCTGCGCCGCTTTTCTTTTTAATTCAACCGTTTCTCTGCAGCCTGCCGCTAGCCGGATTGAATACCTCATCCCGGCATTATTATATACTGATCTGAGCGCGATTATTTGCCTTGCTTAGTCTGTGGATTGGCGTATATCCCGTTAAGGGGTTTCGGACATGAGTATGGAATTCTAATATCTCTGCCTTCAAACTTCGGCACCTGCAGGTGTTCATATGATACGGGCATTAAATGAATGCAGGAGGTGCACTTGATGTTGTTCTTTGATGAATTTGGTTTGCTGTATGCTTTGTAAGTTTCAGTGGCGGAGTGGGATGCGAATGCGGTCGGTGTCGTGGCACACTCGATGCATTTAGGGGCCCACCATTGGTTTCCGCGTGATGACAGGATCTCATACTGATTGTGCGGATGGCTTCGATCAGCTCTATGGATTGGGCGCATTCGTGAACTCGGGAAGCGGTGGGTGCACGATGAAGCCGCGCTGAGGATCGATCCTTCCGGGCGAGTGCCTGTATCGACTGAAACGGGATTTCATCAAGAACAGGAGATGGAACAATGAAGGGGATAGTTAAACCAGTCGTTGTATCTTTGACAATAGCCGCGGCAGCCGCATCAGTGGTTGCTCAGCCCCAGGTCATCGAAGGAGAAACCGGATCGGGCGCGCAATATCAGATTACCATGCCGGAGGCCTGGAACGGGGATCTCGTGGTTTATGCCCACGGGATTATTGAACCCTTTATGCCGGTCGGCCTGCCGGTAAAGGATGACATCCAGGCGTTGCGCGACATGCTTATGGATTCCGGTTATGCCGTAGCGTATTCGAGCTATTCGGCCAATGGCTTCGCGGTAAGGGAAGGTGTTCTGGACACGCGATATGTCAACAGTCTGTTCATACGGCACTTCGGTCAGCCGGAACGGACCTTCCTGGTGGGGCATTCGCTGGGTGGCGCGGTTTGCGTCAGGCTGGCGGAACTGCATCCCAACCAGTATGACGGAGTTTTGACGGTAGCGGGTATGATCGGTGGATCTCAGGCCGAGATTGCCTATATGTCCAATGTCCGCATTCTGTGGGAATTCTTCTACCCCGGCGTGCTGCCGGGCGAGATCTTTGAGGCGCCGCCGATTCCGCCACAAAACCTATATGACGAAGTGATCATTCCGACGGTCACCGCCATGACGGTTGATCCGACTGGAGCCGGAGCGATTGCGCTGATCGATCAGACGCCGGTCCCGTGGGATTTTGTACATGGGGAAGAACTGGGTACGTCCTTCGCAACCATCATGGGCTTCTGGTACATCTACCTGGATGATGTCTCGACCCGCACCGGCGATAAGGGATTCTATGACAATTCGGAACTGGTCTACACCAGTTCCTTGCCGCCTGAGATTATCGGAGGGATTAATGCATATGTTGATCGGTTCGAGGGGTCCAACCAGGCCGAGCAGTATCTCAAGCGGTATTCTGAGCCAACCGGAAAAATCAGCACACCCCACCTGTCGCTGCACAATAATCGTGATCCGGCCGTGCCGGTATTCCATGAAGCCCTGTATGCCGACGCTGTAGCGGAGCAGGGCGCTTCGGATCTGCTGGTGCAGCGTATTTCCGATCGCTACGGCCACTCTGACACCTTTGCGGCGGACGAAGTGTATGGTGCATTTGAGGAGCTGGTGGATTGGGTAGACAGCGGCGTTGCGCCAACGCCGTAGTCTGCGCTTTTTCTGCGGGGCTCCCGCTGCGGAGCCCCGCAGGATGAAAACGGGTGCGGTAAAATGAAAATGCGACAGGCAAAGATCATCTGCGCGGTTTTGGTGGTGTCCATCTCTTCGGGGGTGCATGCCGAGCAAACCGAAGCAAGACTGGTTCACGGCAATGCCTATGCCGCTGCACGGGTTCTGAACGGTCAGATCGACGATGCCCGGGCCACGCTCCACGAGCCCGGGGTGTTTGACGGCAAGACCACCGTCCGCTTTGGGCGTAGTACAGGATTCGGGCTGGCCGGCGGCGTGCTTGGCGCATCAAACAACTACCTGTTCGGATTGGAGCTGGAGTGGCTGGTGAATTCATCTGAAATCGAGGAGCCGCTGCCCTCCGATTATTTTGATCTAGCCAACAGTTTTGAGCAGATGTCATTCAACCTGAATGCTGTGACGGGCATACAGCTGCTGGGCCGGTTCATGCCGTATGCGATTGGAGGCATCGGCTATACCGAAGTCACGTTTCAGGGGCGCAACGGGCTGGCGACGGTGAGTCGCGGGGATGAGTCGTGGGACAGTACCTTCGGTTATCATGCCGGCGGAGGCATGCAGGTTAAGCTCTACGGGAAATTTTACCTCGATTTAGGTGGCCGCTACTACGCCACGACGGATCCGCGTTTCGGTAACAGCGAAACATGGGTCGAAATTCCGAACTCGGGGTACATGCTTCATATAGGCCTGGCGTACAACAGTCGGTTTGAAGTGGATATGGATCATCCGGAAACGGCCCGATGGTGCATACCATGAGCGTAGGAGACCCAACAATGGGGAGGAAGAAAATGAATAAAAGATCAGCAGTATTGATCACCGCATGCGTTGTGCTTTTTGCCGGTTGCGGCGGTGGAGGGAAGGAGAGTTTTACACGCTATCCTTCGGTGTGCATACCTGGTTTCACAATCGAGGACTATGTCCTGCAGCTCTCGGAAAAGGATTCTGAGCTGGTCTACAATGCGGTCTGTAATCTTGGGATGTATGCAGACGGCCTGGGCGACGTGCTTTGGGGTGAACACGAGGAGGATGAACCTGATCCGGACGAACTGCGTCAGGCGCAAAACGTATATAGTAATGTTGTCGATCAGCTGGCATCGAAAGATCCGCTCGTCGTCGCCGCCAGCCTGCGGTTCCTGCAGCTCTTCGCATGCGGGCACGAAGAACGGACCGAGCTCATCGATCCCGTTTGTCAGATCCGCAGCAGGCATCCCCAGGTTCAGTTCGAGCAGGTCAACCTGCTCAGTCGCCTGATCGACGATACAACCCGGCTTCCGGAACCGCTGCTGCGACGCCTGTTGGAAAGCAGGTCATGGATCGTATCCCGCACAGCCTGCCAGCTTATAGGCCGGTTGCATGACGAGCCGCTGCGTAAAGAGCTGATTAAGCGGTATCGTGCAACGCACGATGAAAAGGAGCGTTTAATCCTGTTGGGCGCATGGTCCGAGCAGCCGGAGCCGGAGGAAATCGCGTTGATCGAAGAAGAGTGTCTGACGGCGGATAGCGAGCGCATCCGTGCCTGTGCCCAGGAGGTGCTCATTGATAACCTCGCTGATCCGGCCGTGTTTGCCTGGGTCGCAGATCATTATGATCAACCGATCTTCGAGGAAGGCGAAGAGCCGGACGATATCTTCGAGATGGTTTATGAGGCGGATCAGGAGAATGCCGACTGGGCCGTACGCTACCTGTTTGAAAGGGGGCATGTACCCGGCGATGATTTTCTGAGCGGGGTCAACGAGCGCTTCGAATCGAAGCCTGACAACGTTTCCTCCAACCTGCTGGCGATCGAAGGGGCGCTGCTGGACGTGCCGGAAACCGCATTGCGCTGGCAGACGCTTCGGGAGAAGACCGCGGCGGCCAAGCAGGATCTGCAACGGCGTTGTGATGCCCTGCAGGCAGAGCTTGATCCGCTGAAAGAGGAGTTTATCATGGAGGTGGAGACGCTGCTTGCACAGCATGAAGTACCGGAAGGGGCCCGGCAGAAGTTTCTCAAACCCATCGCTGATCTTAAGGCAGCAAAGGTCGTCAGGAAGGCATCCCCATGATGGGTGGAACGTGGATGCATAAACCGTGAGGTGAAAACATGAAACGAACAATCCTGGCAGTCCTTGTCTTGAGCATGACCGGTTGCATTCCCTCCCTGCACCCGCTCTACACGGAGAGTGATCTATCCTTCAGTGAGGAACTGATCGGCGAATGGGTCAGTGAGGAAGGGCAGCAGTGGACGTTCAACCAGGGTGAAGATAAATCCTACAAGCTGGCAGTTTACGAAAAAAGCGGCGACATGGGACTGTTCTCTGCACATCTTCTGGCTCTGGGGACCAATCTGTTTCTGGATCTTTTCCCGTACGATGGACCGGATGCCGAACCCTTGCCGGACTGCAATATCAGCGAGTATTTCGCCATACACGTCCAGCCGGTACATACCTTCTACCGGGTGCGGCCGGCCGAATCCGGCTGGCACCTTGCATACCTTGATCCCGACTGGCTGGAGGCGTTCCTGAAGGAGAATCCCGGCGCAGTGGGTCATGTAATCATGGACGGTGGCCGCATCCTGCTGACGGGCTCGACCGGGGAGCTGCAGACGTTCGTGACCAGGTATGTAGAAACGCCTGAGGCCTGGGCGGAATGGCCAGTGCTGACAAGGAAGAAGGAGTGCCTGGTTGATCCTGAGTAACGCGCATGAATGAAAGCGGTTTTAAGCAGGTATGATTTGATGATGAGGGCAACGGTATACTCGACACTGCTTATGGCAGCCTTTGTGGCAGGCTGCTCAACCACGAGGGAGGCCAGCTGGGCGTACGACCAATCCTCGTCGGGTTACCGGGAAGCCTACGGGGTCTATCCTGCCTCTGCCGGAAACGGTGTGTCCAGGCATCTGATCCGCAGCCATACGACGGCCATTCTGGTGAGACCGGTGAGCAGTACCTTTGAACTGGGTTCCCGCGTGTGGAATCAGGCGTGGGATTGGGGACGGCGGTTGAATGTGCGCTTTGTCCGGTTTCCTCTGGCAAACGGATCCGCGGTGCCGGGGGTGTTTTGTGAGACCGAGGGCATGGATCTGGCGGACTGGGAGCAGTATCTCGACCAGCTGACCGGACAGTCGCCGTCCATGGCGGACATTGAATTTCTCATTGATGGGGAGGCGTTTTACAGTGCGCTTGAAAGCGAAATTGAGGGAGCGGATCAGTGCATCGACTTACAGACCTATCTTTTTGACAATGACGATGTGGCGCGGGCGGTGGCCGACCGTTTACGGCGGCGCTCCGGCGAGGTCGAAGTGAGGATTATATGCGATGGATTAGGTACCTATCTTTCGCACATGGCCATAGCGGATTCGCAGCCGGCGGATTACAACCCGATCGATAATCTGCCCCGCTATCTCTGCCGCGGTACCGATGTCCGCCTGAGGGTCATCCCCAATACCTGGCTGTCGGGGAACCATGTCAAATGTATGATATTTGACCGCCGCACGGCCTTCATCGGCGGCATGAATATTGGGCGTGAGTATCGGTATGATTGGCACGACATGATGGTGCGGGTGGAGGGGGATGCCGTGAACCGTTTATCAAAGGATTTTGAGCAGACATGGCGATACAGTGGATGGGGAGGCGATTTTTCATCGCTCATGCCCGCATCATTCAGTCCGGCCGAAAGCGCGGTGCCGGGGGCGGTGCCGGTACGGTTTCTGAGGACCAAGCCATCCCGGACGCATATTTACAAGGCCCAGCTTGAAGCCATCCGCCGGGCCCGCGCCTACATCTACATTGAAAACTGCTATATGGCCGACGACCGGATTCTTTATGAACTGTGCCGGGCGCGCAAACGCGGCGTGGATGTGCGCGTCATTTTTCCCGGCGTGGTGAATCACAAGATCATGGAACACAGCAACCGGATTGTCATCAACACGCTTTTGGAGAACGGCGCCCGGGTCTATGTGTATCCGCGCATGTCGCATATCAAGGCTGCGGTCTACGACGGTTGGGCCTGTTTCGGCACGGCGAACTTTGATAAGCTCAGCCTGCAGATCATTCGCGAGCTCAATATGGCCACATCGGACCCTGAAGCCGTGCAGGCCTTGCTCGATACCTTGTTCCTTCCTGATTTTGAGGAGAGCACGGAGATCTTTGACCCGGTTCCCCTTGAACTGAAGGATCATCTCATTGAGCTGGTCGCCGATGAAACCTAGCATTCGGCTAAACCGAAGTTCTCTGCTTTCTTATTCAGATATCATCCATTAACCTTTTTCAATAAGCATCGGCGCAAGGGGTGAAGGATTGCATGAATGAGAGAATCATATTGGGGCATGGATCCGGCGGGCGAATGACCATCGAACTGGTGCGGGATGTATTCTGCAGGTATCTCGGTGATAGCGGCCCAACGTCGATGGATGACGGCGCGGTTCTGGAGCATGATGGCGGTCGGCTGGTTTTTACGACCGATTCGTATGTCGTGAGTCCGCTGGAGTTTCCGGGCGGCGACATCGGGGCGCTGGCTGTTTGCGGGACGGTGAATGACCTGGCCGTGATGGGTGCGAAGCCGCTCTGGCTGTCGCTGGGCGTGATTCTCGAAGCCGGATTGGAGGTGGAACGGCTCGAACGCATAGTGAGGTCAATCGCAGCCAAAGCGGAAGAAGCCGGCGTGAAAATGGTCTGCGGTGACACCAAGGTGGTGGAGAAGGGGAAGGGCGACGGTATTTTCATCAACACGGCAGGCATCGGAGTGCTGGAAGCGCCGCTGAAGCCGGAAACCATTGGCCCGGGGGATCAACTTATTATCAGCGGAAGCGTGGGCGACCACGGCATGGCGCTGTTGACCCTGCGCAAGGGATTCCCGCTTAAATCGAACCTTCAAAGTGATTGTGCACCCTTGAACCGCATGATTTCCAGGCTGCAGGCCGAAGTGGATGTGAAATGGATGCGCGATGCGACCCGCGGCGGTGTGGCTACCATTCTGAATGAATTGAGCGAGGGTCAGGAGTGGAGCGTGCTGCTGGATGAGAGTCTGCTTCCGCTGTCCGAAGCCGTCGCCGGCGTCTCCGAACTGCTCGGTCTGGATCCTTTATACAGTGCCAACGAGGGCAAGGCGGTCTTCGTCGTTCCGGCCGAGCAGGCCGATTCCGCAATCCGCATACTGAAGCAATCCCCCTACGGCCGCGATGCGGCGGTCATCGGATCGATCGCCTCCGACTATCCCGGCAAAACCATACTCCGCACGGCCATGGGCACCCTGCGAACCCTCGGGACCTTGTCCTCCGATCCGCTGCCGCGGATCTGCTGAAAACCGTATTCAGCAGGAATCCGCATTAATCGGTGCTCAGCGCAGTTTTGATCTTTGCCAGCGTGACGCCGGGTGCGACGGCGTCGAGGACGCGTTGCAGCTCGGCTTCTTTTCCGTACAGATGAATGATGGTCTGGGTGTGCGTGCCGGATTCGCCGGCGTCCAGCGCCAGGGCGGGGGAGGATGATTCGAGTTCGTAGAAGGGACCCATCTGCTCGCCGCTGTCATCGACCGGACCGTCGTTATAGCTGTTGAGGGCATCACCCCTGTAGGGTTCGTCCTGCATTTCCCACATGGAATTGACATATCCAAAGTATGCCTTCGGTGGTTCATACAACAGCAGCGTCATGCGCCCTGCGACCGGATCGTAGCTGCCGGCCATGCCCAGTGAGCGTTCCGGACTGACGCCAATCTTGCCGCGCCGGGTGCCGTCGGTCTTAAAATAAATTACGCCATCTTCGGCTTTAAGGCGTTCGGGCGGAACTGTGCCAAAATAGTCGGCATTGACTGCCGGCCCGAGCTTCGCCTCCGATCCCTGTTTATAAGGAATAAATACCGTGGTGGTCGGCGAAGGCTGGAACATGCACAGCAACCAGATCGAGAGCAGACCGCTCTCCGGCTGCCATGCAGCATCGCCCCGGTTAACGACGGTGTTGATGGACGTGTAGGCGACGAAATCGATACTGTCAGGAATTTCAGTGCCGAGCAATTCGCCCGCCTGGTTGCCGTTCAGCAATGTAATGGTACGCTCTACGCCTACGTTGAAGGGGGTGCCGGAATGGTTGAGCAGCTGGAATGCGGTTCTGAACCTGACCGATCCGGCACTCTGCTCAGTGATCTTCCACGGCAGGTTGTCGATGGGGTCGGGGGTAAACCAGTCGGCAAAATCAAACGGTTTGCCGGGCGCAAAGAAAATCGAGTACTGCCCGCCTTCCGGCCCCATCCAGAAGCGTTCTTCTCCACCAAACGCATACATGTGCTCATCGAGCTTCCCGGCGGCCTCTTCTGGCGGCAGGACCCCTTGCTCCACCAGTTGATAGTTAATCCATCCCGAGCTTGATCCGGCGGCGCCGCGCGCGGTGGAGGTCATGACGCGCCCCTGGTATTCGGGTACGACAACGATTGCAGCATCCCTGTTCTTTAAAAGAATGGCGTCGGTGCGGCTTTTCAGGAATTCGGCGTCATAGCCGAAGGTGCCCGGCTGCAGAACCGGCTGGCCGGCGGATCGGCATCCCGACAAAAGAAGAACGGCAGAAAAAGCGGCAAAAAGCGCCATGAATTGAAGAATCTTTGGATGAAGTATGCCGCGCATTTCATGCTCCCGGTTGGTTTTCGGCTGACCTTATCGGTTTTGGCTTGTGGAAACAAAGTGATCATGGCAGAGAAATAGGCCTGCGAGCCCGAGCTGCAGGCCTGAAAACAGGGCAAATCCGACAGCGGGGCTCATTCAGCGAATTTGCTGAACTTTTTTAGGCTTCGTGGTTGACACGCAAGTCCGTTTCTATAAAGTACGCCGTCTTATTTGCCGAATCAGCTTGAGCTGGATGAGGTAGTTTTTTTGGAAAATAAGCACTGCGCGTACATTCATTACCGGTGTGCCGCGGGGTTTGTTTGTCTGTTTATATTTAATGAATAGGCGTGCCCATGTAGCTCAGTTGGTAGAGCGCATCCTTGGTAAGGATGAGGTCAGCAGTTCAAATCTGCTCATGGGCTCCACTTATTCGGTTTTGAAGAAAGTTAACTGAGGAAGATTCAGGAGGTAATAAAAAATGGCTAAGGATAAATTCGAACGGACAAAACCGCACGTTAACGTCGGTACGATTGGTCACGTTGACCATGGTAAAACCACCACCACCGCGGCAATCACCTTTGTGCAGAGCACCAAGGGACTGTCTGAGCACATCCCTTACGATGAGGTTGCCAAAGCTTCCGAGTCCCAGGGACGCCGCGACTCCACCAAGATTCTGACGATCGCGACTTCGCACGTTGAGTACGAGTCCGACAACCGTCACTATGCCCACGTTGACTGCCCCGGCCATGCCGACTACGTCAAGAACATGATCACCGGTGCTGCCCAGATGGACGGCGCGATTCTCGTGGTTGAAGCGCCTTCCGGCCCGATGCCGCAGACCCGCGAGCATATCCTCCTGGCCCGCCAGGTTGGTGTTCCGAAAATCGTTGTTTTCCTCAACAAGTGCGACCTCGTCGACGACGAAGAGTTGATCGAGCTGGTTGAAATGGAAATTCAGGAACTCCTCGCCAAGTATGAGTTCGAAGAAGACAGCCCGATCATCCGCGGTTCCGCCCTCAAGGCGATCGAAGATCCCGAAGGTGAAGGCGGCAAGTGCATTCAGGAACTCATGGACGCTCTCGACAGCTGGATTCCGGAACCCGAGCGTGTTACCGACCAGGCATTTCTGCTGCCGATCGAAGATGTGTTCTCGATCGAAGGTCGCGGTACCGTTGTTACCGGTCGTGTAGAGCGTGGCGTGATCCACACCGGCGACGAAATCGAAATCGTTGGT
>JBNKVA010000034.1:0-88923 GCA_050298955.1 Pontiella sp.
ATATTATGAACAGCCTGCCGCCGTCCTGTCTTTCCTGAAGGAGGTTCCCGCCGCATGGGATGATACCAAACTGCTCGACGGCTATCCCGGGCGTGATATCGTGATGGCCCGCCAAAAGGGGCAGGTCTGGTATGTCGGGGGGCTCAACGCCGAAGCCGATGCAAAGCTGCAGACGGTCGATCTCGGATTTCTTTCGGCCGGAGTCGAATACGATATGACGCTGATTGCGGACGGAGAGCTGGACAGGGAGTTTGAAATCAAATCCGGCAAGGTCAACCGTGCCCGTTCCGTGAAAATAGACATGCGTCCGCGGGGAGGCTTTGCCTTGGTTTTAAAACCGGTCAACGGTGGAGGAGATTAGAATGAAACGAATAATTTGGGCTGTTTGCTTGATTTCGCTGGCCGTGTCTGCACACGCGCAGGAGTTCCCTTTTCGGAATCCGGAGCTGAGTTCGGAGGAGCGCGCGCGCGACCTGATTTCCCGGCTGACCTTGGAAGAAAAGGCGATTCTGATGTGCGATCAGTCGGACGCCATTCCGCGCCTGGGCATTAAGAAGTTCAATTGGTGGAGCGAAGCCCTGCACGGGCTGGCTAACAACAGTGATGTGACGGTGTTTCCGGAGCCGATCGGCATGGCGGCTTCATTTGACGATGAGCTGGTCTATCGCATCTTCGACGCGGTTTCCGACGAGACGCGTGCCAAATACAACGAGGCCCAAAGCCGGGGCGAGGAAAACCGCCGCTTCCTGAGCCTGTCCGTCTGGACGCCCAACGTGAATATCTTCCGCGATCCGCGCTGGGGCCGGGGGCAGGAGACCTATGGCGAGGACCCCTATCTCATGTCGCGGATGGGCGTTTCGGTGGTCAAGGGTCTGCAGGGTCCGGTCGATGCCAAATACCGCAAACTGCTGGCGTGTGCGAAGCATTATGCCGTTCACTCCGGTCCTGAATGGAGCCGGCACGAACTCAACTTGACCCGCATTGATCCGCGCGAGCTGTACGAAACCTACCTGCCGGCCTTCAAGGCGCTGGTGCAGGAGGCCGATGTCCGCCAGGTGATGTGCGCGTACCAGCGCCTGGAGGACGAGCCCTGCTGCGGCAATACGCGGCTGCTGCAGCGGATTCTCCGCGATGAGTGGGGATTCAAATACATGGTGGTATCGGACTGCGGGGCCATCACGGATTTCTATACCACGCACAATGTTTCGTCGGATGCGATGCACGCGGCGGCGAAAGCGGTGCTGGCCGGTACCGACGTGGAGTGCGTTTGGGAAAACTATCCCTTTATGACGCTGGTCGATGCGGTCCATTTCGATTTGATTAAGGAAGAGGAGATCGACAAGAGCCTGCTCAGGACCTTGACGGGCCGCTTCGACCTCGGCGAAATGGACAAGGATTCCATTGTTCCGTGGACGCAGATACCGGTGTCGGTGGTGAACAGCGATGAGCATCGCCGGCTCGCGCTGGATATGGCCCGCGAGTCCATGACACTGCTGCAGAACAGGGACGGTATTCTCCCGCTGGACAGGTCCGTGGAAAAGCTTGCTGTTATCGGCCCCAATGCCGACGATAAGCCGGTGTTGTGGGGCAACTACAATGGAACGCCCGTACGGACCATCACCATCTTCGACGGCATACGATCCAAGCTGCCCGCCGAAAAGATTCTGTACGACAAGGCCTGCGACCTGGTCGACGACAAGGTGACGGAAAGCTTCATCGCACAGGGTTCATTCGACGGCAGGCCGGGCATCAAGGCCACCTACTGGAACACACCGGACCGCTCCGGGCCGGCCATTGCCGTCGAACAGATCACCAACCCGATCAAGCTGACCACCGCCGGGCAGCACGAATTTGCCTCCGGCGTGAAGCTGGAAGGATTCTCCGCGCTGTATGAAACCGAGTTTACGCCGGAGGTGAGCGAGGAAATCGTGTTCAAGGGCGGGGCGGCCGGCGATTTTGAACTGCTGGTCAACGGGGAAACCATCGAAGAGTATACCAACTGGCGGCTCCTGCAGTCCCGTCATGCTTTCCGGGTCGAAGCCGGTGAAACCTACCGGATCGAGATCCGCTACGCCCAGCGGCACAACTGGCAGGCCAACATTGAATTCAACTATGGACGCGAACTGGACGTGGTCTACACCGACCTCATCAGGAAGCTCGACGGCATCGATACCGTCGTATTCGTCGGCGGCCTTTCGGGCGAGCTCGAGGGCGAGGAAATGCCGGTCTCGTATCCCGGTTTCAAGGGAGGCGACCGCACGGATATCGAGCTGCCGGCGGTTCAGCGCAACTGCCTGAAAGCATTGAAGGCTGCCGGCAAGCGGGTCATCTTCGTCAACTGCTCGGGTTCGGCCATCGGGCTTGTTCCGGAAACGGAATCCTGCGACGCCATCCTGCAGGCCTGGTATGGCGGCGAATCCGGCGGGCAGGCCGTGGCCGACGTGCTGTTCGGCGACTACAACCCCTCCGGCAAGCTGCCGATCACCTTCTACAGGAGTGTGGATCAACTGGGTGACTTCGAGGACTATTCCATGCAAGGGCGCACCTATCGTTACATGCGGGAGGACACGCCGCTCTATCCGTTCGGGTATGGACTCAGCTATACCTCCTTCGAGATCGGCGAGGCGACCTGCAGCAGGACGACCATCCGCCCGGATGAAACCGTCCGGCTGACCGTGCCCGTAACAAATACCGGCGATCGTGAGGGCACGGAAATCCTGCAGGTCTATACCCGGATGGTGGGCGACAAGGAAGGTCCGCTCAAGACCCTGAAAGGCTTCAAACGCGTCAAGCTGGCGGCAGGTTCAACCCACGAGGCGGTGGTGGATCTGCCTCCGGAATCGTTCGAGTTCTACAGCCTGCGCGAGCGCAGGATGATGGTGGTCCCGGGTGAGTATGAAATTTTGTACGGCAACAGTTCCGATCCGGCGGATCTGCAGACAATCGGAGTGACGATTGCACTAGAGACCGCAAGGTAGACGAACAAAACATAAATAAAGTTGCCAGAAAACAGGATGTGCTGCGTTGTTTAATACCAACGGCGGCCTTGTCGCGCAGGAAAACGGATATGAGTATGATGAACTTTAGAATCATAAAATGCCTGACTTTACTGCTTGCCGGAGTGGTTGCGGGCTGCACCGCGAATTCATACACGGAATCCGTGCTTCCGGGCGAGGGCGGGATTGTCATTGTTCCTGATCTTAAGAAGCCGGCAAAAACCCGAATACTCGAGGAGAAGGATTTCGGCGGGTATCTTCTGGTCTACTTCAAGGATCAGGATCAGTCGGCCTATATGGCGGTCAGCCGCGATGGATACACGTTTTACGACCTGAACAAGGGGAAGGCCATTTTCAAAGGCATCGAGCTCGCCGAGCAGAAGGGGGTGCGCGATCCGCATATCACGCGCGGCCCGGACGCGGCCTTCTATCTGGCCATGACCGACCTGCACATCTTCGGCAAGCGGGCCGGCTATCGCGATACCGAATGGCAACGGCCGGCGGATAAGTATGGCTGGGGTAACAACCGGGCGATGGTGCTGATGAAATCGTTCGACCTGATCCATTGGACGGTGTCCGACTTCCGGGTCGATCTCGCCTTTCCCGAGCTGGGTGATATCGACTGCTCGTGGGCGCCACAGACCGTCTATGATGAAGCAGAAGACAAAATGATGGTCTACTTCACCATCCGCTACAACAACGCCAACGCCAACATCTACTGCTCTTATGCCAATGACGAGTTTACCCGGCTCGAAACAGTGCCGGAAATGATTCCCGATATCGGCGGTATTGATGCGGATATCACGAAGGTGGGGGATCAATATCAGATGCACTACGTTGCCGGCGGAAAGGTGTTTCATGCCGTCTCCGACAACATCCGCTCCGGGTATAAATCCGAGTCGCGCCGTATTGATCCCGAATCCGTCAACACGGAGGCGCCCAATGTCTTCAAGCGCTTAGGCACGGACACCTATGTGCTGATGTATGATGTCTACGGTGCGCGACCCAATAACATGGGCTTCAGCGAAACCACCGACTTTGTGAATTATACCGACATTGGAAAGTTTAACGAAGGCGTCATGAAAACGGTCGGTTTTGAAAGGCCCAAGCATGGCGCGGTCACCTATCTGACACCGGATGAGCTGGAATCCATTACCCGCCATTGGGGCGTGGAACTGGACTAGGCGGTGTCTTCAGAAAACAAAACTAATTCAACTCAAAAAAAGGAGTATAGCATGAAGATAAAAAGATTCCCGCTGACGATCGTGGCCATGACGGTTGCCTGCGGTGCGCTCGTCGGCTGTGCAAGCGCCGGCTCTAAAGATGCATTTATGGAAAAACCGCTGAAGTGGACGTCGTCCGGCGTGCTGATCAAGCCGCAGTCCGACGAAAATCATCAACATGTTTCCATCAAGGATCCGACCGTGCTCCACTATGAGGGAAAGTGGCACATCTATGCGACGGCATACTCCACCTCGGCCCGTACCTGGACCATGGTTTACCTTAATTTTAAAGATTGGAAGGATGCAGGATCGGCCGAGCAGATTCCAGTCGATGTCAACCCGGCGCTGCGCGGCTACCATTGCGCGCCGCATCTGTTCTACTTCACCCCGCACAAGAAGTGGTATTTTATATTTCAGTCGCAGCAGCCCCAATACTGCACCTCGGAAGATATCACCGATCCGACCACCTGGACCGCCCCGAAAAATTTCTTTGAGGGACAGCCTGAAAACATGCCCCGGCTCCCGATCGATTACCACATCATCTGCGACGATACCCATGCCTATCTCTTCTTTACGGGCGATGATGGCAACTTCTATCGCAGCCGTACGAAGATCAAAGATTTCCCGAACGGATTCGGCGATATTGAAATTGCGATCGAGGGGGAACGCTCCTATCTGTTTGAAGGCAGCATGACCTATAAAATCAAGGGAACGGATACTTACCTGACCATCATCGAAGGCATGAGCCCCGCGCGCCACTACAACGCGTGGACCTCCAAGGACCTCAACGGCGAATGGACGCCGGTGCCGGGGGCCAGCTCGTTTGAAACCCCGTTTGCCGGCATCAACAATGTAACCTTTGAAAAAGGGGTGAAGCCCTGGACCCGCGATATCAGCCACGGCGAACTGCTGCGCGACAACTATGATGAAACTCCGACCATTGATCCGGAAAACCTGCAGCTGCTCTATCAGGGCCGAGATCCGTCGAGCGACGGCATGCGCTACGAACTGCTGCCCTATTACCTGGGACTGCTGACGCAGGATACGGGCGAGTAGCACAATACTTCCGCTTAGAACCGTCGCCGGGCCGGCGATGATGAAGCCGCCGGCCCGGTGCAGCATCCGATGCAACCGATCTTTTGAAGTCCGGGGATAAGGATGTGGCATCCCGGACGAATCGTTCGGGATTGGCGGCGTACGCAACGGGGAGTGGTGAGCCTTGCAGGGAGGCGGCATCGTTCGACTATTGGAATGTAATTGCTGTTCGCATTGCTGAACTACGGGGTTTCTGATTCAAGAACGATATGGAGCCGGAGCATGCCCGCCCATCGGAAACCCGGTCCGAGCCGACGGGTAAAATCTCAATATAACTCAGAGCATCCATGGTGTGGGTGGTAACGATTCCAGAGGCGGAACCTATGGAATCAGCATTATTGTTGGAAAACAACCCATTCAGCGCGGGTCATGCCTGCCGTCATGGAGACCGCGATGGATATCATAGGTTTATGGTTTGTGCGTTTCATCCTTTGGTTGCGATATGCAGACAAATTTGGCATGAATATGAGTTTGAGATCTAATCCAACGGCCAATGTATGAACGATCATAATGAAATGCTAATTCTTTCCGGTGAAGGTGGTGGCATCGAGTCCGAAAAGCTTTTTCCGCTGGTGTACAATGAACTGCGGCGTCTGGCGTGTGCTCGCATGGCGAACGAAGGCCGGCAGCATACCCTGCAGCCTACCGCATTGGTCCATGAAGCGTGGTTGCGGATGGTTCGGGAAGAGGACCGAAACTGGGAAACGCGCGCCGGCTTTTTTTCCGCGGCCTCGCGGGCCATGCGGCACATTCTGGTCGAACACGCCCGCCGTAAAAAACGGCTGAAGCGAGGCGGTGTCCGGCAGCGCGTGGATCTGGAAATCCATGACCTGGCCGATGCTGAAGCGGACGAAAAAATCCTGATGGTCGAAGATGCCCTTACACAGTTGGAACTGGTCCACCCGGAATGGGCGAAGATTGTCGTCATGAAATATTTCGGAGGTATGACCCAATCGGAGATTGCCGAGGCGCTGAATATGGGAGAACGGTCGGTTCGGCGCTACTGGAGCTGTGCCCGCGGTTGGCTCTATGATCGGATTCGTGCGGAGACGGAACTGTAACAATGAACGATCTCGATCAACGCCGGGTACGTGCCGACGAAATCTTTTTTGCGGCCGTCGAAATGCAATCCACAGCGGAACGAACGGCTTACATTGAGCAGGTTTGCGGAGAGGATGATCGGTTACACACCCATGTGCAACGATTGTTGTCAGCGGTGGATGACTCGGAAAATTTCTTCTCAGTAGACGCTCCAACACAGGTAACCACGGCGGAGGTTGCGGCCACCCTCGACGGAATCGACGGCATTCTTGAAAAGGTCGGGAGTGCGCTTGATGACGATGAGGAGGTCGGAAAGCAGATTGGTGCCTACAAGCTGCTGCGTAAGATTGGCGAGGGCGGGTCCGGCAACGTCTATGTGGCCGAACAGTCCGCGCCGGTCAGGCGCATCGTTGCCTTCAAGATCATTAAACGGGGTATGGATACGCATAGCGTGATTGCGCGCTTCGAGGCCGAACGCCAGACGTTGGCCATGATGGAACATCCGAATATTGCCCACGTCTATGATGCCGGGGAGACCGAAACG
Organism: Pontiella sp.; assembly: GCA_050298955.1. GTDB lineage: Bacteria > Verrucomicrobiota > Kiritimatiellia > Kiritimatiellales > Pontiellaceae > Pontiella. Next base: position 6,900 of record JBNKVA010000034.1, read on the forward strand.
GGCCGTCCCTATTTCGTGATGGAGCTGGTGCACGGTGTTCCGATTACCAGCTATTGCAATGCCAATCGGCTGGACCTTCGTCAGCGACTTGAGCTCTTTATGCAGATCTGTCATGCCATTCAGCATGCGCACCAGAAGGGCGTCATTCACCGGGATATCAAACCGTCCAATGTGCTGGTCGATCTGCAGGAAAACACGCCCCGTCCTCGGGTGATCGATTTCGGGATCGCAAAAGCGGTTCATAAAGACCTGTTTGAGGAGGTGAAGGGACACACGGCGGTGGAGCCGTTCATCGGAACCCCCTCTTATATGAGTCCCGAGCAGGCCCGCATGGGCGGGGTGGATCTGGATACGCGTAGCGATATCTACAGCCTGGGCACCCTGCTCTATGAACTGCTGACCGGTCGCACCCCGTTTTCAAAGAAGGAACTGGTGGCCGGGGGGATTGATGAAATGCGCCGATTGTTGTTGGAGCAGGAGCCGCAGCGGCCTTCTGTCTGCCTGCAGCAGTTACGTCCGACCGCGCGAGAGGCCATGGCCCTCAATGTGGGGGATGTTTCCCTGCTGGAACGTGCACTTGGCGGGGATCTGGACTGGGTTGTGATGAAGGCCCTGGAAAAGAACAGGGAGCGCCGATATGAAACCGCGGAAGCTTTTGCCATGGATATCAGCCGATATCTTCATCAGGAACCGGTCATGGCGCGCCCGCCCAGCCGCCGTTACCGCTTCGGAAAAATGGTTCGCCGGAACCGGGGCCTGGTGGTTTCTGTATGTGCGGTTTTGGCGGCGCTGTTTGCCGGTCTGACGACATCGAGCTGGCTGCTGGTACGCGAACATGCAGCCCGGCGGCGGGCAGTTGCAGCGGAACGGCTGGCCGAAGAGGCTCGGCGAAGCGAGGCCCGCCTGCGTGTCGAGGCGGAGGCGAGGGAAGATATAGCTATGGCGGCCGTACTGCTGAATCGCAATGAATATAGAAAAGCCGAGCGAATGGTGGAGGACTGTGAACTGCCCGTCATAAAGCCGTCCCTGGAAGCCGGACGTGTCTTTTTGAATCTGGCAGACTGGAATGTTCGTCATGGTCGATGGGAGAAGGCCGCAGAGCAAATGAAGAAGTTTGCGCGGGCGGTGCAGGTGGACAAGTCGGACATGACGGACGAGGCGACGCGCGGGTTGATATGCGTGGCACCCACCCTCGTGGTGGCCGGCGACCTGGAAGGATATAGCACATACGTGCACGAAACAATTTCACATTTTGCCACGACGAAGAATCCAATCGCTGCGGAGCATGTCGTCAAAATATGCTTGATTCTGCCTTGCGATGAATCCGTGCTCAAGGAGCTGCAACCATTGGCGGATGTGTTGAAGAAATCCGTACTCGAACGTCCGACCGCGTCGGATTGGGAAAACTTCATCAATGCCTGGCGGGTATGGGCGATCGCCATCTTTGAATACCGCCAGGGTCACTATGCGGAAGCCGCCAAATGGGCACAGGGTAATCTGGCGAGTTCGGATTACACTCCGCCGCGGATAGCCATGAACCATCTGGTCCTGGCCATGGCGCTGCATCACATGGGCTTGTCCGACGAGGCCCAGGCCGAACTGACCAAGGGTCGGGCGATGGTGGAGGACGCATTGCCCCAAGGGCTGGAACGGGTGGTGGGAATCAACGGCAGTGCGTCGGGAACCTGGTTTGACTGGGTCATTGCCCATATTTGGCTCTCCGAGGCCGAGTCGGTTCTGCAGGGAGGCGACCGGGGTGGTTGGGAAGAATCGTAAACTTATAAGGACGTCCTAATCGCCTGCGCTCCGCAATCCCAGAACCATAAAACGCAAAATGTTTGGCCGGAAAAAACAGGGAATGACGCGTTTCTCTAAAGCGAGCTGTATTTACTGGCTGGTGATGAATCTCGCGTAGCGTTTTTACAAGGAGGTTGCTGGATGATGATCGATAAAAAGGTGAACAACAGCCGTAGACATCGGATAATGGCCATCGGAACCATGGTTTTCACCGTGTTGTTCGGATGGGGCATGACGGGGCAAGCGGCTCCGTCGGGACTGGATGAAAACGGGCATCTGAAGGCCGTGGAAAGTTCTGCAAACAAGGACTTTTCCTTGATCCAGCTGGAGAACGGCGTCCAAATGCATATCGGCGACACCGTCAAGAACGTGATTTTCTACGGTCCGGCCACGGTCCGGGTTAACGAAAACCTGGGCGAAAACCATTGGAAGCATCCCAGTATCGTGGTCGTAGGCCAGCCGACAGCAGTTCCGTTCAAGGTCAAGGAGGCCGGATACAGTATCACCATCGTCTCGGACCAACTGCAGATCAAGGCCAGCAAGCAGACCGGTGCGCTCACCTTCATGGATGCCTCGGGCAAGGTATTGACACAGGAACGCACCGACCGGCCGAGCGAGATCAAACCGGTGGAGATTTCAGGTGCTCCAACCTACGAGGTGGCCAATACCTTCACCCTGAAGCCCGGCGAGGGATGGTATGGATTCGGCTACGTCGATTCCTCTCCGGCGGAGATCAACCGGCGCGGCCAGGAACTGCTGCTGATCCAGACCAATCTGGGCATTGTCATTCCCATGATTCTCTCCTCGGAAGGCTACGGTATCATGTGGGACACCTATTCGATCATGCGCTTCAAGGATGACGAAAGCGGAGCCCGGCTATGGGCCGAAAGTGCCCCGGGCGGGGTCGACTATTACTTCTTTACCGGCAACACGTTGGATGATGCGATTGTCGGCTATCGGGAGCTCACCGGCGACGCGCCGATGATTCCGAAGCAGGCGCTCGGCCTGTTCATGAGCAAGGAACGCTACCAGACGCAGGCGCGTATCGTCGAAGTGGCCGAGACCTTCCGCAAGGAACAGTTCCCGCTCGATTACATTGTGCAGGACTGGCAGTACTGGGGATCCGACAAGGACGGTACCTGGAGCGGGATGATCTGGAATCCGGAGCGCTATCCCGATCCGGAGGGCATGATCGAGGCGATCCACAATCTGGACATGAAGCTGATGATCTCCATCTGGCCCGGCGTGGGTAACGACACGCCGCTCGCAAAGGAGCTGGATCAATACGGCCTGCGCTTCGAGCCGCTGCACTGGATTTCCAAAAAGGCGCGCATTTACGATGCCTTCAGCGAAAAGGGGCGGGAAATCTATTTCAAGCATATAAAAAAGGGGCTACTCGACAAAGGGGTGGATGCGCTCTGGATGGACGGCACGGAAGTCGAGGTCGGCACCGCCTGCTGGAATCCAAATGAAGTGGCGCGCGACATCAAACGCCTCGGCACCAATGCCATGGGCGATTTTTCCCGCTACCTGAATCCCTATACGCTCATGACCACCAAGGGAACCTATGAGGGCCAGCGCGCAATAAACAACCAACGCGTGTTCACGCTGACCCGTTCGGCGTGGGCCGGCGCCCAGCGCTATGCAGCGGCGTCCTGGTCGGGAGACTCATTTGCCAGCTGGGATACGCTTAAAGCGCAGATGGCCGGCGGGCTGAATGTTACCATGTCGGGCAATCCCTGGTGGACGCAGGACATCGGCGGATTCTTCGTCAACAACTTTCCCGGCGGTGAACAGAACGCAGCCTATCGTGAACTCTTTGCGCGCTGGTATCAGTTCGGGGCCTTTAATCCCCTGATGCGGGTGCACGGCACCAACATTGAACGCGAGCCCTACATCTTTAAGGAGATGGATCCGGACATGTACCAGGCGTTGCTCGACATTACGCACCTGCGCTATCGCCTCATGCCCTATCTCTACAGCCAGACCTGGAAGGTGACCAGCGAGGGCTACACGCTCATGCGCGCCCTGCCGCTGGACTTTGCGGACGATGCCGAGACCCGCGACATCAGCGACGCCTTCATGTTTGGACCGGCCTTCCTGGTCCATCCGGTCACCCGTCCCATGTATCACGTGGAAGATCCGCCGGCGCCGACCATTCCGCAGGAGTTTCTGCGCACGCCCGAGGGCAAACCCGGCCTGGCCGTTCAGTATTTTGCCGGAGTAAATTTTGATACGCCGAAGGGCAAAGCCGTGGATCGCATCGTTGACCACGACTGGCCCGGGCCACCGCTGGCCGAGCCGCCGGGCGGTCTGGACAGCTGCAACAATTTTTCCGCCCGCTGGGAAGGGACGCTTATCGCACCTGAAAGCGGGGAATATGAAGTCGGGGTCGAGGGCGACGACGGTTTCCGGCTCTATCTCGACGGAAAGAAAGTGGTCGAGGACTGGAGCCAGGGGGCTGCGCGCTATCGTAGCACTAAACTCAAGTTTCGTAAGGGACAGAAAGTGGAGCTCAGACTGGAATTTTTCCAAGGGGGTGGGGAACGTGCGCTCCGTCTAGGGTGGCGTACGCCCGCCGAGATTCGGAAGATGGAGTCCGAGAAAGTCGGCATGGACACCACGTACGCAACCTACCTGCCGGAAGGGGCCGACTGGTTCGACTTCTGGAACAATGAGCGGTTTACAGGCGGCCAAACCGTTGAGCGGGATTGCCCGCTCAACATCCTGCCGCTGTATGTGCGTGCTGGTTCGATCGTGCCGATGGGGCCGGTGATGCAATACGCCACGGAAAAACCGGACGCACCATATGAAATCCGCATCTACCCGGGCGCCGATGCCACGTTCACGCTCTACGAAGACGACAACGAAACCTACGATTACGAAAAGGGTGAATATGCAACATACGGACTCGTGTGGAACGATGCGGACAGGACGATGAGCATCGGTCCGCGCCAGGGATCGTTTCCCGGTATGGTGGCCGAGCGGCAACTCAGGATCGTGATTGCAGCCCCAGGCCATAATGGCGGATTGACCGTGGGGGACTATGGAACGAAGACCGTCAAATATAAGGGCGAACCGCTTCAGATACAATTCTAGGCCGTCGCCAACAGCCGAGAGAGATTATATGAAGAAACAAATTGGAATCATTGCGGGTGTTCTTGCCGTTGGCGTGAGCCATGGGGCCGACCCGATTGTCCAAACCAAGTTTACAGCCGACCCGGCCCCGTTTGTTCATGGCGGTGTGGTGTATCTTTATACCAGTCACGATGAGGATGACGCCGGGCCCGGAATGGGGCGGTTCCTGATGAAGGACTGGCAGTGCTATTCCTCCACGGACATGGTAAACTGGACGGACCACGGCACTATCGCTTCGCTCAAAACATTTCCCTGGGCCGTCCAGTCGAATGACGCCTGGGCACCGCAGGCCATTGAGCGCGATGGGAAATTCTACTTTTATGCTCCGGTGAGTGTACCCGGCTGGCCGAAGAACGTGCTTGCGGTGGCTGTGGCTGACAGCCCGCTCGGACCGTATAAGGATGCCATCGGCAAGCCGCTCGTCGGTCCGGAAACGGGCTTTATCGATCCATCGCCCTTCATCGATGACGATGGCCAGGCGTATCTCTACTGGGGCAATCCCAATGTCTGGTACGTCAAACTCAACGACGACATGGTTTCCTATTCCGGGGACGTCATTAAGGATCCCGATTTTGCCAAGGTCGAGGGCGAGCCGGATCCGTATCATTTCCAGGAGGGCCCCTGGCTCTACAAGCGCGACGGCCGGTACTATATGGCCTATGCGTCCACCTGCTGCCCGGAAGGCATCGGCTATGCGATGGGCGACAGTCCCGCCGGTCCCTGGGACTTCAAGGGCTATATCATGCGTCCCGACAGCCGCGCCACCGGAAACCACCCGGGCATCATCGATTACAAGGGCAAAACCTATGTCTTCGGTTTTAATTTCAAGCTGAACTTCATGATGACCGAGCAACACCACGAGCGGCGCTCGGTCTGCGTTGCGGAAATAACGTTCAACGAGGACGGCACCATCCAGGAACTGCCCTGGTGGGAGGAAGCCGATCCGGTGGAACAGATCGAACCGCTCAATCCCTACACCCGTGTTGAGGGCGAAACCATTGCCTGGAGCGAAGGCATGAAATCGGAGCCCTCTTCCGAAGGCGGGATGAACGTCTATCCGGAGAGGGATGGGGCCTATATCGAGGTGCAGGGCGTGGACTTTGGTGCTCCGGGAGCCGGAACCTTCACGGCCTCCGTGCGCTGCGACACGATGCCCGGAATCTCGCAGGGAGGGAGCATCGAACTGCATCTGGACAGCGTGGACGGGCCGATGATTGCATCGCTGCCGGTCAGCTATACGGCGGGGGAATGGAAAACAGAAACAGTGGCGGTCAAAATGAATGAGTCTGCCGGGGTTCGGGATCTCTATTTGGTGTTCAAGGGAGATTCGGTTGACCGGTGTAAACTCGATTGGTGGCAGTTCACAAAGAAGACATCCGCGCCGGAACTCGCTGCCGTGAATGTCGGCATTGATCGCTACAAGGTCGATACCGTTGCCGGAGCAGCCAACAAAGTGCCGTTCACGGTCGTTGCCGTCTATTCCGACGGCACGAGCAAGGTGGTCACCGACGAGGCGGATATCCGCATCGGAAATGCCGAAGTGGTCTCGGTGGACAAGGGCGTTGCGACCGGTCTGGCGTCGGGTGAAACCCGGCTGGAGGCCGGTTTTGGCGGAAAGTCGGATGAACTGGTCCTGATCGCGAAGGATCTGAAGACGGAATTCACGGCGAGCCGACTGGTTGTCAACGAGTCAAAAATGCAGCTTATCGTGGGGAATACGCAGACGTTCAACCTCACAGTGGAGTTTCTCGACGGCCACACCGAGGATGTAACGGATCGGGCTGCCTTCAAGGTGTCGAACCCGAAGGTGGCGTCGGTGGAGAACGGTGTCGTAACCGCTCTCGACAAGGGCGAGGCCGCGATCCAGGTGGAATTCAAGGGGCAACTGGGCAAACCGGTGACGGCGTCGATCAGGGTTGAGGCATCCTATCGCAATCCCTTCGTTCGAAACATGGCTGACGAGTTCAGCGCGCATCGGGGCATCGGTACAGAAAAGAGCTCAGAGAACGGGGACAATATCTGCAACATTCAGAATGGGGATTGGGTGTCCTATGAGTCGCTCGATTTTGGTTCCGGCGCGAAGGAGCTGGAGTTGCGCGTGGCCTCCGCGACCGAAGGCGGAACGATCGAAATCTTTCTCGATCGCGTCGATACCAAACCGGTCGGCACCTGCAAGGTCGATAACACCGGCGGGTGGCAGTCGTGGAAAACCGTAACCTGCGATTTGCGGAATGTGAGAGGGCAGCATGATGTCTACTTCAGGTTTTCCGGCGGTTCGGGCTACCTGCTCAATGTGTACGATTGGAAATTTAATAAATAAGCCGACAACGGCTGTAATTTTAATCAGGAAATAAAAAGAATGAATAAACTACTGATATTCGCGGGCATCGTTTCGGTGTCCGTCATATCCGGTGCCGCTGTGCCGGAAGTCAAGGTCCGACCGGATCAGCCGGTCCGGCTCTTCCCGCTCTCCGCCGTCCGCCTTCAGGACGGATATTTTAAGGACGCGACGCTCGCCAACCGGAAGTATCTGCTTGAGGTCGAGCCGGACCGCCTGCTGGCTCCGTTCCTGCGCGAGGCGGGGTTGAAACCCAAGGCGGAGTCATATGGAAACTGGGAAAACATCGGGTTGGACGGACATACGGCTGGACACTATCTCTCCGCACTGGCCGGCATGATTGCCGCCGGGGATGATGCGGATGGGGAACTCAACCGACGGCTCGACTATATGCTGGATGAACTGGAGCGCTGCCAGAAGGCGTATGGCGACGGCTACATCGGCGGGGTTCCGGGAAGCCGTGAGCTCTGGAACGGGATCGCCGCGGGGAATATCAGACTGGTATGGGAGAAGTGGGTTCCCTGGTATAACGTACACAAGACGTTTGCCGGTTTGCGTGATGCCTATCAGGAAACCGGTAAGGGTAAGGCCCTTAAACTGCTTATCGGTCTTGGCGATTGGTGCGTCAAGGTAACGGCGGATCTCTCCGACGAGCAGATGCAGCAAATGCTGAACAACGAGTACGGGGGCATGAATGAAGTGATGGCCGATATCTATGCCCTGACCGGTGATAAAAAATATCTCCGGACTGCAGAACGTTTCAACCATCGCAATCTGTTCGATCCGCTGGTGAACCACGAAGATAAACTTACGGGGCTTCACGCCAACACGCAGATTCCCAAGGTGATCGGGATGGAACGGGTGGCCGCTTTGACCGGGAATGCGAGTGAGCATTCCGGCGCCGCTTTTTTCTGGGAAACGGTGACGGAAAACCGGTGCATTGCATTCGGGGGCAACAGCGTAAGCGAGCACTTCAACCCCGTCGATGATTTCTCGGGAATGCTTAAGCATCGGGAGGGACCCGAAACCTGCAACACATACAACATGCTGCGCCTCACCGAGCAGCTTTTTGCCGCTGAGCCCAAAGGCGAATATGCGGACTTCTACGAACGGGCGCTTTACAACCATATTCTGGCCTCGATCAATATCCGCGAGCCGGGCTATGTGTACTTCACTCCGATTCGTCCGGATCACTATCGCGTCTACTCGCAGCCGGAAAGCTGTTTCTGGTGCTGCGTGGGTACGGGAATGGAGAATCCCGGGCGGTATGGCCAGTTTATCTATGCGCGCGCGGATGACGGGATATATGTCAATCTATTCATTCCCTCTGCTCTGCGGGTTGCCGATGGATTTACCCTGCGTCAGGACACACGCTTTCCGTATGAGCCTTCAACGCATCTGGAAGTGGCCCTGAAGAAGCCATCGGAATTTACGCTTTACCTGCGTCATCCGGCCTGGATTCCGGCGGGACAAATGAAGATCAAAGTGAACGGGAAAACATTTCCGGTGAACTCCGAGCCGTCATCCTATGTAAAAATCAACCGCAAATGGAAGGACGGGGATACGGTTGATGCGGATCTGCCCATGCACATCAACGTGGAGCAGCTTCCTGACGGATCGGACTGGGTCGCCCTGCTGTACGGACCGGTTGTTTTGGCGAGTCCGGGGGAGACTGAACGTCTCGACGGTCTCTTTGCAGACGGGGGGCGCATGGCTCATGTGGCACATGGCCCCATGCGACCCTTGGACCAGGTGCCGGCGTTGTTGACCACGGAGCAGGAACTCCCAAAACAGATCAGCCCCGTTCCATCAGGGGAGCCGCTTCGCTTCCGGATCAAGGATGTGGTCGAACCCGGGCAGCCGGAAGGCCTGCTGCTGGAACCGTTCTTCAGCCTCCATGAACAGCGCTATCAGATGTACTTTGAACTGACCTCCGCCGAAAAAATCCTGGCCCGCAAGGAGCGATTGGCTGCGGAGGAGCGCGCCCGCGCCGCCCGTGAGGCCGCCACGGTCGATCGGGTGGCTGTAGGAGAGCAACAGTCGGAAGTGGAGCATGATTTCGAGGGATCCGAGACGGAAACAGGTATCTACAACGGTCGCCGTTGGCGCCATGGGAAAACCATTCAGTATACGTTGGATGCCCGCGGCGAAAAGAGCATCGTACTCGAAGTGACGTATTCGGGCAACGATGACGGACGGACCTTCGATATCTATGCCAACGGAACCAAAATCGCTACGCAGCGCCTGACGGCGGAGAAGCGGGGCGAGTTTATCCGCAAGCGATATCCGATACCGGAAGAGATTGTCAAGGCCTCGCCCGACGGACGTGTTACCATCCGGTTTGTTGCAACCCAATGGCTTGCGGGAGGGCTCTATGATGTGCGCCTGATGAAATCGGGCAATCAGAGCGATGAATAACCGGGGATGATTGATGAACAAGGAGATATTGAACATGAATGCATTATTTAAACATGCACTCTTCACGATAGGCATCATGGGAACAAGCTGTCTGGCGGACAATCCGTTCATACAGACCCTTTACACGGCGGATCCGGCTCCGGTGGTGCATGACGGCGTATGCTATGTCTACACCAGTCATGATGAGGACGTGACGGAGAATGGATTCTTCACGATGAAGGATTGGTTGTGCTATTCCTCCACCGACATGGTCAACTGGACCGACCTTGGGAGAGTGGCTTCCCTGCACGATTTCAAATGGGCGGGGTCCGGCTGGGGCGGCGGCTTTGAAAACGGTGCGTGGGCCCCTCAGGCCATCGAGCGAGATGGCAAGTGGTATCTGTATTGTCCGCTGCAGGGCCGGGGCATCGGGGTGCTGGTTGCGGATAATCCGGCCGGACCCTTCTCCGATCCGCTGGGGAAGCCGTTGATCGGCGGCGATCATATCGATCCCTCGGTCTTCATCGATGACGACGGGCAGGCCTATCTCTATTGGGGCAATCCCAAGTGCTGGTATGCCAAGCTCAACAAGGACATGATTTCCATAGACACCAGCATTGGCGACAACGGTTTGGTGTCGCTGGACATGACCGTCGAGGAGTTCGGAAAGCGCACCAAGGAAGATGAACGACGGGCCACGACCTATGAGGAAGGCCCTTGGTTGTACAAGCGCAAGGGGCTTTACTATCTCTTCTTTGCCGGCGGCCCTATTGCGGAACATATCGGCTATTCCACCAGCAAGAGCCCGACCGGTCCGTGGAAATATGGCGACGTGATCATGGAACCGCAGAGTGCGTTTACGATCCATCCCGGTGTGGTCGACTTCAAGGGCAGGACCTATCTGTTCTATCACGATGCCGATCTGCCGGGCGGCGGCGGTTTCAAGCGCTCCGTCTGCGTAGACGAGATGGAGTTCAATTCCGACGGCTCCGTAAAAAAGGTGGAACCAACCAAGGAAGGGCCGAAGCAGGCCGGCCATCTCGATCCCTATGTTCAGGTCGAGGCCGAAACGATCTGCTGGACCGGCGGTGTTGAAACGGAACCGTGCGAAGAGGGCGGCATGAATATCTGTGATCTCGACGACGGCGACTTCATCAAGGTCAAGGGCGTCGACTTCGGCTCCGGCGCATCCATGTTCGGCGCGCGGGTGGCTTCGACCACCAGCGGCGGAAAGATCGAACTGCGGCTGGACAGCGAGGACGGCAAGCTGATCGGTACCTGCAGCGTACCCCGGACCGGCGGCGAACAGAAATGGGAAAACACCTCGTGCGAAGTCAAGGGTGCGTCAGGCGTGCATGACCTCTACCTGAAGTTTGTCGGGAACGGCGAGCTGTTCAATGTCAACTGGTGGAAGTTCAAGAAACGCTAGCGGGGTCTCGTGCCGCTTTTGGGGACGGGGCTCCGGATTGGCTGCCCCGCTGATCCATTCAGCGGTAAACATTTAGCAAACTTGCATGGATGATGGCCGGTTTTCCGGTCAGGTTGCTGCGGGGAAAGTAGATACGAACTGATGCGGATTAAGACCATACTTGCCCTGTTGATGCTGAGTGCTTCGAGCCTGCTGGCCCGGCAGGATAAGCAGTTAACCCTGGGACAGCTTACGACGGGGGCGGATGTTGTCTTCGTGCGTGATGTCAACACCGGCTGGGGGATCGAAGTCGGCGGCGGAGCGGCTCCCCGCATGCTGCAGAGGAAGCCGGTGCGGCTGGAAATGCATTCGCCGATGCATGGTCCCGTCCAGCTGGATGTCGGATATGAGCGGATAGAGAAGGCATCGGACGGAATCGTTGCGTTTGCAGATGCTGCATATGGTGATACCGCCGTTTTTCACGTCAAGGACCAGTGGGTGTTGCTCGATGCCGTTCTCTCTGTGCACAGAACAGTGGAGGTGACAGGCGAGGCTCCGGGCGGTTTCCAGTCGGCTATCATCCTTGCCGTGGATCCTGCTGTGGGCTGGTCGGATATCAACTGCATGGCACCTGGGGCATTGTATGGCGATCCGACCCATGATGGCGAGCGGTCGCCCGGCGGCACGCTGAACCATGCCGCCCGTTCGTTCCTGATGCGCGAGGATATGATCTCGGCACCTTTGTTTGCCCTCTCTTTCGCCAACGGAACCTCTGTGTCGATGCTGAACCCGTCGCCGCAGGGAGACACGACGCTCGCCGAGTCGAGGTTTGCGGAAACGGTGATGACCGACGCGCGGTTTCGATTCGGATCGCTCGGGGCGTGGCAGCAGGATGGGCGACCCGTTGAGTTTGGATTCCAGCAGCCCGGGGCGATGCGGCGGTATGTACGGGGCCGTCCGGACGCGGTTTGGTATCGTCGATATAATCCCATTGAAGAGAGTATAGCTCACCATTACACGGTCAGTTTCCGGTTCGGGGAGCACGAATCATTCCGCGACGTCATCCGAAACAGCTGGCGCTGGGCCTGGAATACGCTGAAACCCGAAGTCGAACCGATCGATGTGGAGCAGATGCGGACGGTGCTCACCGATCAGCTGGTAGATCTGGCCAACACGATCGATGGACGCACGGCGATCCCTTTTGTGGTGAACACGATCACGGATGAGCGCCAGTGGAATTATACCATGGTTGCCATGGGGTTTGTGGGCAAGAACCTCGAGTGTGCGGACCAACTGCTTCGCGAGAGCGATCGCGATCCTTCCGAACGGGGGAAGCACATGCGCCGGATCGGCCTCGATATCATTGACACCATGATTGAGGCGTTGTCGGATGTTCCGTTGCAGGGAACCGGTTTTGATCTGGAGACGGGAGGACCGTGGACCGGAGATCACCGGGAATGGGTTGCTCCATGGCTGCGCAACGCGACTGAGGGCATGCGCGTGGTGATGCGGGCCTACCGGCGCGAACGGGAGCAGGGGCGCCTGCATCCGGAATGGTTTGCCTGGGTGAAGAGCTATGCCGACTGGCTGCTGCCGCAGCAGCGGGCGGACGGATCGTTTCCGCGCTGCTGGAAACCGGGCAGCAACGAGGTGGCGGAACCCACCGGAACGACCAGCTACTGTCCGGTGCCGTTGCTGGTTATGATGAGCGACGAGACCGGCGATCCGGCATATCTGCAGGCTGCAATCCGTGCCGCGGACTATGTATGGGCCAACTGGGGCACCCGGGGGCTGTTCATCGGAGGAGCCAGCGACAACCCGAATATCACCGACAAGGAAGCCGGCATGTTGAGCCTGGAAGCCTATTTGAGTCTCTACGATGCAACCGGGGAACCCAAATGGCTGGAGCGTGCTAAAGCCGCGGCGGATTTCACGGAAAGCTGGATTTGGATCTGGGATCTGCCGATGCCGGTCGATGCCGAGGACGACGAGCTTCATTGGAGCCGGAGCGTGCCGATTATCGGCGTACAGGGGATCTCGGCCCTTCATGCCGGCAGTGTGGATGAATATCTGGACTGGTCTGCATCCTCCTTCGCGAAACTGTACCTCTTGACCGATGATCCGCATTATCTCGATGTCGCCCGCATCCTGCTCCATGCGACGAAGTCGATGGTTGCGCTGCCGGGACGCCAATATGACCTCAAGGCGGTCGGCTTCCAACAGGAAGGCTGGCGCATGGGACCGGGCGGCTCCGGGCGGGGAATAGGCGGTCACCGATTCTGGCTGCCCTGGATTACGGCGAACCACCTCTATAGCATCACCGGGCTGGAGGAGCTTGATTCGGCCTTGTTTAAACGGTTGTGCGCAGAGCCCATGAGTGGGAAATAGAAGATTTACAGGAGACGATTATGGTTAAAATAGCAGGTGTGTTGTTGGCTTCAGCGTTAGCGGTGGGATGTGCGAGCTCGGAATCAGATTTTCGGACGTGGGCGAAGACGCCGCCGATGGGATGGAACAGCTGGGACTGCTTTGGAACCACTATCACCGAGGCGCAGACCAGAGCGCAGGCCGATGCCATGGCGAAGATCCTGGAACCATATGGATGGACCTACTTGACGGTGGATATCCAGTGGTACGAGCCCAGTGCCCGGGGGCATGGCTACACGCCCGGCACACCGCTGCAGATGGATGAATACAGCCGGCTCACGCCGGCCCTGAACCGGTTTCCTTCGGCCGCCGACGGCAAGGGCTTCAAGCCGCTGGCCGACTATGTACATTCCAAGGGGCTCAAGTTCGGCATCCATATCATGCGGGGCATTCCCCGGCAGGCAGTGCGCGAAAACACCGCGATCCTCGGAACGGATGCGTGTGCCGCGGATATTGTGGACACGAACAGCATCTGTGCGTGGAATCCCGATATGTATGGCGTCGACATGAGTAAAGAGGGGGCGCAGGAGTACTATGACTCGCTCTTCAGCATGTATGCGTCATGGGGAGTGGACTTTGTAAAGGTCGACGATATTGCCCGGCCCTACGACGAAGTCCAGAAGGCGGAAATCGAAGCCATTCGCGAAGCGATCGACAAGACCGGCCGTCCGATGATCCTGAGCCTGTCGCCGGGCGATACCCCGATCGAGCGGGGTGGGCACGTGATGAACCATGCGAACATGTGGCGCATCTCCGACGATTTCTGGGACCGATGGTTGCCGTTGCACGGCATGTTCGGTCGTCTGGACAAGTGGACGAAGTATCGCACGGAGGGGGCGTGGCCGGATGCGGACATGCTGCCGTTCGGCATTGTGGAATTCGACCGTCCAACCCGCTTTACAAGGGAAGAGCAGATCACCTGTATGAGCCTGTGGTGTATCGCGCGCTCTCCACTCATCCTCGGAGCGGACATGACGAAACTGGATCCGTTCACGATTGACCTGCTCACCAACCCCGAAGTACTGGCCGTAAATCAGCACAGCACGAACAACCGACAGCTTTCCCGTGAAGACGATTTGATTGTATGGGTGGCCGATGTGCCCGGAAGCGACGATAAGTATGTGGCGCTGTTCAATGCGCAGAGCAACGACGATCCGTTCGACCTGTCGCATCCCGACTACCAGAGCCGTCGGATCGACGGCGAGCCGAAATCGGAGGTGATCGAGATCAACGTACCTATCAAAAATGCCCGCCGTCTGGTACTGGCGGTGGGCGACGGAGGCAACGGGGCGTACTACGACCACGCGGTCTGGATCGAGCCGACGGTTTCCGGACCGGCGGGAACGCTCAAAATGACGGACCTCGACTGGGAACTGGCCTCATCCGGATGGGGCATCGTGCGGAAAAACCGCACGGTAGACAACCGGCCTATTACGCTGGATGGCAAGGAACTGGAAGGGATCGGAGCACATGCTGTTTCGGTCATCGAGTTCGAGCTGCCCGAGGGCTACGATACCTTCAAAGCGCGCGGCATGATCAGCGAAGGCAGCGGTGGCGACGGCCGGCTGGAATTCATGGTCCTGGTAAACCCGGAAAAGCACCTGAAGCCGGAGCGCAGCAGAGTCTCCGTAGAGTTCAAGGATCTGGGTTTCGCAGGCAAGGCCATGGTTCGCGACCTGTGGGCGCAGGAGGATCTCGGCGAGTTTGATGGATCCTTTGGAAAAGATCTGCCGCTGCACGGCGCAGGGCTTTATCGTATTTCGGCGGTCCGTTAAAGAAGGCGGCTTCGGGCTGTTGCTTGGCCGGCAGGATATCGAACCATTTCCCGAGATAATGAGAGGTTTTGATGTCGTGCGTGTGGCATGCCTCCATGAGGCTGAAGATGACCGCACTCGTCTGGCCGGAATTCGGACTGCCGCAGAACGAACGGGAAGCTCTTCTTGTGACGGTGGTGCGACGGATGGCGTTTTAAACCAGATTGTTGTCGATTTCCGGTGTTCCTTGTTGGAGATAGAGATTGAGCCCCGACCGGCGCTCGAGCGCAGCCTTGATCGCTTAGCCGAATCTGCCTGGCGGCAGTTGGCGGCTGTATCTTGTCGAGGATGGCTTTTGTTTTTTCAGTGTCGGTGCGGCGTACCGCCGCCGGCAGGCAACGCTTTGCAGTCAATTTCACGACTTTGGAATATGATGTGGGATGAAAGTGATCGTCGCCGTGTATTCGGAAAACAGTGTCCGTTTCAATATCTGCTATTTGCAATTCAGAACTGTCGATTGATAAATATACAACCTCCTATACCTTTCTATATAGCTGGGAGAAGGTGTCAGGGGAATAGACCTGACTGACCTGATGATCCTACGAGAGGCCATGTAACATGGTGTTCATGTGCCTTTGTAAACTGAGGAAAGAAATAGGGAGGATAGATGAAATGAATAGCATAAGACCACTAATATGTATGATTGCGGCGCTGACCGTCGCCGCCTCAACCAGTCAGGCTGTTACGGTGCTGAGCGAGGATTTTGAAACCTATGTAGATGGGGATCCCTTAGCTGTTGCGCCGGGGTGGACCGGGGACGTCACGAACCAGACCGCCTATGTAACCAACAGCGGAACGAGCCTGGTGGGTGAGTTTACCGGTACGGACTGGGGCGTTATAGGAATGTACCTGCAAGGCTATACTCCGCCCCTCGAGGAGTCTAAGTTGCTTTCGGACTACACCATCGAATTCGATGTAGAAAAGACAGAGGGCACTTCGACCAGTCCAGAGGTCGAGATTCATACCGATACGGGATTGGTGCGCATGAACTATCCTGACCCGGCAGTCGGCGGAGGGGTGCGGCATATCAGTTTGAATCCCGCCAACAATATTTACATTGATGGTGGATTTACCCTGACCGGTACAACAAGCATAGATGTGGTTCTTAAACAGTTCGGCGGTGCTGCTGGCGTAAGGCAGACCTATCGGATTGATAATATTGTTCTATCCGTAGATCCGTCGCCCTTCGTTAAGCATGACTGCCTCCCGACGGGAACATTGATCGGCGACAGTGCAACGCTGTCCGCAACCTATGAAGACAATGCGTTCGAGATCGATACCATGACGCTGTATCTGGATGGCAGTTCTGTGGTTTCATCTAACAGCTATGCCGGCGGATCGGAAACCAATACGATTTCGTATGCTGCGACCGGACTGGCCCTTGGCGTTCATACAGCCAAAGTGGTTGTCTCTTCAGGGGGAACCAGCTTAACCAACCAATGGACGTTCAAGCTCATCGCGGATGATCCGACGATCGAGGTGGGTTCCGAGGATTTCGAAGCCTACAGTGTGGGAGCCTGGGATGCTGCAACCTATCCGGATCCGAATCCCACGCTTGCCGGTGGAGCGCAATCTGCAACAATTATCGATTCCGGCAGCACCAACGGCCTGGAACTCCTGATTGACGGCAACCTGAGCAACCAATGGTCTACAGGTATTCAGTTCTTCATGAATATGAACGGATACAACCAAAGCACGGATCCCGCCGATTATACGGTGACTTTCCAGGCTAGGTTTGACGATATCACGCAGGATCTTGCAAATATGGGATTTGAAATGATCCTCTGGAATCCAGCGGTAGGCGCGCAGGGCAACTTCTATCAGATGGGTGCGGTTGCTCCGATAGAGTTTGGATTGCTCCAATCAGGCGAAATGTGGGCCAACTTCACCATTCCTTTGGGCGTGGCTGATGAAAGGCCATATTCAAAGACTGAAACTTTCGATCCTTCTGCTACGCAATGGCATTACCAGTTTGCGGCCAATAACAACCTGGCCGCCAATGACAAGCCGGTAACCTTCACAATCGACGAAGTGTTCGTGAGCTACACCAAACCGCCGTTCATCAACCCGACCGTCGGACCGGTTGGCGTCACAACCAACGATCCGGTCCTGACAGCGACCGTAATAGACGGTACCAGTGAAGTGGATACCATGGAGTTGTACATGGATGGCGCTCTGGTTGCTTCGGATACGTTCACCGGCGGCTCGACCACCAACACCATTACCTACCAGGCCGTAGGGGCTGCCGGTGGATCGCACAACGCTATGGTAATCTATGCGGAATCAGGTACGACCAATATCGGAACCAATGTCTGGTCATTCATCGTTCCAGCTCCGCCGATTGCTCCCGCAACGGAAGCACTTGCGTTGTGGAACGTGAACATGGCGGGCTGCGTTAATAATGGTCTGCGAACCGTTAGCAATGGTTTGGTACTAGTAGCGCCGACTACTGGCGGCTCTAATATCTGGAACAATGCCTATGGTCCGGATGCTCCGTGGTCGAGTCCCAATACGACGCTGCTTGGCGCCAATGAAAACAATTTCAATGTCGTTGGTATTGAATTCGAGGCGAGTAACTGGAATGACGGACCTCAAAGTTGGGCCGGTTATTTCACCGAATTCACTGCGTTGTCCAACACCATTTGGGGAGCGACCCAAGGGGATAATGACGATGGCATTGTCCGGTTTACCGGGGTGGATACGAATGAAACGTATGATGTTTATGTGTACTGGACGTGGAATCGGAATGATGACGCGAAGACGTTCAACGTTATCGAAGGTACCTGCAATCTTCCGACCCTTACCATGGATCCGGACCGGGCGACGCTCATTGCAAATCCCACCAACTATCTGGAGGGCACGAACTATGTTGTGTTCACTGGTATTACTCCGGATGCGAGTGGCAACATTGCAATTCAACCCAACTACAGTTGCGCCTACCAGCTCGTGCAGCGTGGCAACGGGGGGGGTCCTGGAGGTCCTACAGTGGATCCAGACATCATGTATGTCAGTGTTTCCGAAGGTATGGCTAGCCTGATGTGGAACTCCGAAACCGGCGTGACTTACAGCGTGATGAGCAAGTCCAGCCTTACCGATCCCTCCTGGACGGCCTTAACGAATGTGCCCGGAGCGGGTGCAACGACATGGGCTTCTGTCCCGGCGTCAGCGGATCAGGGATTCTTCTCGGTTGAGGGGAACTAACCGGAGTTTTAGTTTCAAATAAGTCTATCGGCGGGATGCGGTGCATCCCGCCGATTCTTAATGATCCCGTCATCGCGAGCCATTAAGGGATAATCTGTTTTTATGTATCAGCAAGGTCCATTCGGCAGGACGGATTGAAAACTGCATGTTGGATTATATTCCACGACATGCAAACCGCATGAAAATGTCTAGTTCCGTAGAACCAACACAGCAAGCAAAGCCCTTTGCATCTGTACCTTGTCGGCGCAAACCTGTTCGATTTCGGTGTGAGCAAATTATGCTGTGGTACCTCGAACATATTAACGAGTCGCTGACTGTGCATGATGCGGCTGGTAAGTTTAACCTCAGTGAGGGGCATTTGCGCAGAATTTTTCGACAGTACAAGGGGTGCTCTATATCCGCCCAGTTTAGGGAACTGCGGTTGGCAAATGCCAAGATACTTCTCATGAATCCTGCTCTGTCTGTGTCGGAAGTCGGACATATGTGCGGTTATACTAACCCTAGCAGCTTCAGTAGATTCTTCAGAGTATATAGTGGCATCCCACCACATATTTGGCGTGTTGAGAATGCGATGAAGTAAACTATATTTGGCTTGCAGTTGATCTAGTGTATCAGCCAGAGACGCTCAGAGTGAGTCTCTAGGGCTGAGGCCCCAAGAGGTCACTTAATGCGGAAGATGAGTGGGTGCGATCGAATGATGACATGAATATGGGCAGGTTCGGACTACTGTTTCGTCAACTGACTTGAATGGGTTAGGAAAAAGTGTGCCGAATCGGCTTGCACCGGAATGCGAACTAGTTACTATCCCCGTCCATGTCGTTACCTCATTGGATGGGGAGTGACTGTAGAGAGGTTCGTATTTCCATCCAGCTCGGTCGACCATATTTCCGGTTTCGGAAACGAAAGCGGTTGACTGAAGATCGCGTTCCCGTATACTGCGCGCTTCAATTTTACGGCGAGATAGCTCAGTCGGTAGAGCAGCGGATTGAAAATCCGCGTGTCCCCAGTTCGATTCTGGGTCTCGCCACCACCTTAATCCCTGATTATTAATGAGTCGGGGATTTTTTTATACCCGTCTGCGGACGCCACAGTGGTGCATAACAGATGGAATATGGGTGTTTTTTCCTCTTAAACTTTACATGCTGTCTGCATCGAGAATTATCAAATATATATTATATCCAAATAAGAAACACGTATTGTATTATCTTTTCGTTGAGAGGCTTTAAGAATATGCTATCGCTTTTACAACGGGGTATGGATATGAAAAAACTGCTGGTAGGCTTCTCACTATATGGGCTGTTAGCCATTCTGCCGCATACATTGCATGCTTTGCCGGTGGGTTGGTCGACTGCCACTTTTAATGATATGACCGTCATTATTGATCCAACGAACAATCTGCAATGGCTGTCCCCTGTATATTCAACAAACATTTCATGCAATGACATGCTGCTTAATCTGTCAGACACAAACAGCATCTATTATGGGTTCAGGTATGCTTCTTCGCTTGAAGTTATTGCCCTGTATGAAGCCTACGGGCTGATTCCCAATACCACCGTTTGGCCACCCCCCGCGGCAAACCATCAACCTGCATTGGAATTTCAACAAGACTTCGGGATTACCCGGGTTCTGGCGGGGAATCAGCTGAATACGCTGGGTATCCTCAGTAATTCTGCTTATGAAGGTACGTGGCATTATGCAGGAGAAGTTACCATTTTCCTGGACCTCTTTAATCAGGCAGTACAGGACGGAGCGGTAGCTAACACACAAGCGGGTATAGCAAGTGATGCTGCAGTAGAAGGTTGGGGGTCATACTTAGTAAAGCCCATCAGCGCTCAAATCCGGATTACTGAAATCCTGGTCTCAGCGATAAACCTGAAAAGCAAAGGCCTCACGCCGGTTGCTGTCCTGTCGACGGATGGTTTTGATGCAGTCTCACTTGATCCATCACGTGTCACCTTTGCACTGGCGGCCCCCGTCAATCATTCATTCGAGGATGTGGATGGAGATGGAGACGTTGATCTCGCGATGCACTTCACGACTCAGGATTTACAACTTGATCCGGCGGATACCGAGGCGGTCTTAATTGGGCAAACCGGCACGGGCGTCCTCGTCGAGGGGACAGTCAGCGTCAAGATTGTGTTTTAGGACTTCCTCACCAGGTAAATCAGACCAGACATATTCCGTTCAAATCGAACTATGCTGTGGATGAATCCGTTTGCCACACGTATTCCCCGTCACGGCTGTATTTCAACCTTGTAAAAGCATTCTCCTGCCGTTCCTTGGATCAGGTAGCTGTTCATTGGGTAGGGCAGCGGAGCCGACAGGTTCGTGAAGGGCATATCAAGGAGGTTGGTGGAGAACATGATCACAGTGTTCCATCCCGTAGGACAGGACATCCACTCAAGGGCAAATCCGGATGCGGAAGGAAGGCAATTGGTGACATAGAAGGCTTCGTACGCACCCATGTCCACCGTGCCGTCAATGATGCGGGGATTGCCATTAAGATCAGTAGCGACGCTGACGTATCCGTTCGACCCCGCATTGATGCAGGGGGAGTCTGGGGCCAGGCAGTAGTTGCCTGAGCCGACAAACAGCGGGGTATTGGTGATATTGCCGTCGACGCCGTGAACGAGTTGGGTGGAGCAGGAGTACTTGACCACCACCGAGCCATCAAAGTCATTGTAGGAGTTCGTGGCATAGTTGTCGTTGAAGATGCAGTTGTAGGCATTCGCGAGCCAGTACATTCCTCCGTATAAATCGGCTGTATTGCCAACAAAAGTACAGTTATAGGCAGTCCCGCCAAAGAATCCTCCGCCAGCATCTGCTGCCGTATTTCCAATAAAAGTGCAGTTGTAGGCATCACCGTCATACATCCCGCCGCCATCCATGGAAACTCTGTTACCGATAAAAGAGCAGTTGTAGGCATCACCGCCAAGCATCCCGCCGCCAGCATAGTAGGCCGAATTGCTGGTAAAGGTGCAGTTATAGGCATCGCCGTCACGCATTCCGCCGCCGAAAGAAAGTGAAGAATTGTTAATGAAGGTGCAGTCGTAGGCCGTTCCATACCGCATCCCCCCGATTTCAGTATTGCCAATAAAGGTGCAGTTGGAGGCGATTCCGTATTCCATCCCGCCATAATTACCAATGAAGGAACAGTCGCAGGCGGTTCCATAATGCATTCCGCCGCCGTAATAAGTGAAAGTGTAAGGGCCGTCATCGTAAGAAGAAAAAGCTCTATTGCTGACAATGGTGCAGTCGGAGACTACTGGGGTTGTGTTTTCGCAATAAACTCCACCACTTGTGTCATCTAGGTATTCTACGTCACCGTGCATGATGGTGAAGCCTTCGACTAGGCATTCACTTTCCCCCAGATAGAAGCACCGTACGGTATTCTGTCCGTCCACAATGGTGGATTCACGACCATTGACGCCCTGGATGGTGATGTCGTTGGTAACCCTGATAGTAGACGAAAGGAGATAGAGTCCATCTGCCACCAACACCGTCTCACCATCCACGGAGGCATCAATCGCATCCTGAATGTTCGTCGCCGCCGTCACCCAGTTGGTGTAGGGGGAAACGGGATTGGTGCTGTTGATGTCTACATAATGGGTAGCTAAAGTGTGCGCATAAAAGTTATCCGCATACACTTCACCCGATACGGAGGAGAGATCGACAGATTCAAACGCCATAGCAAGGGTAAATTTATCCGTGTCCGTCATGCCCCAGTCACTCACATCATAGTTGGTCAGAACGGTCATGCCCCCGCCAGCATCGTAATAGCTGGTCAAGACCTTGGTTGAAGCATCGAAGGAAATCCAAAGCCGGGCTGAATCAGACGCGAATGCTATTGGCTCATCCAGTACCACTGCTCCGCCATCTTCCACATCCGTTCGTATATATCGATAAGGTTGAGTCCCGCCTCCCTCATCTCCGACCTCAAATTCTACGGATAGGTTGTCATCGACAGAGTCATACCAGGCGACCAGGATGAATTGAATGGACTGGTTCATCAAAGCGTTTTCATCAATGGAAATAAGGACATCGATCGACACGCGCCAGTCGTTTGTGTAGCTCCCCTTGTTGGCGATCCATTCCAGACCTTCGACTACCTCTCCAGCGCCTCCAATGTATTCCAGCCGGCTGTTGGTTTCTATCAGCCAAGTGCCGAAAAGCCCGGCCCATTTCGATGAATCAATCACATCGTCATCGAAGTCATCCGATCCATTCAGATCGGCCGCTGCTGTGTGCACAACGAGCAGCAGGCAGTAACAAACGATACTCAAAATTTTCATCGCGCACCTCCATGTTCCTCAAGCCCCTGTTCGGTAAATACTCCCAAATTCACGTGTCTACAAGGGCAAATACGGGGTATTGCATAGGTATTTAAATGCCTGTTTATGAGGGGCTGTCCTGCCCGTGGTAAACGGCATGAATTCTTGAGCTTGATCACCGGATGGGGTTTAGTGGGGGGATGAATTTGGACGTTGCAGCACTGAAAAACCGCTATTATGGATTCCGGCACGGCGAGAGCCTGGCGAACGTGGAGGGGATCATTGTCAGCGATCCGGAGGTTGGCACGAAGAAGTACGGATTATCTGAAAAGGGAAAAAAACAGGTGTCGGAAAGCGCCCGCAGGTTGTCGCTGCAACGGAACGGGACGGTCATTGTTTCCTCTGATTTCCGAAGGGCAGCGGAGACGGCTGAAATTGTTCGCAGGCTTTTGGGGGTAGGATCGGTCCGGTTCGATGCCCGCCTTCGCGAACGTTTTTTCGGCGACTGGGACGGGGCCTGTTATCTGCATTACGCGGATACATGGCAAAAGGATGAGATCGATCCCGATCAGGAAATGGATGGTGCGGAAAGCGCCAATGCGGTACGTCAGCGAATGGTGCAGGTCGTGCTGGATCTGGATCGGGAGTTATCGGAGCACGATATTATTCTGGTTTCGCATGGGGATCCGCTGCGGATGCTTCAGACCGCTTTTGAATCGCTTGACACAGCCCTGAACAGAACGATTCCGTATTTTGAGACGGCGCAGTGGCGATTGCTCAATCCGTGACGGAAAAAACGATTAGTCGCTCAGGTTGCGAACGTCGTCCTGCAGGTATTCGAGGACGGATTTGAATTTTACGAGGTTTTCCGGATTGATTTCGACGAGCTTTTCATGGGCTTCGAGCGTGGTTTTTGCCGCTGCAAGCTTGTCGGACAGGTCTGATTCAAGCGGTTGGGCAAAGCCTTCCAGCTGGCTCAGCAAGGCTTTCTGGTCGTCGGTGGCCGACAGGGAATAGTCGACCACACGGTCGACCCCGAGGGTCACCAGCAGTTTCTTATTCTTCTCGGAGAGATTGATCAGTTCAAAATCCACGGAAGGTTTATCCCGCAGGAAGCAGGCTATTCCGGCAACCACACCCATGAAGGTGCTGTCCATCCCCGTGCAATGCGACATCTCGATGAGAATGTGGGTTGCAGAATCATCGCTGATGATCTGGTGGATGAATTGCTTCATGGGGGGGCTGATTTTGAAGGAGCCTCTGCCCTCGACGCGGATAACCGCCGTATTTTGAACATACGCTGCGGTCAGGTTGTCGCTGTTGTTGCCTGCATCCATATATGCTTCGGAACCCTTCGAAGTTACCTCATACAATTCCGAATATTAGCACCGCGTTTGATGAGTGCAACGCGTTTATTGGATAAATGGGGGCCGCATTATTGAATGGGCTTGATGATGACTACGCATTCGCCCTTAACGGTTCGGTTTTCATATCGGTCGCGAATATGGCCGGGTGAACCCTCGGTGCATTCTTCAAATTTCTTGGTCAGCTCACGCCCGACAAAAACCGTCCGATCCGGGCCGAGATGCTCTTCAATTTCTCCCAACAGCTTGATGAGCCGGTAGGGAGATTCATAAAATACAACGGGCAGGTCAGCATCTTTCCATTTTACCAGATCGCGCTTGCGTCCCCCGCTTTTATGCGGCAGGAAGCCGGCGAAGATGAAGCCCTTCTCTCCGTAACCACTCAGGGCCACGGCTGTTGTAACGGCGGCCGGGCCGGGTACGGCGGTGATCATGATCCCGGCTTCACGGCAGCGCGTGACTACGCGCGATCCCGGATCGGATATGCCCGGCATGCCGGAATCGGTCACCATGGCGATGGACTGGCCGTCGTGCACCCGTTCGATGATCTGCTCGGCCCGCTGCATTTCATTAAACTTATGGCAGCTCTGCAGATGGGTTGATATATCGTAACGCTCCGTCAGCCGGCGCGTGTGGCGGGTATCCTCCGCCACGATCAGATCGACCGTGTTCAGGATTTCGACTGCCCGCAGGGATAAATCGCCCAGGTTTCCGATGGGGGTTCCAACGATATAGAGTCCGGCTTCCAAAGCTTAATCCGATCTTTCAATAAGACCGTTAAAATAGGCATCCAGACTCTGCCGGCCTTTATCTTTGATCGCCTGAATCATGGTGCGTTGGCATCGGGCGCGTGCCCGTTCCGGCGTGTTGACGGCTTCACGCCCGTTTTCATTCACCGCGACGAGAATATTGCCCTCGGCATCCTTGATCTGGACGGCCAGCATATAGTTGAAAAATGCCAGGCCGGCGCTTCGCATACCGGTGTCCGTGATAGCCACCCGGCCCGTGATCTCAAGCACAGGAGGCTCGCCCACCGTAAACCCGCGGTGCGTGACCAGTTCCTGCAGACTATCCGTGATGACGCCGTCGGTATCGCCCTCCATGGCAACATGTACGCGGATCTTTTTGGCGCTGATAATGGCGGCCTGCCGGATGTCATGCAGCGAATAGGGTGGTTTGGCCGCGGCTGCGCTGGCGGGATGAATCACCTTAAGCTGGCGCCATCTGAGTTCGTTTTCATTGGCCGTATATGCTGCCGCGCGCAGCAGGGCGTACCGGTGCAGGGGGTTGTCCGTCTCTTCGGCCTGCGCCAGCAGGGAGGTAACCCTTGCGGCATGCATTTCTATATCTTCGCGGTAGATCCGGGCGGTGTCGCGTCGGTTGAGGTAGGCCACGGCATGGTAGCGTCCGGCCTCATCCCTCCATGCCTCCGCATGCTGGATGTTGATCAGGGTTTGTGATGACAGAATGTTGATGTCGGAGGTTATATCCGTCGTGCGTGTAAAATCCGTTTCCGATTCGCTGACCTTGTCGACCACCCGTTCGTCGGATTCGATATGCGATTCAAAGATGCGCGACAGGTTGGCGGCCGCCGCATTTTCGGCGGCCCGCCGGGTGTCACCTTCCCCGACGGCGACCAGGAAACTGCTCTCCGGGTAAGTCAGTTTCGGATTGCGCACCCAGTCCGGCTCGCCCGGGTTCAAAACGCTGCAGCCGGCCAGGAAGGCCATGGAAAGAGACAGGCCTATGGTTGTTGTTCTTATGATTCCTGATTCGCGTCCGTTCACGTTCATGCCCGGTTTCCTTTAGTTAAGATATGCCGATTGAAGCACATTCAGCCGGCCCGCTTCAAGGTGCACACCGGTTCTTTCATCGGTATAAACCGGATTTCCGTCGTGTCCATAATACGTGATCCGGATGTCGTAGACCCCTTCTTCGAGGTGCAGCTCGCGAATGTATGCTTCGGCAGGGAAGAAACGTGAGACCCGCAGGTCGGCGTTTTCAGTCTGGTCCACGGCAAGATCGGCCGCAATCCGGGTCAGAAATGCGAGACCGCTTCCCATACCTTCCGTCATCTGTTGCTTGGTGTGTTCCGCCGCCAGACCCTTGATCACTGCGCGAGTCAGTGTTTTGAGGTAGAGAATCGGCTTCTTGATCGAGAATGTTTCCAATGCGGCGTTTTCAAGGCTCTCGAGCCGTTGGAGTGCTGCGGTTTCCCCTCCGGTGATCGAGACATCAATGCGGGCTACATGCGACGGCCGCTTCTGCATGGAAGGCAGCTGGAATTTGAAGTGGTAGCCGGCTTCCACATCGGGCCATAGGATGGTATTGAGGCCGTCGAGCCGCTGTTTCCCCAGGTAGTCTTCGGAGGTGCCGGCCAGGACGATCAGGTTTTCCTCCGTGTGAATGTAAAAGGTCGACGCGGTCTTGTCCGGTGCGAGTCCGCTGAAGGCAATGACATTCAGCCGGGCTTTGGGCGCGACCCGACGCTGTTTTTCGGCTGAAAAGTCAGGAGTGGAAAACGGATAAATATCGGGCTGGAGCTTCCAGCCCCGGTCAATTTTTTCAAGATCGATGCGGACGTCGTCCCACTTATAGTCGTTCCGGTAGAGAAGCACGCTGAGGTAGCGCCCGAGTGCAGATTCCTGGAAATAGCTTTTACCGGGGCGGAACTGTTCCTGCGCTTCTTCCGCCGCGCTGAGCTGCTGGGCCATTTTATCGTATCTGCTCTCGAGCTGCAGCAGTTTGTTGTTGATGCGGCGGACCTCAACGAAGGCGGCATCATATTGCTCCAGTGCCAGATAGTTAAGGGCCTTGAATGCGTTAAGGTAGATATCCTCGTAGTCCTCGCCCGCATAGGCGAGGGTGTTGTCGTTGAGCAGAAGCGATGCGGCTGCACGGGTTACGCTTCGGGTGAAGTTTTCCTCGATAGCCCGCTCGGCCTTCTCCAGGTATTCGTTGCTTTTTTCGTAGTCACCGTTCCAATGGTGCAGCATCCCGATGTCGAGATAGTATACCACGCGGTCCTTGGCCGTATAACCGGTCTCCTTCGCGGCGTTGATGCGCGCAATCGCTGCCGGATAATCCGCTTTCGCCAGCATGCGGTCTGTTCCCGCATACTGCGATTTGTCCGTTCGCAGACTCGCGCAACCCGACAGCAGGAGCAAGGCTGCTAAGAGAACGGTTGATGTGCGTCGATTCACGCAGCACTCCAGATGTTAAGCCTACAGCTTTAGTGCGCGCTTTTTGACGAACTTCTTAATCTTCTTGTCGCCGATCCACGCCTTTTCGCTGGTTTCAAGATGAATCAGCTCAAGGTTGATCTGATAGAATTTAACGGACTCCTTGCCTTCCTGATCGAGGACCGAGTTGATGCTGCCGATCAGCATGTAGTCGGCCCCGGTTTCGGCGGCCAGTCGCTTCTGTGTTTCTGCGGATGCCCAGGTCTGCTGCTGCCGGCGTTCTTCGCGCAACGGATCCCGCTCCACCGGATTGGCCACGAAGGTCACGCGCCCGCTGTTGATCAGTTCCCGCTCAAGGTCCTTGGTGAAGGTTTCAGTTGCAATGTGTTCCGAGCTGAGATTGCGGACCGGTCCAACGATAACAACCGGTTTTTTCCCGTTTTCGGCAACATAGGATTCGACCCATGGCCGGTTGGAAAGATCTTCGATCATCGCCTTTGAAACCAGTTGTGAATCGGTATCGTTCCAGCGACCTGACAGGTCGATGGTTTCGTCTACGGCAACGCGCTCGACCTTGGTTTTGCACCCGGTCAGGGCAAGGGTCGAAACGAGGGCGATAGCGACCAACAGTTGACTTCTCTTCATAGCACTCTCCTGGGTTGTGTTCGTTTAAGTATGCTGTCAAAGACACGTTAAGTTTTTAATACGTTCAATCTTCGTAGATGCGGACGTAGTTCTCCGCCTTCAACCGTTCGATCCAGCGCTTGCGAAGGCGCTGCCGTTCCTGCGCCAGCAAGGCATTCTTAATATCGCTTCGGACCTCATCAAATTCCTTGTACGCCGCCTGCCGGCGGGCATCCACCTTGACCAGATACAGTTGTGTTTCAGTTTCTATGACATCGCTGATTTCACCGGCCTGAAGGATGCGCAGGGTCTCCTGCAGTTCCTCTCGTGCATCGGAAGGCTGCATCCAGGGAAACGCTCCGCCCTCCGTGGCACGACTCCCCTCGGAAACCGCTTTGGCTGTTTCCGCAAAGTCGTCTCCGGCCAGGAGTTTCTGCCTGATGGTCCGCGCTTCGTTCAGCTTTACAGCTTTCTCTTCCGGCGTTTCACCCGGATTGAGCACGATCACGCTGTATTTAACCTTTTCGGGGATAAAATAGGTATCCTCGCGCTGGGATTCATATTGGTTGCGGACCTGCTCGGGAGTCACGCGCGCCCGTTTGGAGACGGCTTCGCTTGACATCATACCGACAATCATTTGGTCGCGGATGGTATCCATGTATTCCGCCCGGCTCATTTTCTGCGCCGCAAGCGTCTGCTCGAACTGGGCTTCATCGCCCTTGAAGCGGTCATTGATGATCCGCCGGATTTCATCGTTCACATACTGGTCCGGGATCTGTCCGCCTTTTTTTTCAAAGGCTTCAAGGATCAGGGCCTGCTCGATCAGCTCATCCCGCGACTGCCGGAAGGCTCTTTCCAACGCTTGTTGCAGCTCCTCGCCCTGGTAGGTGCGATACAGTTCCGGCAGGATCGGCGCCATCGCTTCGCGGACATCGCCGACCGTAATAATGCGGTCGTTGACTTTGGCGGCATACCCATCGATATCAATGGATTGTGTCGGAACCGGTGCGGTGGCCTGAACGACCGATTGAGTTTGTGCAGCGGCGGTTGATGCACATGCGATTACAACAGGTAAAAAAAGTTTTCTCATAGCCGGAACACCTTAATTGAACAGGTTGTGACGCGCAACGCCGAAAAGCATGCCCGCGAATATTCTTTACGTTTGCCGGGCCCGGTGTGCTACAACCCGCGCCCATGAGTGAATCCTATACAGCGGTCGGAGAGATGGGGCGGGCGGGCATCGTGGCCATCGTGGGGCGAACCAATGTCGGCAAGTCCACGCTGGTGAACCATCTGCTCGGCGAAAAGGTCAGCATCGTCAGTGACACGGTGCAGACGACGCGCAACCTGATCCGGGCCATTCTCACCGAGCCGCGGGGGCAGATCGTCTTTCTCGACACGCCCGGTGTCCATAAGGCGCAGGGCGAGCTGGGCAAGAACCTCAATAAGGCCGCCCGCTCCGCCGTGCAGGGCACCGATGCAATCCTGCTGGTGCTCGATGCGTCCACAAAACCGGAGTTGGAAGACGACGGATGGTTCCGGCGCATCGCCAGGGAAGAGACGCCCTGCGTCATTGCGCTCAACAAGATCGACCGTTCAGCCGATCGGTCTGCCGAATACAAAAAGCTTTGGGAAGAGATCAGGGTCGAGAAGGAAAGCGAACAGCAGCCGGTGTGGGCTTCGGTTTCCGCACTGAAAGGGGACGGCATGGCCGGTCTGCTCGATACGCTCTTCGAAACCGTACCGGAAGGCCCTCCGCTCTTTCCTGATGATATTCTTACCGACTATCCCCGCAAACTTAATATTGCCGATGTTATCCGCGAAAAACTCTTCCATCGCCTGCACGAGGAACTGCCGCATGCCGTGGCGGTCTGGGTGGAGGATATCGACGAGCGGGATAACAAATGGGTGGTCGAAGCCTCGATCTATGTTGAGCGCCATTCACAGAAGGGGATCGTGATCGGAGAAAAGGGCCGCCTGCTCAAGTGGGTGCGTCAACAGGCAGAGAAGGAGCTGTACGAAATGTACGGCGTCCGCTTCCAGCTCAAGCTCTGGGTCAAGGTTGAAAAAAACTGGCGCAAGAATTTCTGGATCCTCAAGAAGCTCGGCTATGCGTAATCGGGCAGGGCGCCTTTGATGAAGGCGCCGCGGACGGTTCGGCGAACCGTCCCTGCCTGTTACTGCTCCCTGAAATCGAACCATACCTTCATCGGAATACCATCGTCGCCAACCTTGATGCGGATGCTGGCGGGCTGGCTCTTCGGACCGTGGTGCGCGATGGGCTTGAACGACTGGATCGCGACGATCTCATAAAGGAACGAAATGTCGCCTTCAGGGAAGGGCGGCATTGTTCTGCGTCCGCGGTCGCGGCCTTCCGGTTCTTCGGGGGTGAGCATGCGCAGAAACAGGTTGTCGTTTTCGGAGTAGAAACCGATCGGACCGTTGGCGGTGCGCATCTTCGTGAAGAACATATGGGCGTGGTAGCCCTTGAATTCCGGATAGATCAGATTTTCAAAGCTCTCGCCCGTGATGGTGTTGTTGTAATCCTTGTCCCAAAGGCCGAACGTCGTACCCGGAATGCGGTTTTTCCAGACGCGGTAAGGGCCGCGGCCGAACCACTCCATACCTTTCACTTTTTCTTCGGGATAATCGAAGGTCAGACCGAAGGCGGTAATGTTGTCGTCGATGAACCCGCCGTCGAATCCACCGTCATTACGGGCATTGGTCAGGCAGAGCATGTCCATCTTCAAGAGACCGTCTGCGGTCATGGTCCAGATGATCCTGTCAATGCCGCCGAGATAGTCGATCAGCAGAACGGCGCTGTCGCCGTTCTGCATAACTTCAACCTCCTCTACCTTCGCCTTCATACCGAGCGGAACGGGGCCGTTACCGAACGGGATTTCCGTATCGCCTCGTTGGACCGCCGTTATGTATCCGGTTGATTTCTCAAAGGTGACGGAAATGTCGGATCCCTTAAGCGTGACGCTGCTTTCGGTCTCTGAAGCCGAAGCCGCCTCCGTCGCATCGCGATGCGGCACGTATTTTTCAGCATACTCCGTTGCCCGATGAATAGGCCAGGTCCAGGTGTAGATTTCACGGTCATGCTTGTCCCAGGCCGTGATAGAAAGTACATCGGCTTCGAAAAAGTTATCCGGCATCTCCATCTGAATCCTGCGTGCCTCGCCCGGTTTGATATCGGGGATTTCGATCGAACCGGTCTTCATGGCCGCGGCCTTGCCGGGGCCGGACCCGTTGGAGTCGATCTTGATCAGTTGATAGGCCATGCGGCAGGTGTTCAGGTTATTGAACTGATACGTGTTTCTGATGATAAACGAGCCGTCGAATGATGAAGTGATTAGACGTGGTTCAAACCGGATCGGGGCCCAGAGTTCCTTGACGGTGAAGACGCTGCCTTCAAGCTCACGGTGGGGGCCGACGATGCCGTCGGGTGCCATGTAGCGGTTGGAATCAAATTTCTTTTCACCGGTCCAGTCGGTGCGCAGGACGGCGCAGTCGTTGTAGGCCCACATGAAGGCGCCGGCAAAGAGCGGGCTGGAGGTCCACTTGTCCCAAAAATCCTCCAGGCCGGCACCGTGGCCCTGATCGTACATCCCGTGCAGGGTTTCGCCCGGAAAGAAGACACGTTCGCCGTTGTTGAAGCGATGGACGCCGGTCTGGTAGGCGGGATAGTGATGGGCATCCCAACCGTTAAAGTCTGCCCACGGATGAATGACGATCCGGTCCTGGGGATCATACTTTGAAAACAGTTTGTCTGTGTTGTAGTTCCATCCGCCTTCGTTGCCGTTGTCCCAGATCACGATACAGGGGTGGTTGACGTCGCGTTCAACCATTTCTTTCACGAGCCTGGCGCCGATCGCGTCATCATAGCCGTTCTGCCAGCCGGCCAGCTCGTCGAGAAAGAAGAGCCCCAGCTCGTCGCACATATCGAGGAAGTGCGGATCCGGCGGATAGTGGGTGCGGACGGCATTGATATTCATGTCCTTAAGGATTTCGGCATCCATGCGGCTGATGCGTTCGCTGGTGCTGCGGCCGCCTTCCGGCCAGAAGGTATGGCGGTTGATCCCCTTGAAGACCGTGCGCCTGCCGTTGACGTAAATGCCGTCGCCCTTCTTGAACTCGAGAGTCCGGAAACCGATGCGGTCCGAAACTTCGTGAATCACCTTGTCGCCTTCCTTCAACGACAGGGTAAGCGTATACAAATCAGGATCTTCCGGGGACCACGGCCGTATATCATCCCACTTGGTCGATACCACGAGGTTGGTTGTGCCTTGCTGCACATTCTGAATGTACGGGAGATTGCGCGGAGTGTTGTCTGACGGGGTCAGCTGAATAACAAGTTGAGCATCGCAATCGAGGTTTTCGAGCTGGACTACAGTATTGAGCAGGCCATCGGCTTTGGCGTCGACCGCAAAGTGCTCGATATGCGCCCGGGGTTTGACCTCCAGCCAGACGGGGCGGTAGATGCCGCCGAAGAGCCACCAGTCGGCCATGCGCTCGGCGGCATTGATCGATGGATTGTCTGAGTGCTTCTTGACATGGACTTCAAGCAGGTTTTCCTCTCCATAGTTCAGCAGGTCGGAGATGCGGTACTTAAACTGGTAGAAGCCGCCCTGGTGCACGGGGCCGGCGGACTGACCGTTTATGCTGACGGCGGTATCGGTCATGACTCCGCCGAAAACAATGTCGACGACCTTTCCCTTAAGTGCGGCAGGAACATCGAAGGCGTACTTGTAGAACCCTTCCTCCATGCTCGGATGGTCGACACCCTCCTCCTTGTACCAGCGGCCGTAGGTGTATTCGCCATAGCCCTGCAGTTCCCACTGCGACGGGACGCCGATCGTTCCCCATTCGTTGGCGCGCATGCCGCCGGTGACCATGAAATCCCATTCTACCGGATGTTCGAAATCAATGCCGGAGAGATAGACGCGTTCGGTCGTCTCGGCCCGGGTGAGCGGAGCGATGAGGGCGGATAGCATGAAAATATAAATGGTTCGTTTCATTCGTTTACCTGCTGTGTTTGATTTTGTGGGTTATAGGTTCGGCTCCCGCCCTTGCAATTTCCCTGGACTGAACTAAGTTGAAAACCGGTGATGTCCCTATAGCATGCTCAATCGTTTAAACATATTGATCGCCCACTAAATGGAAAGCGGTAAAATGAATAAAATCCAACCAACTGCAATGCTGTGTCTGCTGCTCTGCAGCGCAGGTCTCTCTTCAGCGGAGGAATACCTTTTTTCCTATTTTACGGTCAGCGGTCAGGACGGGCTGCATCTGGCACACAGCACGGACGGGCTGCATTGGGAGGCGCTGAATAATGGCCGGTCACTGCTTGCTCCGACCGTGGGAAAAGACAAACTCATGCGCGATCCCTGTATCATTCAGGGACCGGACGGCTTGTTCCACATGGTCTGGACCACGGGCTGGTGGGACAAACATATCGGCTATGCGAGCTCGAAGGACCTGGTCAACTGGTCGGAACAGAAAACCATTCCGGTCATGGAACACGAACCGACCGCCCGGAACAGCTGGGCTCCGGAAATCTTCTACGACGACCAAAACAGTGAGTTTCTGATTTTCTGGGCCACTACGATTCCGGGACGCCATTCCCCCGTGGCGGAGTCGGAGCGTGAAAAGGGACTCAATCACCGCATCTACTTCACTAAGACCAGGGACTTTGAGACGTTCGAACCGACTGCAATGTTCTTCAATCCGGACTTCAGCGCGATTGACTCCACGATCCTGAAATACGGCAATCAATATGTCATGTTCCTCAAGAACGAAAACCCGAATCCGCCGGAAAAGAACATCCGCATTTCAATTTCAGATAAGGCGGCCGGACCCTATCCGACGGAGGTCTCCGAGCCGATCACCGGCGACTACTGGGCCGAGGGGCCTACGCCGTTGCGGGTGGGTGACTATGTCTATATCTACTTCGATATATACCGGGAGCATAAATATGGCGCAGTGCGATCGAAGAACCTCAAGGACTGGGTAGACGTATCGGAACAGGTGAGCTTCCCTTCCGGCATTCGGCATGGCTCGGCCTTTACGGTTGATTCCTCCTTCGTGAAACAGTTAAAGGAAAACCTGTCCCTCAAGGGTAAGGAAGCTGACAAACCGCTTTATCGTGATCCGGTCTTTGACGGCGCCGCCGATCCGGTGGTGATCTGGAACAAGCCGGCGGGAAAGTGGTTCATGTACTACACAAACCGGCGGGCCACTCTGGAAAACTCCAACGGCGTTGACTGGGTCCATGGGACGGACATCGGCATTGCGGAATCGGATGATGGCGGGGCGACCTGGACGTACCGGGGTACCTGCGATATCGATTACAGCAAAGGCGAACATACGTACTGGGCGCCGGAGGTGATCGAACACAATGGTCTCTACCATATGTACCTGACGGTGGTGCCGGGTGTTTTTTCCGACTGGGGCCATCCGAGAACCATCGTGCACCTGACCAGTAAGGACGGCATCAAGTGGAAGCCGGAGTCTGAGCTTAAGCTGGCGTCTGACAAGGTGATCGATGCCTGTGTGGCGCAGTTGCCGGATGGAACCTGGCGCATGTGGTACAACGATGAGCGTCGCGGCAAGTCAATGAACTATGCCGACAGTCCGGACCTCTATCATTGGACGGACCAGGGTCCATGCGGCGGCAAGTTCCGTGGTGAAGGGCCGAAGGTCTTTCACTGGAAGGATAACTGGTGGATGGTCATCGATGCGTGGAGAGGACTCGGTGTCTACCATTCCGATGACCTGGCCAGCTGGGAACGCCAACCGGACAATATTCTGCAACAACCCGGCCAGGGGAAGGATGATCAGGTCATCGGTCAACATTGTGATGTGGTGGTGCAGGGCGACCGTGCCTATGTCTTCTATTTCACGCATCCAGGGCGCCGTGCCGAGATTCCGGATGCTGAAGAGATCGAAAAACGCCGCAGCTCGATACAGGTTGCCGAGCTGCTGTTGGTGGATGACGAAATTACCTGCGACCGCGATGCACCGTGCTTTATCTCGCTGCAACCTCCAGCTGAGTAGCGTGGTTTTATGGAGGAACGACCGCTGAGTCGTACTTAGGCCGGAACGGAGCCCGGCCCTCCACCTGGAAATATCGATGACTGAATGTTCATAAAAGGGGTCAGCAATGATTCGGAAAACAATACTGCTTCTCTTCAGCGGCATAGCCATTTCGTTTGGCCGTACCGAGCCCGATATCGTTGTGGCGCTGGATGGAAGCGGGGACTTTACGCGCATTCAGGCAGCCATTGATTCGGTACGCGACAACCAGGACCGCCGCACACTCATCTATTTAAAAAACGGAATCTACGATCAGGAAAAGCTGATCGTCCCTCCCGCCAAACAAAACATCACGCTGATGGGCGAGGATCGGGAGAATACGGTCATTCGTTACCATACATACAACTGCGGCTGCGACGAGTCCGTGAATGGAATGTGCCCGCCGGAGGCTGTCAAGCGGTGGGAGGGTGATACGATCCGGACCGCGGCCGTGCTGACCATTAAGGGGAGCGGCTTCCATGCTGAAAACGTGACGATCGAAAATGCGGCACCGCCGAAGGGACAGGCGCAGGCAATCACGGTGCAGGCGGACAGAGCGGTGTTTTTAAACTGCAGCCTGAAGAGCTATCAGGACACCATCTATCTGTGGAGCGCCGGATGTCGCACCTATTTCAAGGACTGTCTGGTGGTGGGTCGGACGGATTATATCTATGGCGCGGGCGTCGGGTATTTTGATGAATGTGAAATTCGCAGCTGGGGCGGGGGATGGATTACGGCGCCGGCGACCCCCAGGGAGCAGGCCTATGGTTTTGTCTTCCACAAGTGCGACATCACCTATGCCGATGACAGTCCGCGCGGCGGCGACGACGGTCATCCCTTCAGATTGGGCCGTCCCTGGCATCACTATCCCAAGGTGGCATTTATCTATTGCGAGATGTCGGAAATGATCCACCCCGAGGGGTGGGGCGATCCCTGGCGCATGGACTATGCCGCCACCAGCAGAGATCTCCATCTCTACGAATACGGCAACAAAGGCAAAGGGGCCGATATGGATGATCGCGCCGACTGGGACGGTCTGCGGGAAATCAAGCGATCCGAGGTAAAAAAATACACCTTCGACGCGGTGCTCTCCGGCAGCGATAACTGGGATCCGTTGGACGACTGATCCGCCGTATACCTGTTGGAGAGCCCTCGGCCCTGACAATCATATACGACAGGAACGGCGTTCCTCCAGACAGGCTTGCCTGCCGGGATTGATTCGAAAAAGGGTTGCCTTTGCCTGATGAATCTTCGATATTCGCGCGCTTTCCGACCATTAGGAAACGGGGTGTAGCGCAGTCTGGTAGCGCGGTTGCTTTGGGAGCAATAGGTCGGGGGTTCGAATCCCTCCACCCCGACCATCTTTCGTACGGCGAACTCATCAAGGGTTCGCCTTTTTATTTTTACGCGTGAGCCATGTGGCTGGACCGATGCCTGCGGAATCATTTCCGACGCCCTGCCAGCACTGGATCGCTCGCACGGCGAAACCGGAATACCAGACTGTTGGCACACCCACCGATGGGCGACACGCCCGGATAATCCTCACAATGCCCTGTTTCGCCCATGTCAGAGTTTCCCTGTTTCCCGCTGCCGAGGCGATCGGGCCGAGAAAGATTAAAATAATAGATTAAAATGAACATTTAAAATTACCGTATGTCTCTGGAGACGCATAGTGCGTTTGAAATCCCGCCGTTCGATTCATGAGCGGTTGCAGGCTTGGCAGCTGGTTTGAGCAACGGGTGGGGCGGCGAGTAAAAATAAAATTGTAGAATATTACGTAAAACTGTTTGACAAATGAGAGCGGGTGTGTTTTTTTATATTCACTCAGTAGGAGTAGAGCTAGCGATTGAGGGATCATATGAAACGCTTCATCAAATCAAAAACCGTGAACAAAGGCGCTCCCAGCGGTTTGGTAGCCAGTCTGCTGTTCCATGTAGCCGTCTTTTTTGTCGCGGGACTCTTTGTCGTCTTCACCGTGGTCAGGAACCACGAGCCTGAATTCGAGGCACCTGTACCGATCGAACGACCCAAGATGAAACTGAAAAAGCCAAAGGTGAAGGTCAGGAAGAGTTCACAGCCGAAACCGTCGTCGCGCATTGTCGCCAAGATTAAAAACCGCGACATGCCTGAAATCCAGCTGCCGGACCTGATGGGAACCGGAGAGGGTTTAATGGGCGGCATAGGTTTCGGTCAGGAATTCATGGATATTCCTGAAATCAGTACGGTAACCCTGATGGGATCCACCGAATCGGTCGGCACTGATTTTGTCGGGGTCTACTACGACATGAAACGGTGGAGCAACGGCAATGTGACGGGATTTGACAAACTGTCCTTTATGAGTGCCGTACGTAAATTTATCGATAGTGATTGGGACGAAAGCCTGCTGCACAAATTCTACCAGCTGCCCAGGAAGCTGTATGTGAGTACACTGATGGTGCCCGTGGTCCCGTCAAGCTTAGCGCCGGTCGCATTCGGGGACGAGGATGCCTCCGAAGGGGCGCGCTGGGTGGCGCATTACAAGGGGAAGCTCGTACATAAAGAAGGCATAACATTCAGGTTCTGGGCGGCCGGCGATATGTTTCTGATCGTACGGGTCGATGGTAAAATCGTGGTGGCCAGCGTCTGGGATTTCCGCGACGAGCGCAAGGGAAATTATCAGCATGTCGTCGGATCGGCATGGACGCCCCACGCCGTCGAGCACAAGCAGTATATATGCGGCCTGGGCCAGCTTGCCGCCGTCGGTGACTGGATCACACTGGAGCCCGGAGTCGCGAAGGATATGGAGATTCTGGTGGGCGATGACGCCGGACAGGCCGCCGCCTACCTGATGGTGCAGGAAAAGGGTGTTAAGTATGAGTCCAGTGTCCAGGGAGGACCGGTTCTGCCGGCATTCAGGACCAGCGAACTGTCCCACGACATGCTGGATGCGGTTTATGCCTACCTTGCAAAAGAAGAAATGGTCTGCATGACCAACGGTCCGGTTTTTAATGATCTTTAAATGAGGAGCAGGTATGCGGGTATATATACTGAGTCTGGCGGTTTGTTTGTGTGCTTGGGAAGGCCTAGCCGAAATGCGCACATGGATACTCACGGACGGACGGACATTCGACGCCGAACTGTCCGGAGGGATCAGTTTCGATGGCGATGTGAAGTTAATCGATGCTGCCGGCAATGAATTTAAAGTGCCCGGCGATCAGCTGTCGCCGGATGACCGGAACTATGTTGAGATTACCCGCGTTCCGAAGCTCGACATCGACATGCTGAAATCACTCAAGCAAATCCATTTTTCGAGCAAGGTGGCCGAGCGCCTGAATGAGGTGAGGGAGCCGGAAATCCGGGCCTCTTTCGGCGTGCGCGTCAAGCAGGTAGGCACGGGCTCCTACGATCATGAGCTGACCGCGGAAATCTTCGTCATCGGAAAACAGGTGTTTGCCGACCGCTACATTCTGTTGGCGCGCGAAACCGTCCCGTTCATGCTGACCAAGGAAAACGGCCGCCGCTTTGAATACGAGAGTAATGAGGTGATTCCGCTGCGTGATTACTCCATTGCGGACGTTGCCCGGCGCGGGAGGAAATACCATGGCTACATCGTGCTCATCACCGATGAACTCGGACGTCTGGTAATGCATGCGGAGTCGAGTAATTGGCTGATCGACCATGTTGAAAACCTGAAGAAGCTCAGGGTCGGAAACTATTTTGATCAGCAATGTGTCCGCCGATATCCGATCCGTCCCGATCCCATGCCGCAGCGGACGGACCTTTGATTCGCCTGCATCGAACTTCCGAAGCGGCAGCCGGGTCTCTTCTGAACATGTTCGGACGGTCTGGACAGGCTTTCATTAGGCGCAGCAAGAACTTTTCGGCGATTCGATGGTGCCGGTATACGGAGAGCGCGCACCGTACCCGACACGGAACCGAAGGCAACCCCTTTCCGATAGCGCCCCACGGTATGTCGGTCGGGTTTAAAGACGGAGTGTGATTATGCACAAGGACATCATGGAAATGAATGAGCGCTTTCAAAAGGAAAGTGAAGTGCTCCAGCGGATCCGCACCGAGGTCGCGAAGGTCATCATCGGGCAGGAAGATTTGATCGACAGCCTGTTGCTGGCGATGCTCTGCAACGGACATGTGCTCATTGAAGGCATACCCGGCCTGGCAAAAACCCTGGCCGTGACCACGCTGTCCAAGACGCTGCATGCTGCCTTCAACCGCATCCAGTTCACACCGGATCTGCTGCCCGGTGACCTGATCGGCACCATGATGTACAATCCCAAGACCAGTGAATTCATTCCCCACAAGGGACCGATCTTCGCAAACATTATTCTCGCGGATGAAATAAACCGTTCGCCTGCTAAGGTGCAAAGCGCCCTGCTGGAGGCCATGCAGGAACATCAGGTGTCGATCGGTGACAACAGCTACGAGCTGGGCGAACCCTTTCTGGTGCTTGCCACGCAGAATCCGATTGAGCAGGAGGGAACCTACCAGCTGCCGGAGGCACAGGTCGACCGGTTCATGTTCAAGTTGGAGATTACCTATCCCGGTCGCGACGAGGAGCATCGCATCCTTAAACGCATGGGCCGTACAGCCTTGAAGATCGAGGTGGATCCGGTGGTGGAGATTCATGACATCAACCGCTTGCGCGACCTGGTTGACGAAGTGTTCATGGATGAGCAGATCGAACACTACATACTCGATATAGTGCATGCCACGCGCGATCCGGCACGCTATGGTATCGCTTGCGGTAATCTGGTGCGCTACGGCGCTTCACCGCGGGCGAGCATCTTCCTGTCGCTCGCCGCACGAGGCCGGGCCATGCTCAACGGTCGGGGTTTTGTGGTTCCGCAGGATGTAAAGGATTGTGCCATGGACATCCTCAGGCACCGGGTCATCCTGACCTACGAGGCGACGGCCGAGGAGCAGCGCGCCGAAGATGTCATTAACCGTATTCTTGATACGGTTCAAGTTCCCTGACCGCCCGTTGGCGACACCCATAAACACCCCGCAGCCTGCCATGGATACCCAGCGTCAAAAAGATCTGCTGAAGAACGTGAGACGGATCGACATCGTCAGCCGCAAGGTGGTCGATGCGATGCTGGGCGGCGAATACAGGAGCGTCTTCAAGGGGCGTGGAATCGAATTCGACGAAGTGCGGGAGTACCAGCCCGGCGATGAGATCCGCACGGTCGATTGGAATGTAACGGCACGCACCGGTAAACCCTTCGTCAAGCGCTACATCGAAGAGCGCGAACAGACCCTCTTCTTTGTGGTCGACATGTCGGCCTCCGGCTCCTTTGGGTCAACCGATAAAACGAAGACGGAAATCGCCGCTGAAATATGCGGGCTGCTCGCTTTTTCCGCCATCAAGAACAACGACAAGGTGGGATTGATCATTTTTACGGATGAGGTCGAACTTTTTATCCCTCCGCAAAATGGAGAGCAGCATGTGCTCTATATCATCCGCGAAATACTCGGCTTCGAACCTGCCGGCCTCAGAACCGATATCGGGCATGCCCTCGACTACCTGGGCCGGATGGTACGGCAGAAGTGCGTTGTCTTCCTACTTTCCGATTTCCAGGACTCCGGATACGACAAGGCGCTCCGGTTGGCGGCCCATCACTACGATCTTATCGCCGTCTCCATCACGGATCCGCGTGAGCTGAGCATACCCAATGTAGGGCTCGTCGAGCTGTCCGATCCGGAAACCGGCAGGCGCAGGGTTGTCGATACCTCCAGCTCGGCCGCCCGGCGGAATTATGAAGCCGCCGCAAGAACCAGGCAGCAGGAACTGAAAGAGCAGTTGAGCAGGATCGGCATAGACCAGATCGATATCCGGACCGATTGCGACTCTGTCCACGATCTGGTCCGGTTCTTCAAGGGCCGGGAGAGGAGGCAGCTTTATGATGTGGTGCGCTAGAATAGGCGTGTCCTTCGCGTTGCTGTCCGTTCTGGGGTGTAATCGGAATGTCTCCCGTTCTGTGCCTCCCCGGCCGGCGTTCGAGCGTTCTTTCCGGCATGGTGAGATGACGGTGATCATGACCGCCGCCGAGACCAACATACCCGTTGCCGGCCAGGTGGTTCTGGCTGTTTCCGTGCAGGCGCCGTCCGCTGCCGAAACAGCCTTTCCGTCAATGGATGCGCTGGATGATTCGCTGACCGTGCAGGCAAGCCGCGATGGAATTCTCCCGTCATCGGACGATGGTCAACACATCAAGCGAAGGGAATGGGTGTTGGCTCCGTCTGTTCCCGGATCGGTTGGGATTCCTTCTTTGGTGATTGTGTGCGGGGCAGACCGGGTGATCACCGACCCGCTCAACATCCATGTTGATTCCGTGCTCCCGCCGGATCTCCATGATCTTGAAATCCGGGATATTGCAGGTCCCTTGGCGGCGATATCCAGGCCGCGGAACCGTCTGCTGCCGCGGCTGCTGGCGGTCCTCGCGGTTGTTCTGGCGGTTCCGACAAGTATGGCTCTATACCTCACCGGCAGACGCAGCCCGGTAGAGCCTGCGCCGCACGAGGCGGCGTTCCAGGCCCTGAAGCACCTTCCGGCAACCGGTGCCGACCGGGTCCATGCCCTCAACCGCCTGCTGCGCGAATACATTGAACGACGCTTCCATCTTCGGATGCTCGGAAAAACGGCTCAGGAAATCATGCCCGAGCTCGAACAATCCGGGCTTCTGGTGCAGGCGCCCTGGCTGTCTGATTTTTTTAACCAAGGCGATCAGGTCCGTTTTTCGAACGTTGTCCATCCGGGATTCCTCAATGAGGCGGAACGCTTTGTGATCGGGTACATCGAGACCACGAGAACGCAGGAGGATCTATGAGACTGGCGTTTCCATGGGCCTTGTTACTGCTGCTGCCCGTGACCAGGATGATTGTGGATCACTGTCGTCGAGGACCGGGCGGGGCATTGCGTTTTTCTTCCCTGGGCGCATTCGGAAGGACGCCGCACACGCTTCGTCAGCGCCTGAGTCCTTTTCTGTTCTGGCTTCAGGTCATAGCTCTGATTCTGTTGATCATCTGCCTTGCGCGGCCGCAGAAAAGAAGCCTCACGGCGGGCCTTCCGAAGGAAGGCATTGCCATCGAGCTGGCGGTGGATATTTCGAGTTCGATGGATCTTTCCATGCCTTTCCGGGATCGGTCTCTAAGCCGGATGGAAGTGACCCGGCAGGTGGTTGAGCAGTTCGTGGTCGATCGTCCGAACGACTTGATCGGTATGATTACCTTTGCCCGCTACGCCGACACGATCTGCCCGCTGACCTTCAGCCACGATTCACTGGAGTATTTTATCCAGAGCCTGGAGATCGAATCGCGACCGGATGAAGACGGAACCGCGTTCGGCGATGCGATTGCGCTCGCGGCCGCCCGCCTGAAGGCGGTCAAGGAACGCTACGACGCGGAAGCCGATAAGCCGGGCAGCTACACCATTCAGAGCAAAGTTATTATCCTGCTGACCGACGGCAACAATAACTGCGGTCGTCACCTGCCCATGGAGGGGGCGGCCCTGGCGGAAAAGTGGGGTATCCGTGTGCACACCATCGCCATCATGGGTCCGCCGGAGATGAAGACGGTTCAAACACCGGGCGGTCCAATGCAGATCGAGGCGGAGCCGCCGGTGCAGGAGCGGATTCTGCGCAGGATTGCCGAAACGACAGGAGGCGTTTATCGCCGAGCCACCGACGAAGCCTCCCTGCGTGATGTATACGAGGAAATCAACGCAATGGAGACGAGCACCATAGAAACGGCCCGCTATGAAACCTACACGGATGCCTTCCACCCGTATGCCGCTGCCGGCGTGTTGTTTCTGGCGGTTCACGGGCTGCTCTCCACTACATGGCTCAGGAGGATTCCATGAGCATTGTACATTTCTATCATCCGGAGATGCTGTTTGGGCTGACGCTGGTGCCGGTCCTGGCCGTGCTGTTCATCCGCGCGGGCAGGAAGCGCAGGCTTGCCGCGGCGGCTTTCGGAAAAGGGGCGTCGCTTGTGAGCCGCAGGCGTGAGGCGATTGGATGCTGTCTCGCCGTTGCCTTGTCGGTTCTCGCGCTGGCCCGTCCTTCCTGGACACGGGAAAAACAGCGCCTGCAGCACCGCGGACGGGACCTGGTTTTTGTACTGGATGTTTCGCGCAGCATGCTGGCCGAGGACCTGCACCCCAACCGGCTCGAGAGTGCAAAGACCGCGATTCTCGACGGTGTGGATGAGCTGGCCGGTGATCGGGTCGGTCTGGTG
This sequence comes from Pontiella sp., assembly GCA_050298955.1. GTDB lineage: Bacteria > Verrucomicrobiota > Kiritimatiellia > Kiritimatiellales > Pontiellaceae > Pontiella. The sequence goes on from JBNKVA010000034.1 coordinate 50,170, forward strand.
CTGTTTGCGGGATCGGCTGAGATCCGGTGTCCCATGACGCTTGATTACGACTATTTCCGCATGGCGTTACGGCAGGCGGCTCCGGAAAGCATTGCCGCGGGAGGGACGGTGATCGCCAACGCGCTTGAGAAGACCGTGGAAAAGCTGCTAGATCCCGAAAAAGCCGGCCTGCAGGACGTGATTCTCATAACCGATGGCGAGGACATGGGAGGCGAAACCGCTGTATACGAAGCCGCGCGCAAACTGCACGATGCCGGTGCACGGCTGATTGCCATCGGGATCGGCGACCGGATTCATGGCGGCCGCATTGCAGTTGATGATGATGGAGAAGGCGGGCGCAGCTTCCTGCAGCACGGCAACCGTGAAGTCTGGACTAAACTGCACGCGGAGACGCTCAGCAACATGGCGGCGGCTGCACCTGGCGGCGTGTACGCCGAGGTGGCGGACGGACCTTTTGATCTCAGGCAGATCTACCGGCGGGTGATGGAGGATGCCGAGCGCGCACCAACGGAACAGTACACCGTGGAGCGTTACGAGGAACATTTCAGTGCTTTTATTGCAGCCGCGGTGTTTGTGCTGCTGATCTCGCATCGGTGGAGCCTGGGTGCGGTACGTATGCTCGCCCTCTTTCTGTGTATTGCGGGTACGGTAACCGCCGGCCCCGAAAGACTGTTCGAGGAGGGCAACAAAGCCTATGCAGAAGGCCGGTATGAAGCTGCCGCCGACGCCTATCGGTCCGCAGCGGAGGAAATGGACGGCTCGGCAGAGGTGCTCTACAACCTCGGCACAGCGGAATACCGCCTGGCGCGTTTCGATGAAGCGGCTTTCGCGTTCGGTGCCGCGGCCGCGTTAACGACCGATGAGTCCCTTCATGCAAAGTGCCGGTACAACATGGCGAACTGCCTGGTGCAGACGGCCCGGAAGCTGCGGGTTGAGGAGCCGCTGTCCGCGATTGAACAATGTCAGCAGGCCGCCGTGCTTTACCGGGAGGCCTTCGCACGAAGCCCCGCTTTCGATAATGCCGCATTCAACCTCGAAATCTGCCAGCGCCTGGCCGCCGCTATAGCGGAGGAGGTTTACAATCAGCAGGATCAGCAACAGCAGCAAAACGAGTTGATAAAATATATCCACGACAAGCTTCAGGAGTTTATTGAACGTCAGACGATGCTCATCGATCACCCCGATGCCGTCGAGGCGCAGCAGATACTGGAAAACGAGGTGCGGGATCTGACCGATATCATGGCCGACTCGGGACTCCACTCGGATATTTCCCTTCCTGACGGAACCACGATCCCCGGACCACTGAAAATAACGTTCGTGCATGCAGGCCTGGCCGCCGATGCCATGGCGGTTCCTGATCAGCCGGCGGCGCTGGCGGAGCTCATTGCCGCACTGGATGCCGCACCGTCAGTGCCGGATCCCGGCAGCGATGCCGCGCCTTCCGATGATGATACCATGAGTTATGAACCGTCGGATCAGGACGCGGATATGTACGACGAGGCAGATCCATTCGGTGACTTTTCAGAATACGAGGATATTCGGGGCGTGCCGCCGCCCAACCGGACCGAAGCGGATATTCTGACCGAGGAACTCCGCAATCAGGAGCGGAGGAAGCAGAGCAGGGAAGGCGCATACAAGGCGGTCGAAAAGGACTGGTAGCATGTTTTTCAGGAAATACATTTTCATCGCATTCATGACGTGTTCGGTAACCGTGCAGGCGGACGATGCGTTTTACGCCCAGGCCACGGCCTCTGCAACCAACGTATATCTGGGTCAGGTGTTCAATGTCGACGTTATCGTAAGGACACCCCGTCAGCCGCCTGCCCCGGAGTTGAGCGACCTGCCGGATTTCAATGCCGTGCTGCTCGAAGCAGCCGCCGTTTCCCATACAACCAACATGTGGCTCTACCGCTTTGCCTTCCGGGCACGCCAGAAAGGGGAGCTGACCATTCCTTCGTTGCGGTTCGGCAACCTTGAAACAGCGCCCTTGAACATTCATGCCCGGAAACCGGTCAAAACCGACCGCATGACGCTCACAGGACGGTTGTCGGCGCGCGAGGTCTATGTCGGCGAACCGGTTCTCCTGACAACAGAATGGGACAGTATCTACCCGTTCAGTGCGCTCAAAGCGGTCGATTTTCACTTTCCAATCCTGGACGACAGACGCTTCGATGTGCTCGATCTCTATGCACCCGGTAATGAGGATCATGCCCAGGCTACAGGTCTGCCTGTCCACGGCACACGTGTACTGGCCGAACGAAGGAGTTATGAAAACGAGGGTACGCAGCACCAGTCGCTTTCCTTCTCGAAGATTCTTGTGCCGGGAGCCGCCGGCCGGTTGACCATTCCCGCATCCACGCTGCTTTGTGCCGCCGATGAGAGTGCATCGGAAAATGCGAATCTGAATCGTCGAACCGCATTCCAGTACCCGGCCTACTTCGACAATACTTTTTTCGACCGGAATGTGACCGATCGCAGCTACGATCGCATCTACACGGAATCGGATTCGCTGGTGCTGGAGGTAAAGCCATTACCCGCCGCGGGTCGGCCGGCCCTGTTCAACGGTCTGGTCGGCGAGTACTCGATCGAGGTTGAAGCCGAACCGAAGACCGTGCGTGTCGGCGATGCGATAACACTCACCGTTACTGTGACATCGGCCGGTTTTATGGAAAACATCACCTTGCCTCCCCTCCGCGACCAGTCGCTGCTCGCGAGTCAATTCGAAATTCCTTCGGAGCGGGCGCTGCCGGCACGTACGCAAACGTCTAAAATCTACACCCAGACCGTGAGGCCGTTGTCGACGAGTGTCAGCAACGTCCCCCCCCTGGAGCTGAGCTATTTTCATCCTGTCTCAAATGCCTATATGACGGTTTGTTCCCCGGCGATCCCGCTCACGGTTACACCTTCAACGGGCATTGCGATCTACACGGGGGGGAATGCTCCCGAGTTCCTGGAACCGCAAGCTGAGATCCAGCGGGCAGTCGATGCGGCACACGCGGTGGCCGAAGGACACCGCATAACGCTCTCGAAACGGGCCGGTCTGCTTCTTTCTGCGTTGCTGACCCTGCTTGCCGCTGCCTGGGTGTGGACCGTGCGCAGGCGGCCGGGAAGCCGTAAGCATCCCGCGCGCAGGCCGGACAGACTCTTCCGCCGGCAGGCCATGCGGCTTGTACACGGCAGCCGGACAAAGCGCAGCATATACGGTGAACTGGACGTCATGCTTCGGGTCTATCTCGGGCACCGGCTGCATCTGAATCCCGGCGCGCTCACGTTTCGCGAGGTGGAAGGTTGTCTTGCCGGGGCGGGGGTTGCCGACGAAAACCTCGATGAACTCAGGAATCTCTTCATGTGCTGCGAGGCATATCGCTTCACCCGTGATTTTGATGGACCGGCTGACGCCCATGTCATCGTTTTAAACGCAGTGCGAATAGTACAGCAGATGGAATGCAACCTTAAACGAGGGGGCGGGGGGCTGTCGGCATCGCCGGCCGGAGACATCCGACGCGTCCTGACTCAGACGACGAAAAGATTATGGGTTCGAGAGGTGAAGCGTCCGGTCGCCGGCTGCTGCTGCGGTGTCACCGCGCGGGATTGACTTCACCCCGATCCTGGATAAAAATAAAGTTCCGAAATCCGGAAGCTTAAACCCGAGACAGGCTCACGGACACATCGGCACATTACGCAGGATCTGATGTGCGCGGTGTCCGGGGCGCTTCTCCAGCAAGGATGGCAATGAACATGAACAGAACACGCATCAATTTACTTATACTCATATCGTCAATTTTTCTGATTGGAAAAGCCTCAGCCCTTGAATTCACGGATCAAGGCGAATACATGGGTTCCTCGCAGTGCCTGTCATGCCACGAGCGCTTTTACGGGCTTTGGAGCACTTCGCATCACGGCAAGGCGATGCAGGCATTCAGCGCGGCATTTGCACGCACGCTGGAACCGATGAGCGAGCCGATGCGGATTGGGGACAGCACCTTTCTCGTTGAGCTGAATGGCGCCGGCGGCGTAATGAAGCAGACGGATACTTCCGGCGCAGCGAAAAGCTATCCTGTCCTGCATGCGCTGGGCGGGAAGAATGTCTTTTTCTTCCTGGTGCCTCTCGAAAAAGGGAAGCTGCAGGTGGCCCCGCTGGCCTACAACGTGCATACAAAGACCTGGTACAACTCCACCGGCAGCATGGTGCGCCATTTCGACAACGGAATGGAGGATGCGCCGCTGGAATGGACCGACCGGCAGCTGACCTTTAATACGGCCTGTCACGACTGCCATGTCAGTCAGCTCAGCAAGAACTACGATCCCGCCACCGACAGCTATATGACAACCTGGACCGAGCCGGGCATCAACTGCGAGGTGTGTCACGGCCCCGCCGAAGCGCATATCAAGGCGGCCGAGGCGGCCAGGCTCAAAGGCGAAGAACTGCAGGATTTAAACTTGATCAGTTTTCACAAGGATCTGAATGCTGCGCAGCGCGATGCGACCTGTGCCCCCTGTCATGCAAAAATGTCTCCCCTGACGGACCGTTTCATGCCGGGCGAGCAGTATTTCGATCACTATGACCTGACCAGCTATGAAGACCCTGACTTTTATCCCGACGGTCGCGACCTGGGCGAGAACTATACCCAGACCGGCTGGATGGCCAATCCCTGCGCCGGTTCCGGACAGCTTGAATGCATCCACTGCCATACCTCCAGCGGGCGCTTCCGCTTCAAGGACAATCCCAATCAGGCATGTCTTCCCTGCCACCAGAAGCGGGTGGATACCGTTCTTGATCACACCCATCACAAGGCGAAGGACAAGGTGTCCTGTGTTGACTGCCACATGCCCAAGACCGCCCAGGCGCACATGCACCGCTCCGATCATTCGTTCCGTCCGCCGTCACCGGCGGCCTCGCTGGAGTTCGGCTCCCCGAATGCCTGCAATCTCTGTCATAACAACCGGGAAGCCATCACCGGAGACTTTCATGGACATAAGCAGGAAGATATCGAATGGGCCAAACAGAAGGTCGAATCATGGCACGGCGCCGACTCCGGCAAGAATATTCTGGAGATGGGGCGGATCATCGAGGCGTGTCGCGCGGGGGAATGGGACCGGCTTCCCGAAATCCTGGCCTATCTGGATTCCCCGAAAGCTGATCAACCGTCAAAGGTCGCCATTCTGCGCATGCTGTCCTACTATCCCTATCCCTATCCGGATCGATGGCCGATCGTCCGCCGCCAGCTCGAATCGGAACATGAATGGGTCCGTGCCGCCGCCGCCGATGCCCTGCGTTACGATGGATCAATGGAAGCCACGGAAGCGTTGCTGAAGGCGGCACAGGACGAGTTCAGGACGGTGCGGATCCGTGCTGCTTCGTCGCTCATTGGACGCGACCTGAGTTCCTATTCCGAAGGGGGAAGGAAGGCTTTTACGGCTGCGAGGGACGAATACTGGCAATCGCTGACGGTTTGGCCGGATCGCTGGTCCAGCTATTACAATCAGGGCATCTACTATGACCGGGTGGGGGAGCCGGATAAGGCCCTGGAGGTGTATAACAAGGCCATGGAGATGCGCGGCGATATCCTGCAACCGGTTATCAATGCATCGATGGTCTATGCCCGCACCGGGGACAGCACCAATGCGTATGATCTCCTCCGGAAAGGGTTGGAAATCGAGCCTTCAAGTCCGATGGTCAACTTCAACATGGCGCTGCTTCAGGCTGAGCGGGGCGACTTAGAGGCGGCGGAAGGACATCTGCGCACGGCCCTGGAAAACGATCCTGCAATGGCCCAGGCGGCCTACAACCTGGGCGTGCTGCTGTGCCAGGACAAAAAGGAAGAGGGGCATGAATGGCTTCGAAAGGCCGCCGTGGGCAATCCGGAAAACTGGAACTACGCATCATCGGCCCTCTATTTCCTGCAGCAGGACGATCGGAAGCAGGAGGCGGAAGCACTGTTGAAAGAGGTGGTCTCCACCGGACGTGCAGCGCCTGAAGCCTATTTTACCCTGGCCGGACTGTACCATCAGGAGGGCCGCGTTGCGGAAGCCCGGGAAATCTACCGGAAAGCCGCCAACAGCAAATGGCTTCCGTCGGACGCCAGACGTCATGCGATGCAGATGCAGCATGCATTGATGGACAATGCGTCGGAGTGATGCGGTTCCTTTTTCCGTAGTCCGCTGGATGTGATAGAGCATGAGATGAAGAACACAGTACACATGCTGGTGCTCTCGGGATTCATGATCGTGAACGGGGCGGCTGCGGATCAGCAGCCCCCCAATGTCGTTGTGATCCTGACCGACGATCAGGGTTACCGCGATGTCGGCTGCTATGGATCGGAAACCATCCGTACGCCCAATCTCGACCGCATGGCCGAGGAGGGCATTCGCTTTACTGATTTTTATGTGGGCGCGCCGGTCTGTACTCCATCGCGGGCGTCGCTGCTGACCGGGAAATATCCGGATCAGCTGGGTCCGGCCAAAGGGGTGCTGTTTCCCCATTCCGAACTGGGCCTGCCGGAGCAGGAGATTACCATTGCCGAGCTGCTGAAGAAGAAAAACTATGCCACCGCCTGTATCGGCAAATGGCATCTGGGGCACCGCGACCGCTTTCTGCCTACGAACCAGGGATTTGACTCGTTCTATGGAATTCCGGGCAGCAACGACATGTGGCTGGGGCCTGACCTGAAAACCGCGGACAATCTGGTGCTGACCGGCGGCATGACCCGCAAACGCATGGAGGAGCTGCGCGGGCTGAAGAAAACCGATGAAAATAAGAACCTGGTTCCTTTAGTGCGCGGCAACCGCATTGTCGAGTTTCCCGCTGTGCAGGCTACGCTGACACAGCGCTTTGCCGATGAAGCCATCCGGTTCATGGAACAATGCGGTGAGCGTCCTTTTTTTGTCTATCTCAATCCCGCGATGCCGCATGTTCCGCTGCATGCCTCGGAAGCCTTCCGGGGCCAAAGCAAGGGCGGGCGGTACGGGGATGCGGTGGAGGAGATCGATGCGGCCGTCGGGCGCATTCTGCAGTATCTGGATGAAAAAGGGCTTTCCGAAACCACGCTGGTCATTTTTACTTCGGACAATGGGCCGTGGCTTTCGCAGGGCGAGGCGGGCGGACAGGCGCTGCCGTTTTCCGGCGGGAAAGGATCTGCCCTCGAAGGCGGTATGCGGGTTCCCTGTATCATGCGCATGCCCGGCATGATTCCGGCTGGCCGCATCTGCAGTGAAGTGACCGGAGCCATCGACCTGCTGCCCACCATCGGACAGCTTGCGGGCATTACGGTCGACCATCCGGTGGACGGCCTGGATATCGGGCCGCTTCTGCGGGCCGCGCCGGAAGCGCGGTCGCCGCGTGAATGCTATCTCTACTATCTCCAGAATGACCGGTTCTGCGCCATCCGCATGGGGAAATGGAAGCTGATCTATTCCATGCCCGCGACGGCCTGGTGGCAGAAGCATGCGCAGCGCAGGTATGACCCCGAAACCTTTACACCGGAATTGTACAACCTTGAGGAGGATCCCGGCGAAACCCGCAATCTCGCCGATCAGTATCCGGAACTCACAGAGCGTCTGCATAGGCGCGCCCTGGCCGAAATGGAGCAGCGGCGGCGGATGACTGAAACAGACTGACGCCGGGAAAGGATCACTTTATTCGAGTCCGATGATCAACCGGGTGACCCCATTACTGTTCCCGTCGATGGCAGGTCAGTTCGTTTCGCCGGCGGCACCGTCTTCGCACGGCCAGGGGAATGCATGCTTAAGGTGTAATGACATACTGCCTAAGGAAATAACTCCCTCTTCTTGAACCTTTTGTGTGTGTCCCTGTCTGATTTCGCAAGCATGATACGGTTGTTCTGACCTAACGCAACTGTCCGTTGTGCTCCTGGAGATGGTTGGGGTGCTGTTAATTGGCGGAAGGTATTTGCTCCGGGCCTGCTCCACCTGCCGCGTAGACGCGAACAGGCAGGAATTCATCTGAAAAAATGCGATCGGCGATCATGTAATTGGAGAGCGTAAGCGCTTGACAGGTAAAATTGTATGTATTAAAAATAAACAGTTCAATTAAGAACCGGTTGATGTATTACACGGATTGACGGATGGGTCGTGTCCGGTCGGTCAGGATACTCTTTGATGGAGCACGAATTTAAATGAGAACAAGCATTACCCTATTGGTCGCCCTGGCGGGCCTGGTGAACTGGACGGAGGCCGCCAGCATCGCGATCCAAACCGATAATGAAAAGTGGGTGATCAGTGATCAGCTGATCAACATGCATCTCCGCTATGATGATGCCGAGGACAGCATGTATGCCGATGGAGCGAAGGCCGCCTGGGCCGCCAGCAACAAGGTATTCTCGGCCCGCTACCCGGGCGGCAGTACGACGGGTCGCTATCACTGGGAAAAACCGTCGGGACACATCAGCGTCGATAACTGGGAGCCGGGATTCGAAGGCTATCAGCTATCCCCGTCCGGCTGGATGGGCCTGGATGAATACCTGACGTTCTGCCAGCAGGCCAATATGATCCCGATGGTGGGGATCAATCATAAATCCGGCGTGTTCTGGGATCGGCGCGGTGATGCGATTGCCGAGGCCTCTAACTGCGTGCAGCACGTGGTGGATTCCGGTTTTCCCGGCGCGATCTACTACATCGGTAACGAGGATATCTGGGAGATTGGCGGGCCCGACGACGCGGCACGTTTTGATGTGGAAATCGCGAAGGCCATGCGATCGGTTGATCCGGACATCACGATCTATTGGAATCACAACAAGGCCGACCCTGCGCATGTGCGAAGTTATCTGGAAATTGTGGGGGCATGGCTCGATGGGATCGAAACGCATTCAAAGTGGCCCTATGGCGGTTCGGATTTTACGCCGGGCGTATACGACATGACCAACTGGCTGAACGATTGGCCGTTGCGTCAATACAAGAATACTCCGGTCCGGATTCACCGCAACTATGCGCAGGAGCTGCGCGATGCCGCCACCAAAGCGGGGTATCCGAATCTGCGGATTGCCAATAATGAATACGGGTGGGGAAAGGATCCTGCCTGGTCAGGTTTTGATAACCGCTATCAGTATTCGATGGTGATGGTGGACTTTCTCCAGGAGCTCTTTATCGGGAACTATGATGCAACCGCATTCTGGGATAATTCGCGCACCGGTGGTGCCGCTGCTCGATCCCTTTTTGACTCGACCCAGGGCAACCGGCTCAACCCCGTACACCTGAGCTGGGAGATGCTGGGACAGGCCCAGGGGGCGATCATGCTTGATTTCAGCAGCGACAGCACCATGGCGTACGGTTTCGCCGCAAAAGATGAGACGCAGATTCACCTTTACCTGATCAACAAATCGCCCAGTCCGGAAGCCCTGACCGTTTCGCTGAACGGTGCGGTGGGTGTGGATGACGGCATCGGTCCGTCGGGTGTTTCCATGGTGGACACACCGGATCACTGGGGAGAGAAACAATCGCTTTCGGTCAGCGGCAGCAGCGGGTCTTATTCCGCGACACTGCCGGCTTCATCCTACAACCACATTGTTTTCCCGCGCGCTGCAACCGGGGATTCGTCCGCGCCGGCTGTTCCGCTTGGAGGTGTTGCGGTGGTGTCGACCGATAGCGCCAACCTGACCTGGGATGCCAATACGGAAGGGGATTTTCTGGAATACCGCCTCTACCGATCAACCTATTCGGGAAAGAACTACTATCCGCTGTCAATGAACCTGACGACGAACAGCTATACGGACAATGAGGTGGTGGACGGCCAGACCTATTATTATGTCCTGGAGGCTGTGGATACCAACGACAATGTATCCGCCCGTTCGCCGGAGATCCTCTGTTCGCTGGGGAGCTACAGCCCGGTCTTTGAGGCAGATTTCAATGACTCTTTGGTGGAATCCAATACCACGGCGGCGAATTTTGATGCCGGCACATGGATCGGATCCTGGTCGGCGGTGCCGACTTCCGGTGTTCATTTGAGTCGGGACCTGGATCGATCCGGAGATGATCTCTGGGGGCAGGTCATCAGTAAAAGCGCCCGGTTTTATACCGTGCCCGGCGGTTTTGCCGCGGAAGCGAACCTGTTCGCTCCGGTGAGCCTTGAAGGCACCACCGTCTCCTTTGATACGACCTTCTGTGAATGGGGTTTATACGGTGACATCATCATCAAGGGATTGGATGACCAGAATAATGTTTCGTTTGAACTGGTGCTCAGCGGGGTCCGGAAACGGTTGGGGTATGTGCATTCCGGCAGTACGGTCTCCATGATTCCCCAGGGGGCGGACAGTGAAATCAGGCCGTTGACGGGGAATGACTACGATCCTGAAAAAATGTACAATGTGAAGCTGAAATTATCGAGCAGCGGTTATCGGGTGCATTTTGATTTCGGCACCTGGGATTCCGACGAGCTGCCGTATAACGGTTCCGCAGGCAATGTGTCGAAGATCGTTGTTTCCGGTGGTGAGGATGCGGCCTTCTGGATCGATGATCTGAAGGTGCAGGAACTGATGCCGCCCGATAATAACCAACCGCCTTACTTCTTCAGCGATCCGGTTTTGATCGCACAGGCGACGGATAATGCGCCTTTCAGTGGAGATATCGCCGGATTGGCCGGTGATCTGGAAGGCGATCCTCTGAGTTTCCTTATACATTCCGGACCGGCCTGGCTGGATGTGTCGACCAATGGGGTGCTGAGCGGGACACCTACGAGTACCGATTTGGGATGGAATACATTTACCGTTATGGTCATGGATGAAAACGGTGGTAACAGTACCGCGGCACTCAATATCCAGGTGCTTACCACGAACGGTGCCGCCGTTCTGGCGGCCTGGGAAACGGGATTCGCCGGCGCTCCAAGCATGCAGGATCCTGCGGTTGATGCGGGGCTGTCCGTGGCGGGAACCACGCTGAATACCGCGGTGTCGAATGAAGGGTCTACCGACGGATCCTACGGCTCGTTGAGCGGAGCCTCCGGTTCGGCCGACGGAACTTTTGAGCTCTACACGAATCCTAAAGACACTGAAATGGTGTTTACCTTCACCTTCGCAATAACCAACGCAGGGACAGAGGAACTGGTTTTGGGCGGGGTCTATTTCGACGCATTCCGGACCTGGCCAAAAGCGCCGCAAATATGGTCGCTGAACTATATCGGCGGGGATCTGGACGAAGAATTTAAGCCGCTTGTTACGGATTATCTGGAGGTCCAGAGCACCAACCTTCCGTCCTATGTGGGTGGGGTATACCAGAATATCGATATCGAACTGACACCGTTGCTTACCAATGACGTGGTGCTCGCCGTTGGTGAGCATGCCGTCTTTGAGTTGACGCTCACCGGACAGACCGGTGTAACCAAAACCTACATCGACAATCTGGCCCTGTTCGGATACTGGAACACGGCTGGTCTGCCTACGCCGTACGCGACCTGGGCCTCGACCTGGTTTACCGATGATGAGCTCGCCAATACCAACATCTCGGGTGCAGCTGCGAGTCCGATGGGGGATGGTCTGCCGAACCTTCTTAAGTATGCGCTGAACCTGGATCCCTGGATGTATGGCGGTGTGGAGCCCGGCTGGGCGGATGCGGCCGGCTGGGTGGTCGGATTTGACCGCAATACCGATGCAACCGATGTGAATCTGTATCTGGAAACGAAGGAAAACCTGGTAAGCGGAACCTGGATGCCGGTGGCCTTCAGCCTGAGAGCGGATTCGGTATCCGCAATCAATGGGGCCGCCGTCCTGCAGGATCTGCCCGGTCAGACTAACGGCGTGCAGGTTGCGGTGCCGCTGAGCACCAATGCCTTTTTCCGTTTCCGCATCGAGCAGGATTAGGGGCGCGATATTGAGTGTCGCAGAGTCTGAAAAGGGGTTGCAGTGAAAGAAATGGGGTTAGTCTGGAACCTGCTGGTTCCCCTTTTGATGACCGGTTCTGCTTCGGCGGTATCCGGGCTGATAGCCGGATGGGACCGCTTTTCAGAGGCTGGGACGCCCGCATCGCCGGTCCAGGTGTGCAGTCCGTTCATTGATGCTTCGTTAAGCTGGGTCGGGGAGGATCATTTCCGCAACAACGGTTCGGGGGACGGCACCTTTGGTTCGATCGGCAGCGGGGCGGAAACCAACCTGGTGGGAGCTGGTCTCAGTTCCATCCGCTGGAACAACACCGACGGTGCCAGATCCATCACGGTGGTTGTAAGCAATTCGGGGCCGGATACCATCACGATCAACCAGTTTCATTTTGATGCCTTCCGCGAGTGGGACAACAGCCTGGGTCATACATATGAGCTATCGACGGGGGGCGATATCACCGCCACTAATATCGGTCCCGTGAGTCTGATCAAACAGGGTGAGACCGTGGACAACGGTGCGGTGGCTGATTTCCAGGATGTGAATATTAACCTGAGCGGACTTGCGAGCAACACACTGGCATCCGGCCAGTATGCAACCTTTACCCTGCTTTGCACGGGGGGAACTTTTGCGGGCACCATTTATGACAACGTGGCGGTATCCGGCAGCGGCGGGATGGAGACCAATTTTCCCCCCGCTTTTCCGAATCCGCATGATGAAAGCAACGCTCGTGTGGGCAGGCCCTACACCGCGTATATCATGGATGATGCCTCGGATTTCGAGAATGATCCGCTGGTCTTTTCAAAGGAGTCCGGCCCGGACTGGCTCAACGTCAGCAGCAACGGGGTGTTGACCGGGACGGCCGGTCCCGACGATGAAGGGACCAATACGTGGGGGGTATCGGTGTCGGATGGCAATCAAAGCACGATCGCGCTGATGCACATCGTGGTTCTCCCGGCGTTGGAAGGTATTGGAAATAATCGGAGTCCTTTCCGCCCGAATGTGGTGTTCATCATGACGGACGATATCGGACTGGGGGATATTGGATTCTATCATCGCGAGCGCACCGGAAGCCCCGAGGTGGTTCCCACGCCGAATATCGATTCCCTGATTTCAGCCGGCATGCGTTTCAACAACGCCCATACCCCGGCTTCTCTGTGTTCACCGACCCGCTATTGCGTCATGACGGGCAACTATACCTTCCGGGCGGCACAACCGTATGGCGACTGGTGGTCCTGGGGGTCGCCCAATATCCTGCCCGGGCAGACCACCGTGGGCAGCATGATGCGGAATGCCGGTTACCGCACCGCGTTTTTCGGAAAATATGGAATGAGCTCCACCTGGACGGACACCTCCACGGGCGGACCGCGCGATGGCCTGCCGTGGAATGACTGGTCCGGTGTGCACCTCGACCGCATCGCACCCGACCTTCCGGGGGTGGTCAGTCCAAAAAATATCGGGTTCGACTATACCGTCAGCCTGCAGGCCGGCATCCAGGAGGCGCCGGATATTGTTTATGAAAATGACTGGTGGATGCCGTTGAGCACGAACTCGGTGATCGATCCAAATCTGATCTGGTCGGATCTGATCGATCCGGACGATAAGCCGCATGGCGGCCCAGGCGATTCCTACTGGAGTACCAAGGGGATCGGCCATCTACTGGCGCAGAAAGCCGTCGATTTTATCGATGGAACGATTGCCAACGATTCAGGTCAGCCGTTTTTCGTCTACTACTGTTCCCAGGCGGTTCACCATCCCCATATTCCTCCAGACTATTTTGACGGCATCCCGGTTAAGGGCGTTACGTCCGATGTTTTAGGCGATATGATTTATGAGCTGGATCTGCAGGTGGGAAAAATCGTTCAGGAACTGAAAGATCAGGGCGTGTACAGCAATACTCTCTTCATTGTGACATCAGACAATGGGGGTTTGGATTCGTCGGAACTATCAAATAAAGGGGAGGGGTTGGAGTACAAAGAGCCCACTCATGATTCCAGCAACGGGTTTCGCGACAATAAGGGAACCATTTACGAAGGCGGGCATCGGGTGCCGTTCATAGCGGTGTGGCCGGGACGGATTCCGGCCGGTGCGGTATGCAACGAAAAGATCATGGTGCAGGACCTGATGGCAACGCTCTATGCCCTGACCGGACAGGTGCAGGCCGAAGATTCCGGTCTGGACTCGTTTAATCTGATGCCCCTGATGCTGGGTACGCCGGGGGCGAAGGGACGTGACCAGATGCTGATCCAGGGCGCCGAATCGAACCGTCTGGCCATCGTGCAGGGCGATTGGAAGCTGATCATTCAGACCGATCGGTACAACCCGGATCTGCGCGAACCGCTCGCCCTGTTCAACCTGGCGGACAATCCGTTTGAAGAGGAGGCCCTAAATTGGATCAACGATCCGGCCCAGACCATTCGCGTGGCCGAACTGCTTGCGGAGTACAACCGGGTCAGGGGATCGGACTACGGAGATCCCGCATTGGGCCAACCCCTGCCGCGCACTACGGTGCCGGTTAATCCGCTCCTGCTGGATACCGATGGAGACGGCATGCCGGATTCAGACGAGTTGCTTGCCGGCACCGATTACTTGAATCCGGATTCGCTGTTCCGGGTTTACGGTAATGTTTTCCCTCCGGGGGGTACAGGGTTCGAGGTGCATTTTGACACGGTCGTCGGGAGAACCTATTCCGTTCGCTATCGTACCCATCTTGTGGAGGGCGCCTGGAGCATGCTGACGAATGGGATCCCGGGTAATGACAGTGAAATCACGGTAACCCATCCGGTGGGGAATCAGGCCTGTTTCTATTCCGTTGGTGTGACGATGGAATAGAGTATGTTTCTCGTCCGCCCCGCATCGGTCAGCGATACCCGGAACAGAATGTGCCGAATATACGCCATTGATTGGATCTGAAATCTTTGAACGCCGCTTCAAGGAGCGGGTCTTAACGTTCATCTACAATGTCATTGGGGCATTGGAACCTGCAGAATAGGAAACAGATATGCGTGAGAAGTTAGTTTTATTAATCGCTTCCAGAATTCTCGCTGCAAAAGGGCGTGATCTGTTTCTGGAGCTGCATCCTCCAAGTCTGGTGTGTCGTGAATCAGCCGAGGATGACTGATTCAGGCCGGTACCGGATGATGTCCTGTGAGATCCGGGAAGCTCTTAAGCCGATAGCGTACTGAAAGCCAAGAGCGGAGATACGCAATTGATTTCAGGCATGGTGCGCGAAGGTTCCGTCAGTGTATGGTTTACTGACGACAACGGCGCTGAGGCACTCCCGAGATAATCAGCATTAATCCTTGAAAACCACTTGACACCGAACCGATCAATAAAGTAAAACAGTATGACAAATAGGAATAGAAGTAAAAACGTTAGAGCAATAGTATGACACGAGTCTGCGTATTGCGCATATGGGAGGCAGCCGGAGCAACCGATGGAAAGTAAGGGCTCGTTGAGGGGCGGTAGGCTGCATTAACGAAGAGTGCAAGGAGAGAACGCATGAAGAAGAACAAGATAACCGTATTACTCGCCGTTGGAATGCTGACGGCAGGCGTGCAAGCGCAGCAGGTGCTCCTGTTGGGGCAGACTGTATTCGAGAATGTGGACACGACCAACGGAGGCGGCTGGACCGCCAGCGCGGTGGTGGACACACCCAATAACTATGTCACGTACGAGATCAACCAGAGCAGCTACACCAATGCCATTGGTCAGAAGCCGGATGTTCCGGGATTTTCGTGCAATGATGTGCATTACGGTCCGGACACCAACGCCGTCAATGCCACCGGGGAAGGGGCGGTTTTAGCCAATGCATACCGCATCAACGGCGAGTACGTGGAATGGACGTTGATCAATAACTCCGGAAGCAACATTGAGCTTCAGGCGATCCGGTTTGATGCCATGTGCCGCTGGAAGGGCAGTTTTCCCGATATTGACGTCTATTATATGGACGGTGACCTGCCCTTCTCGAAAACGAAGGTCCTGGCAACGGTGACCGTCGAACAGCGTGCGGACAACAACGATGTGCCTCAGAATATGACGGATTACGAAGTGGATCTCACCACGCTCATACCCGTCACGGTCCTGGAGGATGGTCAATCGGCGACCTTCGCACTCGTCGGCAGTGCCGGAAACGGTTCAGTCATTGATAACGTAGGATTCTTCGGTGAGGTAGGGGTTCCCCTCCCTGCAAACTATCCGCCGGTGTTCAGTACCGATCCGATTACGGTTATAACCGGTGTTGTGGATACCGCCCTCTCCGGTTCGCTGACCAATTTTGTATCCGATCGGGATGGAGACGCTATCACGTATGCTATATCCGGAGCGAGCTGGCTGAATGTTGACCCGGTGAGTGGTGCGCTGAGCGGAACACCGGTCAGCACCAATGCCGGATGGAATACCTTCGTGGTGTCCGCCTCAGACGGAAGCTACTCCATGGAGGCCGCGCTCATCGTGCCGGTCCTGAATCCGGCGGACGAAGCACTGGATCTGGTCGGCTGGACCGGTAAGTTTTCCAGGAGTGCGGACGTGAAGGATCTTGGAGGTCTTAAGGCCACCATCCTGGATTATTCCAAGAAAAACCTGAAGATGCCGTCTACGGACAATACCTGGGGCGACATCCTGATGACCCCCTTCCCGGACGAGATGGATTATGCGTATGCCGCCGTCAACGATGTGACCTATAAGTTTTCAGTGACGAACGAGTCTCCCTGGGACATTCAGCTGGCGGATGTGCTTTTCGATTATGCCCGATTCGCCAACGGCCCCACAAATATCAGTATCTCCGCTTCACTCAACGGTACCGTATCCAATGCACTGGGCACGGTGATTGGTGCTCCGAAAGCGGTTTCCGGGCATCAGTTTGCCTTCAGCAATGCGTGGGCCGATACGACCCTGCTGCGGGGTGATTGGGTGGTGGTGCAGATGACCTTCACCGATGGCGCCGCGAGCAATGTAGATGGTTATATCGATAATATTGCTGTTCGATATGAAAAGCTCGGCTTCAGTGATCGGGACAGCGACGGCATTCCGGATTTCTGGGAAGAAAACACCTGGACCAATGGCATCTATCAGCCGGATGCCACGTCGGATTATGACAACGATGGCTTCATTGATAAGGACGAGTACTATGCAAACACGGATCCTATGGATTCCGAATCCCTGCTTCAGATGGAGTCTATCCTGCCCGCGAGCGATGGAGACGTTGAGATCAGCTGGCAGTCCGCGAGCAACAGGACCTACCGTCTGCTCACGAAAAGCAGCATTGCGGCCGGCAGCTGGATGACCACCGAACATACCAATATTATCTCCACGCCGCCCAGCAATACGATAACGCTGACCAATGCTCCGTCGAGCGCGTTCTTCCGCGTGGAAGTAGAGATGGAATAAATTCAGCCATCGCATGCTATGGAATCACGCTCCGCCACCGAGTCCGGTGGCGGGGTGACTTAAGTGCGATAAGAAAAGGAATGAAACCATGAAGAAAACCTATTTAATCACCTCTATCATCGGCCTCGCCATGGCGATGAGTGCTTCAGCGGAAACCCTGGTCGGGTATACCAGTTGGAATAATCCGAACAAGAATCCTGACAACAAGCCATCGTTCACACAGTCCTACATCTTCAGCAAGATGTCCTACAGCAGTACGGAGGCGTGGTCTCAGGCCGGTGCCGACAAAGGTTCCGGGGATGGAACCTACGGCACCGTGGAAGGGGCCGACACTGCCAATGATAAGTTCAACTCCGGTCTTAAAACCTCGACGGACGGTGCCTATCTGGACATTCACATAAAGAATACCGGTGCCGACACCCTGGCCCTGAATACCTTCAATTTTGACGCATGGAGGGAGTTCAAGAAATCGGTGCGGAAATGGTCGCTGGACGTGCTTGAAGGATCGGATATCCCGGTGGGTCCCGTGGCCTCGGGGGATTTCAAGGCGCAGCGTGCCAAACCGGTGGCCGGTGCCAACGATTATGAAGACGTGGATGTCGATCTGACCGGCATGACGCTGGCCCCGAACCAATCGGCCACGTTTCGTTTATCCTTGAATACCACGGCGGGCACGCTGAACACCCATATCGACAGTGTGGCTATCGCGGGATCGGTTATTGTTGCCGAACCGGCGGCTGCAGGCGGGGGAGAGTAAGCCGCATCGGAGGTTCCGGGGCTGCGGCCGAGGTATCTCCAGGCTAAACACGTCGGTAGGCATGCATGTCGTAGGGGGCAATTCATCCCGCCGGGCGCGGCGGGGGGATGGCCTTTCCTTTTGGTGATTCGGCAGCAGTGGGAAACCGGAACAGGAGTATTTCCCCACCGATTATGTCTTCGCTTTATGACTTACTGAAAGAGAGGAACCGACTATGTTTCGTGCGCATTTTATGAAACCCGTCAAACAAGGTTTGACTCTGATAGGCTTATGTTTGCTCGGCATTTCTTCATTTGCGACAGGCAAACCGATGAATGTGCTGTTTATAGCGGTGGATGATCTGCGACCTGACCTGGGCTGCTATGGAGAAGCGAATATACTTTCTCCCAATATCGACGGGTTGGCCGCCAGCGGCCTGACGTTTAACAGTGCCTATTGTCAGTATGCAACATGCCAGCCGTCCAGACAGAGCCTTTTAACCGGTTTGCGCCCTGATTCCTTTGATGCGACTCCCGGCATAACCGCATTGCCGCAGCTCTTTAAAGATAATGGCTATACCACCATTTCGCTTGGAAAAGTCTACGGTCAGACCGCAGGAGATCACCTTTCCGAATGGGATACCCGCTGGAAGCCGTCCGAAAGTTCGGAAGGATGGATTACGGCCGAGGCTGCAGCAACCAGGGAACCTGTTGACGGGCGCTATACCGATATTCCGGATGATCAGGTTCGCGATGGAAAAATTGCCGCCCGAGCTGTTCAGGAGTTGAAGCTGCATCAGGATGACAGTGAACCGTTCTTTCTGGCGGTCGGGTTTCGCAAGCCGCATCTTCCGTTTTCCGCTCCGAAAAAATATTGGGATCTGTACGATCACGACGCGATCAATCTGGCGGCGAATCCGCTCCGTCCGGCAGGATCTTCCGATCATGCCTACAGCTGGAGCGAGTTGTCTAATTACAACGTCCCAACGGACGGGGTTCTTCCCGATCTTACCGATGAAGAGGCCCGGACCTTGATTCACGGATATTATGCCTGCGTGAGTTTTTCAGATGCACAAGTGGGACGAGTGTTGGATGAGCTGCAGGCTTTGGGTTTGGCCGATAATACCATTGTGATTCTCTGGGGCGACCATGGCTGGCATCTGGGTGATCAGGGCGTATGGGGGAAACATACCACGTATGAGCGCGCTACGCATGCGCCGTTAATTCTTCATGTGCCCGGTCAGACCACCGCCGGGCGGACATCCGATGCGTTGGTTGAATTTGTGGATATCTATCCGACGCTGGCGGAACTGTGCGGGCTTTCGCTTCCGGGTCATTTGGAGGGAAGCAGTTTTGCCTCGCTGGTGGAAAGACCTGACCATGAATGGAAAACCGGCGCATTCAGTCAGCATACGCATTGGAAAGGCACGTTGTCAGATGTGCCGGGATATACTGTTCGTACAGCGCAATACCGGTATACGGAATGGGGGCCGACGAATAGTCCGGCAGCGCAGGAACTGTATGACTATACCCTCATTAAGGAAGAGGTCACCAACGCTGTTGGGGATCCGGCATATGCCTCGGTTTTAGCTGAGATGATGAATATACTTCATGCCGGGTGGCAGGCGGCTGTTCCGAATCCGGATCCGGTATTCAGTACGAACTTCATCCTTCGGGTAAATGCCCGGGTGGGGGATCATTATGGTGGAACCTTGGCCGGCACAGCTTCTGATGCGAATTATACAGATGTGCTGACCTATTCTAATCTGACCAGTTCGACCTGGCTGAATCTTGAAACGAACGGGACCCTATCGGGAGTGCCTTCGGCCTCGGATGTCGGCATCAACAGCTGGTCGGTACAGGTGTCTGATGGAAACGGCGGTACGGATACTGCAACACTTCAGATTGAGGTGGAAGATACCGCCTCGCATGCGAATTTGATTCCGGCTATTCGAGATCCGTACCCGACAAATACCTATACTACAGCAGATACCGCTTTCGCTGCGCTTCAGCATGATTTGGTTAATGTCGCTTTTGTCGGTGACTCCATAACATTTCATTGGCTGGATCGCGGGACTGCGGAATGGGAGAAGGTCTTCAGCTCACCGGGCAGCCTGCTGTATGCTGCAGATCGCGGTATTTCGGGGGACCGGACAGAAAATGTCCTCTATCGGATTCTTTCGGCTGCCGAAGGCGGGAAGGGGGATTTTGACCATCCGGATTTTGCGCCCAAGGTGATTGCGCTGATGATCGGGGTGAATAACACCTTTGGGACAGGCGGAACCAATCAGGAGATTGCGGACGGTATTCATGAGGTCATCACCAAGCTGCTGATTAAAGAGCCGCAGGCGCATATCCTGCTGCAATCGATTCTGCCGGCCGGTTTGGATACCCCCACGAAGAATATAGACCAGATACAGCCTGTTAATGCGATCATTTCCCAGTTTCCGTTCGAGCCGGCCTTTACCGGCAGAGTGACCTATTATGACTTATATTCACACTTCGTAACGGACGGGGATTCGACGCTGCAGGATACGCAATACTTCAGGGATAACCTCCATCCGAATGCAAGCGGTTATACGCGTTGGCGTGAAAAAATCGTTCCGGTTCTTCTGCGTATGCTGGCAGGAAGTGATGATCCGGTATTTCCGGAAAAATCCATCATGGGAGCCAGGGCGGTCGCTGAAGTTGCGTACAGCGGAACGCTGGCGGGGTCGGCTGCCGGCGGGTTTGGCGAATTGAGCTATTCGAAGGTGTCCGGTCCGGCGTGGTTGAATGTGGAAACGAATGGAGTGCTTTCAGGAACGCCGACCGGTGTAGACCCTGGATTAAATGCATTCAGAGTACAGGCGACAGATGAGAATGGTGCATCCGGAACGGCCCTTCTTTTAATTCTGGTTGAACATACCGCCAGCAGTGTTCTTGCGGCGTGGGAAACCGGCAACCCAGGCTTTCCAACAGTGAGTGAGGTTTCGACGGATGGCGCATTATCCATAGCAGGGATAACCATAAGTACCGGCGTTGAAGAAGGTTCAACGGATGGAACATACGGAACGCAGGATGGAGCCTCCAGCAATGCAGTAGATGGTTGTTTTGAGGCGTATTCGCCGACTAAAGATTCCAGTGAGATCTACCAATTTACTTTTTCCATTACCAATACCGGGTTGAGTGAACTGGAATTAAAAACCATTCATTTTGATGCATTTCGTACGTGGGGCAAGGCGCCGAAGAATTGGTCACTGGACTATATTAACGGGGATCTGGATGAAACGAATGGTACGAATTTGGGATCGGGCGAGTTCATTCAGCATAGCAATAATGATCCTTCTGCGCTGGGCGGAGATTACGAAGATATTGATGTGGACCTAGCCGCATCACTCAAGAGCGATTTGAGTCTTGCCGCTGGCGAAAACGCTGTATTTGAACTGACGTTAAGCGTTCAGACCGGAACAACCAAAACCTACATTGATAACCTGGCAGTCTTCGGTGTTCGCACCTCAACATTTGTGGATAACGACGGCGACGGCATGGATGACCAGTGGGAACTGGATTTCTTTGGATCTGTAACCAACGATGGAACAGGGGATGCCGATATGGATGGATTGGATGATTTATCCGAATATCTGGCCGGCACCGACCCGACAGATCCTGAATCGGTGCTGAGGATGGATTGGTTCTCGCCCAGTACCAATAATGCCAATGAGATGGTGATCCAGTGGCGCTCTGTTCCGGGCAAGAGCTACCGAATTCTGTGCACGGATGCTCTGGGTGGGACGTGGACCACCTACCAATCCGGTATTCAGGCCACCTCGGATACCGCGGTCGCAGCCGTACCCACCGATGCCTCCTGCTCCTTCTTCCAGGTGGGGGTGGAATAATATTTAAACGCAAAGGTGCCAAGGACGCGAAGCCACGCAAAGCCCGGGGGATTAAAGATGAGCAAGCCCAGGATTATCCTTGGATGGAGCGCAGTATGCGTTGCTGCAATTTTACATGACGCGCCGGCACAGGACGTTTTCAATGTATCGACGATCGATAATGTCCAAACCATTTCGCAGGGGGTTACCGGAGTAGGCATGCTGGATCGGGTATCGACCTCGGCCTTTGCCAATAGCGAGCCGTTCAAACAGGCGATTCGGGACTTTGGCGCGGGATCGCTACGATGGCCCAACGCAGGGCACGACAACCTGTTGATCACACACTGGGACAATGACCATACCATCTACTACAGCGGCGGCGATTACACGACGACCGCTGCAGGCAATATCTGGGATCCCCTGTATGATACGAACCATGCCGCTCCGCGCACAGAGCTGATAAATCTGGATGCGTTCGTGGATGTGCTGAAAGCCACGAAAGCAGACCCGCTCATGCTGTTCACCTGGCGCTCCGCCGAGCTGTGGCGGGATATCGGGGGCACCAACGTGTTTTATCGCGACCCGGAGCCGTTCAGGATGGATGGATCGATCATGCCGCAACCCGAGGCGGATATGCTGAGTTCCCGGGAGCAGCAGTATCTGGAAAACAACCGGATGCTGAAGGAATACTATGCGCTTGGGGGGCCGGATTACCCCGTGGTCCAGATCGGCGGAGAGGTCTTCATCGGCTGGGATGCCGGCCAGGAGCCATGGGTGCTGTACGGCGAGGACAAAGGGGACTGGATCGCTTCTACACTGCGGGATTATTTTCAGGACCTTAGCGCCTATGCGAGGAGCTTGGGGAAGCATTTGCGGTTGATGGCCCAGTTCAAGGAGGCCAATTCGGGAGGGCATGAGATTCCCACCCCGGTTCCGTTTCTCCGCGGGGAATTCGATAAGCTGCTTTCGTCTACCGGCGATATCATGACCTACTACGGCTGCTCCATGCACTATCGACATGCGTATTTGAACTGGCTGGAGCAGGCGGACATGACCTGGGCGTTTATCGTGGATGGCGGCGAAGGCACGGCGCAGGAAATCCAGGACTGGATGCGGGATTATACGGCTGCGGCAGGCTATCCGGGCATCGAGCTGATTCCGCATGCCAACCAGTTGGGCAGTGCCAATGAGAGCCTGATACCCAACGACTACACCTTATTCAAACGCGGGCTTGTAAATACCCAGTTTTTGATGGAACTGATCGAAGCGGGCTTCCCGTATGCGTGCCATTATGGCGGTATCAAAGGAGATTATACCGGCGCGGTCGGCCTGAAAAATGCCGAATCCGTCAGCTACACGGACTGGACGGACACCTATGTCTACAACCCGGTGCTGTACGCCTCCGGCCTGATCGGCGACGCTATCATGAATACCAACGGCCGTCCGGCTCGGCTGATCGGGCTCGACCTGGCGAGCGGCAATGCCGACGGCAAAACCCAGGTGATGGTGATCGAGTCCTCCTCGGGCCAGGGCCAGCTCCAGGCGAACGGCGGTCCTCTGTCCCCAGACATTACCCAGGTGCTTTATGCCTATGTTCTGAATAAGCGCGATGCCGTCCAGACGGTTGCGCTGGATTTTGATCAGCCGGTGCAGAGCCAGTTTGAAGTAAAACGGTATGCCGAAGGAGCCGAAGAAACCGCCCCGATCATTGCCCCTGCCTCCAGCGCCGTGGTTCGGGATGGTTCGGAGACCTCGATCATTCATGTAACGGCTGCACCCTTCAGCATGACCCGCGTCCGCGTTTATGTGGAAGGCGCGGCGGCAACCACCAACCACCCTCCGCAGTTCAACGCACCCATCCTTTTTGCCCAACCGGCCAAAGCGGGGACAGCCTATACCAGCTCCATCGCGGACGAAGCTTTCGATGCTGACGGAGATGCGTTGACCTTCTTCCAGACCGCCGGGCCTGCATGGCTCGCAACAGCCACGAACGGGCTGTTGAGCGGAACGCCCTCGAGCGGTGATCTCGGACTCGCCAATGTGTTTCTATCCGTGACGGACGGCATGGAAACAAACGAAGCGGTACTGCGCATCCTGGTAACCACCAATCCGCCACCGGCATTCACGGCGTCGCCGATACACCTGCCGGATGCGGAGCCCGATAAATCCTACTCCGATACCCTTTCCGGCTATGTGACGGATGACGGAGAAACGATCACGTTCACGAAGCTGTTCGGGCCGGGCTGGTTGACGGTTTCGTCCAACGGCGTGGTTTCCGGAACACCGGCATCCGCCGATGCAGGTTGGAACCAGTTGGGCGTGGAGGTGGCTGATGAAAACGGAGGAACCGACCGGGCTATAGTTGAACTCCTTGTCGGCGGCCAACCGGATCTTTCAGGATTTGTCGGCTGGGACAGCGGAAGTGCGGGAGCGGCTGATTACGCTACCCTGGCCGGATTTGCCGGACTGCTGACGGGAGGCGCCAACGGAAATAAAGACACAACCACCGACGGTACCTGGGGGAGCCAAACCAACACACCGGCCCCGTCCGTTTCCGGCTATTCCCTCAAGGTGGTCAGCGACGACACGGTCACGATTACGGTGTCCAATGCCACCGGATTCGAGCTCGGACTCGAAGGGCTGTTTTTCGACTACAACCGGCCCTTCAGCGGATCGCCTGCGACCGTGTCGGTGGAATACAGCGGCGGAAACCTGGAGGATGCTCCCGGAACCCCGTGCTGCAGCTGCAGCAACCATGTCCAGGCCGCGTGGACCAACCACGATATATTCTTCGGCGATTGGCTTGAAGACGTCACGCTGGCGGATGGCGAAACGGCATCCTTTTCCCTCACCTTTAACGATGCCGACGCAGCGTCAACACGCGGCGATCTGGACAACATCATGGTGCGGGTCGGCAACGCACCTCCGCTGCTGACCCCGTATGAGGAGTGGGCCGCAGACCATCGACTCACATACGGACCGTTTGGCGATGATGACGGCGACGGGCTGAAAAACCTGGCGGAGTTCGGGCTGGCCGGAAATCCCACCAATGCAGGCGATGTCGGGATCGCACCGATGATTCTTTCACCGGCGGCGAATATTCAGTATGTGTATCTTCGCCGCGCAACCGGCAGCGGACTGACCTACCATCTGGAGCTGACTGATGACCTGGTGTCCGGCTCGTGGACCAATGCCGGCTACACGGAAACCGGAACCGGATTCATTGACCCCGAATTCGAAACGGTCACCAATGAGATCCCGATCGCCGGAAAAACCAATCAGTTTATACGTTTGTTCATCGGTCTCGAGTAGGGTGGCGTTTCTTCTTCACCTGCAGCGAAAGCGTCGCAAAATCTCCCGGGACTTGTCCCCGAAAGCATCGTTTTGATGGCTCACAGAGTTCCTGGGCCTCGCCGGGCCGCTTGCGGAAGCGATTCATCACGCCTTGATCCACCGGGTGACAATGCCCGGAATACGGGTTGCCACTGCGGTACTGCCAACACGGATTTTCCTACCCAGCCTTCACTACAGCCTGTGCCGAGGTTGAAGGTGAAGGGTATCCGGAACCGCAGGTTCAGGTAAAACAGTACAATAAATATTGAAATAATTATATATGTGCGGTATCCATATCGATTTGACGAATAAATACGGGGAACCCAAGCCAACGCGAGGGGTTGGGACAACCCCTGGTCATATAGCGGAGCTGGCATCGGCTCGGGAGAATCACATGCGCAGAGAACAAAGAACACAAGCTTCTGACAGTCGGCTGGTTGCAACCTTCTCAATCGTTGCAGCGGGGCTGTCCTTGGCCGGCACGGCGCTCGGAGCCGCGGGGGATAATGTCCTCCTGATCTGCCTGGATGACATGCGGCCGGTGATGAGCGTTTACGGCGGTGGTGCGAAAACACCGAACCTGGACAGTTTCGTCAGCAGCGGTCTCGCATTTACGCGGCACAATGTATCCTATCCGGTATGCGGGCCGTCCCGCGCCTCGATGCTGGGCGGTCGCCGCCCCATGACCACCGGGATTTACAACAACGGCGATGCGGACAACGTGGCCAGCGCACCGCACACGATGCCGACGCTTCCCCAGCACCTGCTGGATCATGGATACTTCACCCAGTCACTCGGGAAGGTGTACCACGGGAAAGGTACGGGGGACGGATTCGGATGGTCGGTTACGCCCTGGAAGGGTGACTGGACCTGCTATGTGAATTTTAATCATGTGAAGGACCAGTGGCGTCCGGTATATGAAATCTATGACGGGGCGGATTCGCAGCACGTGGACTACATTACGGCTTCCAGAGCCATTGATGTACTGAACGATCCGCCTGCCGAACCATTCTTTCTTGCCCTGGGCATCTACAAACCGCATCTGCCGTGGGTGGCACCGCAGTCGTATTGGGATCTGTATAGCGACGAGGAAATTGCCCGGCTTGAACCCTTGAACCGAGCTGACGGCATTGCACCCTATAACTATTGGTGGAAT
Organism: Pontiella sp.; assembly: GCA_050298955.1. Taxonomy (GTDB): domain Bacteria; phylum Verrucomicrobiota; class Kiritimatiellia; order Kiritimatiellales; family Pontiellaceae; genus Pontiella. Next base: position 76,458 of record JBNKVA010000034.1, read on the forward strand.
GAAATCGGCGCCTATGGGCATGTGGATGGATCTGAAACATGGATTGCCGGGGATTCCGACGTCAGCAATGAAGAAGCGCTTGATTTTATTCATGCCTATTACGCCTGTGCCAGCTTTACAGATGCGCAGGTCGGCCGGGTTCTGCAGGCGCTGGAGGATAACGGGCTGGCGGATAACACCGCCGTGATTATCTGGGGCGACCACGGCTTTCACCTGGGGGATCATGCACGCTGGGCCAAGCACACGCAGCACGAAAACGTAATGCGTTCGCCGATGTTTGTTCGTTTTCCGGGTAATCAAAATGTTACCGGTGCCTCGGCCGCCATGGTTGAATCGGTCGATATCTATCCGACGATCTGTGATTTTCTGGAGCTGCCGATTCCCGAGCATACAGAAGGTAAGAGCTTTCTGCCGATTGTGGAAGGTTCCCAGATGAGTAAGCCGGTGACCTTCAGTGAGATTCGCTGCGTGAACATCACCAAGAACCCTTATTTCTGTCATTCGGTCCGAACGAAGGATTTCCGCTACAATCAATGGCAGAATGTGACCAATGACAATGAAGTGATCTGGGAAGAATTGTTTGACGAAGTCAACGATCCGGATGAAACGGCCAGCGTGGCTTCCGATCCCGTCTATGCCGGGATTTTGAAAGTACACCGGGCACTGTTGGCGCAGCATCTATCCGAAGCAGATCCGCTCTATAAATTGGTCAGCAATATTTCCCTGCCGTATTGGGGGCATATCAGTTATGCCAGCCGGTTGGCCGTCGAAGAACCGGTCTATTCGGACGGCAGTAAGGTGTTCAGTGATGTCGGAAATCTGGCGGGTGCGGACTACATCGTGACGGCGAATGCGGATGCGTCCGAAGACGGGGACAGCTGGCTGAACTTTGATCTCAAATACGACACAACCCTGTACGTCGGCTATCCGGGCAATGCAACGATTCTGCCGGGCTGGCTGAGCACATGGACCGATACCGGAGACTCGGTTCAGGCACAGGGCGACTCCTTTGTTTACAACCTCTACGCGAAGGATGTCGGCAAAGGAAACATCACGCTGCCGGCCAACCACTATCAGGGCGGTGATGCCGACGACCAGTATATCGTCATTGCCGTTCCGAACGAGCCGCTGCCCGTCGTAGCGAACCTTCTGGCCAACCCCGGTTTTGAAGCGGGAATCGATCCGTGGAACGCATGGGGAGAGGTCGTTGTGAACCAGGATGCCCCCTATACGGGAACCCATTCGCTCTACGTGGCCAACGGAGGGGCAAACTATAATGTTTCCGGGCTCATGCCGAATACCAGCTACATCTTCGAAGCGATGATGAAAGCGACCGGCGGCGGTACCGTTGCCATTTCTGCGCAGAATTTCGGAGGCACGACAGTCAGTGCGGACACGACGGTGCAAAGCTATAAAAAGCAGCTGATTTCATTCACGACCGGCGCGTCGTCAACCACGGCCACGCTGCAGCTTAAAGCCTGGTCGGGAGATTATGGGTATGCCGATGATGTGGCGCTCTATGAGTGGCCGCCCTCCGCGACGGGGAATGTCGCCCCGACGTTTGCCAACGATCCGATCCGGTTGAGTGGAGCCGTCGTGAGCAACGCGTTCCATGCGGTAATTACCCTGGCAGCGAACGATCCGGACCGGGATCAACTGGTCTTCACGCTCCCGACCGGGCCTGCCTGGTTGAGCGTGAGTGCCGACGGCATCCTTTCCGGCACGCCGGATAACCCAGATGAAGGGGATAACGTCTGTACGGTCATGGTGGATGACGGCCATGGCGGAACGGCTACGGCCACACTGATCGTTTCCGTCGGCCTGGAGGGCGGGAATACGGGCGACGGTACGGGCGGCAACATGATCGGTTGGGATAGAGGACTGCTCGGACCTCCGACCGAGAATGGACCGGGCCTGAGCGTCACGCTGACTTCCGAAGGTACGGGAACCATTGAGACCCGGAGCGGCAAGGGTTCGGTGGACGGCACCTATGGAACGCTACCCAGCGCCGGCGTTGCAACGAGTGCGAATGGTTCATTTCTTCTCCAGGATCTTTCCGATCCGCGGGATGACGTATTCACGTTCCGGCTTGAGGTCCAGAATACGGCAAGCGATGAGTTCGTGCTGAATCAAATCTGTTTTGACGCAGTCCGAACGTGGAACGGAGCTCCGCGCAATTGGAGTGTCATGTATGTGAGCGGTGACCTGACCAACAGCAACAACACGATGATCGCAACCAATGCACTCATCTCCTGGCAGACCAATATTGAAGCAGCGGTCGATTTTGACGATGTTGATGTGGACCTGACGAACCGCCTAAATGATGTCACGCTGGCCGCCGGTGAGACTGCGGTCTTTGAACTGACGGTTCAGGATTTGACAGGTGGCGGGGAAACCTACATCGACAACCTGGCCATCACCGGGACGTTTGCCCCCGCTGATCCGGATGATACGGATGGCGACGGACTTCCGGATGCATGGGAGATCGCAAATTTCGGTGACCTGCTGGCCAGTGACGGTACCGGTGACTCGGATGGCGACGGCATGATCGATCTCCATGAGTGGATGGCGGGGACGAGTCCGGTCAGCCCGGGATCGGTGCTGAGGATGGACTCGTTCTCGCCCAGCACAAACAACGTTAATGAGATGGTTATCCAGTGGCGGTCCGTTCCGGGCAGGAATTACCGGATCATGTGTGTCGAAACGTTGGGAGGAAGCTGGTTTACCAACCAATCCGGCATCCAGGCCACCTCCTCGGTCGAGTCGGTATCGATACCTGTTGATTTATCCAACGCCTTCTTCCGCGTGGAGCTCGAATGAGGCGGTTTGGATGCTGGTCCCGAATCGCTGTAGCCCATATGCGTTGAAAATCCTGATGTCGTTAGCATGAACGCGTCGTCTATTTGGGAGGAAGAGAAGGCAATATTACTATGGTTGGGAACACCTATGCTCACTATTAAATAACCTGGGTTCCGTGCATGCCGGTTGGCTGTCGCTGTGTTGGCGTCAACACGGTTGCGGCCAGGTCGAATGCCGCCACACGGCCCAATATCGATAAGCTGGCTGCCGACGGTATGCTATTCACGCATGCGCATGCCAACTCGCCCAACTGCGCACCGGCGCGCGGGGCGTTGTACAGCGGGGAATATTGCGGGCGTCCGGGCATGTACAATGTGGCCGATTCCGAACGCGGCGCGGCCCCGACCCGCGGAACAATCATGAAGATGGCTTCAAGGTCGTTGATGAAAAGCTGATCTCCGGAGGAACGTATCTAAGTGACTATCTGGACAGCCTGATGCCGCCGATGCTGGCGGACTTGAAATCGCAGGGCAAACCCTTCCTCCTGATGCTCAATCATTACCTGGTGCACGGCCCGTACAATGCACCGGCGGAAGACATCGCCCTGTTTGAAAACAAAACGCCCGACGGCAAGCATAACAGCCCGATCTATGCGGCCATGATCAAGAAATGGATGACAGTGTCGGCCGGATGATGGAACAACTGAAGAAGCAGGGTCTGCTGGATAACACGGTGGAGATCTTCAACTCTGATAATGGCGGTGTGGGCGGCTATGTCCTGAAGCTGCTGTTTTACGTTGCAGGCCGGATTCCACACCTTTGAAATATCAGGGAATTCAGACGCTGAAAAGTGAAAGAGGGTGGGGTCTCGCATTGTATATATGTATGTGTATGGAAAGTGGCAGCACGCTGTCTTCCATCATTGTTCCACATCCAGATATGAGATGGATGTATTCTGTCTCCTGTCTCAATCCGCATGGCGACCGGTGCGACTATTCGAGCGTTTGATCTTTGGAGCGGATGGGGTGGCCTGCGAAGGCGGATGGGTCCGACTATCGAGTTCACCAAGGGGATGTACATATGAGCTTAACATCAAAATACAGATCAATCGGGGCGGATTTGTCGCTGCTGAAACGCAAGATTGAGGCAGGGCGGTCATTGGTCAAACGGACCACCGGTCGATGCTTCATTATGAAGCGGGTTGTGTACAAAATCTGAAAGGAATGTAATGATAACCGGAACTTCTAAAAACGTACTGATTTCAGTCTTACTTCTGACAGCGCTATGCGGGCATACGGTCCGCGCCGAGTACAAGGTTCCGGTGATCGCGCCGGACCAGGTGAAACACATCGATGATTTTTCCTCCGATGAGGAATACTGGAAATATGCCGTCGACCAGAGTGCCAGCCTGGAATGGAAAGATGCGGCCAATCTCGGCGCTGCATACCGGGATAATGAAGCGACCCGCAGCCGGATCTCCAACTACGAGGACATGCGCTTCGGCATGTTTATTCATTGGGGGATCTGCTCGGTAGCCGATGGCATGTGGCAGGGCACCCATTATGACACCATGCCCGAGTTCCTGATGTTCAAGGCGGAAATTCCGCGCAAAGGCTATGTGGACACCTATGCTTCGCAATTCAATCCTGTCAACTTTGATGCCGATGGAATCGTGGGCTTGGCCAAGGCGGCGGGCATGAAGTATATTGTCCTGACCGCAAAGCATGTGGATGGCTTCTGCATGTATGATACCGATTATTCTGATCTGAATGTGGTGGACCGCACACCTTTTAAACGGGATATCCTCAGAGAGCTGGAGACGGCCTGCAGGAAGCAGGGGATAAAACTCGGGATCTATTATTCCCAGGATTGGGATTGGCTGGAAGGCGGCCTGGGAATGGATCCGTCCGAAAACGAAACAAGCTATCGTTTTAATCATTGGGATCCTTCGGATTCAACGCCCGGCAGCAACCGGGACTATTTCCTGAAGAAGAGTTTTCCGCAGGTGCGGGAGCTGCTGCGGAACTATGATATTTCCTATGTCTGGTTTGATGTGGGTATGGAATCGGATACCGTTGCTCTGGCCTTTTGGGAAACCGTCCGGAAATATGCGCCCGAAGTGCCGGTGACAAGCCGGATCGGTCGCGGCAGTTTCTGGGGGGAAGTCATGATCCCGGGGGATAACGGTTTTATTCATGCGAACGGATTACCTTACCTTCATCAGACCTGGGAGGGGTGTTTTACCATCAATCACAACTGGGGCTATAAACCGCAGGATACTGACTGGAAAACCCCGCAGGATCTTCTGTTCCTATTAGTTCAAAGTGTCGCGCTCGACGGGAATGCACTCGTGGACATCGGGCCGACGGATCTGGGCGATGTACCGGAAGCGGCGGCCGATGCCCTGAAAGGCGTCGGCGACTGGATGAGCGTGAACGGGGAAGCCGTGCATGGCACCAAAGGGTGGGTGTTGGATCACGAAGGACCCTTTAAATTTGACCCGGAAAAGTCACATGAAACGGTAGCCCACGGCGGAAAGATTATCACCGGTGATGATTTCTGGTTTACGGAAAAGGATCATGCGGTTTATGCCATCAACCTGGTTAGGCCGGAATCGCGCAAGATTGTGATTCAATCCTTTGCTTCAACGCAGAATCCCGGAAAAACGATCCAGAATATCAGTCTGGTGGGCAGCGATGCCGAGCTGAAGTGGATGACGGATTGGTACCGCGATGCCGAAGGCCTGCATGTCACGCTGCCTGAAAAACTGCCTTCAGCAATCGGCTATGTTCTGAAACTGCAGTTTTAATGTCCAGGCCGGATTCTACACCGCTTGGATTTCAGGAAATTAAAGCGCTAAGAGTGAAATAGGGTGAGGTCTCGCGTTGTATCTATATCTAGACAGACTGTTGCAGCACGCTGCCCTTTATCCTATTCCGTGTCCGGGTTTGGGTAGAATCAATTATGCCTTCTCTCCGCCTGCATACCGGCAGTCGATGTGCCCTTGGTAGGGGTTCTCAACCAGCTATTGAAGAACATCCTGAAGCAGGTCATGCCAGAGGCGGTAACCGTCCTCATTGAGATGGACGCCGTCCTTAAAAAGTTCCTTTCGCTGATTTCCGGAGGCGTCCGTAAAGGCGGAATAGAGGTCGAGCCATGTGACGTCCGGCAGGGTGCAAACGGCTTCGTTCGCCGGCACAACCAGCTTGCGGTTGCGGTCATCGTTGTCGGTGGGCAGGACCGAGCAGAGGATGATGTGCGCTTGCGGTTCAAGTTCCTTCAACCGATCGCGGACCGCGATAATTCCTTCGGCAATCTTTTTGGGATCATCCTGCTTAAACAGGTTGTTGGTGCCGATCATCAGCACGATCCTGCGGGGTTTGAGGCGGGGATCGTCGAGATGGCCCATGGTGCCGCCATCCGTTTTCCTGATGAGCCGGTAGAGGACGTTTTCCGTGCGGTCCCCGGAGACGCCGATGTTCAGTTCCCTGGAAAAGGATTTATCCCACAAGGAACGGCCCTCGTTCAGCCAACCCTGGGTGATTGAATCGCCGACGAATACGATATCAACCTGTGAAAGGTCGCGTGAGGCCAGGTCAGCCGCAACCGCTTCATGGCGCGCGACGAGCCAGCCCTTGGAGAGGTCGCGCGGCGCGGGAACCACCGCAGGATTCACACCCTTCTTGTGAAAGGTCTGCTCTCCGATTTTGATTTTATCTGCCGCAGGAGTTTCAATGGCACCGTAGTGGCCGCTGTTCCAGACGACATAAAGGTTGCCGTAGCTTTTCACCCATTTAAGCTTTTGGCCGGCGGCATAGTCCACGGTTCCGTCATTATGAAACTCCACGGTTCTTCCATCGTCTCCTTTCCATGTTCCGGTCAGCGTAAAGCCGGCGGGATGGACTGCGATCTTTGCCGGGACGGCATAATCGGCGATATCCGGGCGGGTGCCGGACATGCCGAACACAAATGAGGTATGGTCCAGCAGCGCCTGCGTGGTCGGGGTGAGATAGGGTTCTTTGCCGAAAAAGGTGTGGCCGACGCCTTCATAAACGAGTACTTCGGCATGGCCGCCTTTTTTCCGGATCGCATCGGCAAAACGGAAACTCTGCTCGATGTCGATGGTGGTGTCTTCCGTGCCGTGATAGAGGAAGGTGTCGGGCGGATTGCTGCGGATTAGGTGGAACGCGGAGGCCTGCTTTTTTTCTTCCTCCGTCGTGCCGGTAAAATCGCCGCCGCCGAAATGGCTTCGATTGCGGTCGATCACATCGTACAAGCCGTTGAAGCCGTCGTAGCAGATGCATTCGGGGGTCAGTTGCGCGGCGATGGCCGAGAGATGCCCGCCGGCCGATCCGCCCGCCAGACCGACGCGGGTAAAGTCGAGATCCAGTTCATCAGCCCGCTGACGGATAAAGTCGATGGCATCCAGCACATCGCCGATTACGTCGGGATAGGTCACGCCCTGGCGCCTCACGCGGTATTCCATGCGAACACCGGCGATACCGTGCTTCGCCAGTTCAAAGGACTGATGGCAGAAGTGGGACTTGCTGCCCGTGGCCCAGGCGCCGCCGTGCACATAAAAGACGACGGGGAAGGGGCCCTTGCCCTGCGGCCGCTCGATCTGCAGATCCAGATCCAGCGAAGTGCCGTCCGCCAGTTTTACGGTTTTGAACACCATGGCTTCCGAGCGCACTTCCGGAACCTTCTGCAGGTATTCCTGCGTCTGGTTTTCCGCCCAGGACTGCTGTTCGTCCCACTTGTCGTCGCCGTAAAAAGTGGCAGCGCAGCCCAGCAGGATGCTGATAAATAACGATCGTTTATGTTTCATTCCATTTTCCTTTCAACTCAATGCACCAGACATAGTGTCCGGTCTGCTCCTCAGGCATCATCTCAATGTTTCTTTTTTTTCCGGTAGTCTTTGAACGTCAGCCACATAGACTCGAAAATCGCTTGTCCTTCTTCGGGGGCGGGGAAACCGTTTTCATTCAGCCATGCTGCCACCTCACCGAGGATCTGCTGTTCCTGTTCCGTGACGCGGCCGGTGCCGTCCGGGCCGATATTGAGCAGAAGGTTTGCGTCCAGATAGGAGGTCAGCTTCAGCCACTGCCTGACGTTTTCGGTGTCAGGTCGCCATGCGGTTTGATCGCGGTTGAATCCCCACCCCGGCGACAGCGTGTTGCAGATTTCCAGCGGTTTGGTACCGGGCATGATCGTGCCGCTGTCGAAGAAATTCAGGAACTGATGCTGTTCAGGTGCGTAAAAGTCTTCGGTCCCGGGGATGCCCCATTTACAGGAGATCAGGGCATGCGGGGATTTTGCATGAATGGCATCATAGAGTTCCTGAAGCCGGAAGATTTCCGGCATCCGCTGCAGCGGTCCGGCGCCGTCGATCCAGATGCCGGCAACATTCGGATAGCGTTCCACCAGCTCCAGCATCTGGTTGTGGGCATAGTCCACAAACTTTGAAATGTCGTGTTCAGCTCCGTAGGCATAGCAGGGCTCCTGTTTGCCGGTTTTGCCTTCATAGTCGATGGCGGAGGGGCCTATTTCCTCGACCGATGGGCTGTGCGGATGATGCCATTCAAAGCCGTATTCGTAGAACAGAAACAGGCCGAGCCTATGTTTTTCACAGGCATCATAAAGTTCCTGCACAAAGTCGCGTTTGGCCGCCGAATTCATGCTGTTGAACTCGGTATATCTGGTGTCCCACAGGCAGAAGCCTTCGCAATGTTTGGTCACAAAGGTGATGTATTTCATTCTGGATCGGACCGCGAGTTCGGCAATGAAATCCGCATCAAAGTTTTCCCCCGTAAAGCGCTCCATCTTCTTTTCATATTCAGAGACCGGAATCATCAGCTTCTGCTGTTCGAACGGATCAATACCTTCCAGGGAGTAGAGACCCCAGTGGATAAACATGCCGTATTTTGCCTGCCTGAACCAAAGCCGGTTGGCAGCACGCGGATTGGCTTTGTATATCTCCTCATAGCCTTTGAGGTAGGAGGGGATCGATACCGGTTGTTCGGCTTCAGCTGCGGCGGTTCCCAGCATGGTCAGCAACAGGGTTATGTATAAGTAGATTTTAGATTCCATCGATTATGTTCTTCAGTTGGATGCACCATACATAGCTGCCGGGCTGTTTTTTCGGCAGTTCCACGATCAGGTATCCCTGTTCAACCTTCCAGTCAAGCGAATCGCTGCTGCCCATCAGAGTGATGGATGTCAGATGTTGATACATTTCCCAGGGAAACGATATTTCACCGTTTTCCGGCCAGGTGAAAAAGAAGGCATAGACGCAATCGTCCTTCCGGGTGAAGCGCACGGCGTCGGAATCGTACCCCCAGGTGTGATTGATCTTGCCGGTGCCATGGGTTTTCCACGGACGCGTGCCGTGGATGGCCGCACCGTTCACCTTCATCCATGCGCCGATTTCCAACAGCACCTTTTCCTGTGCCGGCGGAAGCGTACCGTCGGCCTTCGGACCGATATTGATCAGCAGGTTGCCGTTGCGGGAAACGACATCCACCAGCTTGCGCAGGATGCCGTCGACCGGAAGCATCTTCTCCCCTTCAATGTAACACCAGTCAGGCGTCTTGATCGTGATATGGGCCTGCCACGGGAAAGGACAGATACCTTCCCCGTAAAGCTTGTTTTCCTTTTCCGTATCATACAGCGCCTCATCGGGCTTCATGGCATCGCGCTTCCAGCTCAGCACGACCTCCTTGCCCCAGTCCCGGCTTTGGTTGTAGTACCAGGCCGTGACGCGATACAGCGCTTCGCGAAAGATCCCGGAGTTATATTTGGCATGCGCATCGCAGATACCGCCGTCAACAAAGGTGTAATCCGGTTGATAGGTTCCGATCAGCTCCTTCATGACCCGTTCCCACTGCAGCGCGTCTTCCGCACGGGGTGGATCGTTGTCGCCGCGCCGTTTTCCGTAAAGCCCTTCATAGGCCGGATCCCAGGTGTCGAATTCGGGACGGAAGGTATAGTAGCGCCAGTGCCGGCCATAATGGGTTGAAACACCGGTTTTGATGCCGCGTGCCCTCATGGCCTCGGTCAGCTCGCCCACCACGTCGCGGTGCGGTCCCATCCGGACCGAGTTCCACTCGATCTCCTTCGAATCCCACATGGCAAAACCGTCATGATGCACGGCGGGGGCGGCAAAGTATTCGGCGCCGCAGGCCGCTGTCAGGTCTGCATAATAGGCGGCATCAAACTTTTCCAATGTAAGCATGGGAATAAAATCCTTGTAGCCGAATTCCTTGAGCGATCCATACACGGCTTCATGGTGCTCGCGGTACGGTTTTTTAAAATCCTTATGTACTCCTTCCACGTAATACATGTTGTGCGGATACCACGCGCCTTTGAATGCCGGAACGGTAAAGGCGCTCAGATGCATGAAGACCCCCAGCTTGGCATCGCGATACCAGTCCGGTACGCCGTAGGCCGTCAGGGTTTCCGGTGTAAAGGCTGTGTCGGTATTCCCGACAGCGGCATTAGCGGCCCGGATCCCCGGCGTGCAGAGCAGGGCGGCGGTTAGGCTGGCGGCTCGGATGAAGGTCCCGTTCGTCATGTGGATGCTCCCTGCTCAGCGAATGAAGTCCTTCATGTCGGGCCGGATCACGGGTGTGTTCCAGACGCTCTTGCCGGGGTTTTCGGCTTCCCACTCTTCCACCTTCTTCTGGTGTTCCGCGGTATATTCCGTAAACGCCTTGGTGTATTCGGCATCGAGGAACGGATCGCGGGTTTCCCTTCGCCATTGCATCAGGTCCTTCTTCATGCGCTCCAGCACTTCGGCATATTCGGGATTGTCGGCCAGATTGCTGTGCTCGTTGGGATCATTCTGGCGATCGTACAGTTCGAATTCGGGCGGGTTGACGAACTCATCGTAGGTCTTGCGTGCTGTGGTGCCTACCGGTGTCTTCAGCGCAGCGAATACGTCCGGGCACCCTTCGGCATGGACTCCGTCGGCCGGATAGTTGATTTGGCCGGCCAGGACGTTGTGAATCAGTTTGAACCGTCCGTTCTGGATGGCGCGGGTTGGGGCATAGTCGTCGATCGGGCAGTGGGTGGTGTATTCGGTAAACAGTCTTTCGCGGAACGTGACGTCGGCTTTCGGATCCATAAGCAATGAGCGGATGGACTTGCCCTTGTACTGTTCCGGAATCTCCGCGCCGGCGATCTGCACGAAGGTGGAGGGCAGGTCGATGAGCGATACCAGCGCCGATGTGCGTTCTCCCATGCGCGGGCTTCCCGGCCAGCGGACAATAAACGGCACATGCGTTCCGAAGTCGTGCAGCGAGAGTTTGCCGCGTCCGTAGCAGGGACCGTGGTCTGCGGAAAAGATCACGATGGTGTCCTTTGCGAGGCCATGCTGTTCAAGCAGATCGAGGCATCCGCCGAAGAAGGCGTCCACGCGTTGGACAGCGTTGTAGTAGTCGGCTACATCCTGGGCAAATCCAAAGTCGATGTCGTTGCCGAACGCAGGAAGCGGCTTGACGCTTTCGCGGGTGGCTTTTCGATATCCGTTGCGCGAAGAAAACGGTTCATCGACGAGATTCTCCCAGACAAAATCACGATGGGTGTCAGCGGTTTGCGCCATGTAGAAGAACGGCTGCCCTTCGGGGCGGGTAGCCAGGAAATCCTCCATGTAGTCGAGTGCCTTGCGGAAGTCGTGGGTGTTGGTGCCGTCATCCTTAAAGCGCTGGAAATCATAGTTCCTGTCGAAATACTGCTGGATGCGGTTCTCGGGATCGACGTGGATCTTGTAGGACCGGCCGGTGTGGTAGTTCTTTTCCTTCAATTGCTTCAGGAAGGGTTCGATGCCGGGTTTCAGGTAGAATCCGCCCGACTTGGCCAGACCCATGTGGCCGCTCTGGTGGGGGTAGAGGCCGGTAAAGAGGCTGGAGCGCGACGGGCTGCAGCTCGGCTGCGTGCAGTGGACGTTTTCGAAAACCAGTCCTTCTTCGGCAAAGGCATCGAGTCGCGGGGTGGGAACGGTGTGGTCGCCGTAGGGGCCGATCTGCAGTCCCATGTCCTCCATGAAGACAAACAGGATGTTCGGCGGCTGCTCCGCAGCGGCGGCAAAGGCAACAAGCGCCGTCGTCAGCACGATGAACGCGGTTTGTTTTTTAATCATGTTCCAGTCCTTTATTTCTCCAGCCAGGCCCGTTGGACCGACAAACCCAGTTCGTTCTTCTGCTGCTGTTCATTCAGGTCGGGGCCGATGGTAAAGCGCAGGCTTTCGATGCGCGACAGGTCGAACCCGGTTTTCGGCGCCTCGTACGTTGATAGCGCAGGGAGAAACGAAGGATTGGCGTCGTAGCGGGCCAGCACGACCGGCTTCAGTTTTTTCAGGGCCACTTCGTATTCCTGCCTGCCCGGTTCCAGTTCCAGCAGCGTGCCGAAGATCTGCCCGTCATTCATGCCCAGTTCGACCTGCACGGGGTAATCCTCGTCGTACTTCGATTCGATGCTCAGCTTCAGGGTGCCGTACTGCGTTGCAGGTGCGCTCACGGCATAGCCGAACTGCACGAACTTCGGATCCCATCCATAGCAGTCGGCCTGGGCCGTGATGGTGGGATTCCGTCCCCATTCAATGTCGGCCTTCGATTTTGATCCCTGGCTGAAGAAGATCCGGCCCGCGTTGCTTTCATCCACCAGCACAT